>JBCDKL010000194.1:0-6178 GCA_038746695.1 Pseudomonadota bacterium | reverse complement strand
TCGGGCTCGGACAGTCTGGAGCCGCGGTTCCAGCCGGTGGTGGACCGGGTCGCCGAGGCGATGAATGACGAGCCGGGCACGATCATCGTCCAGGGTCATTCCGACAATGTGCCGATCCGCACCGCGCGCTTTCCTTCGAACCTGCATCTGTCGCTCGCCCGGGCCAAGGCAGTGATGGAGCGGATCGCGGACAAGCTCGAGGATCGGGACCGGGTCAGTGCCGAGGGCCGGGCCGAGAAGGAACCCATCGCCCCGAATGACACCGCCGAGGGGCGGGCCAAAAACCGCCGTATCGAAGTCCTCCTTGTGAAGGCAGGCTAAGCTCATGTTCGTGAATTACATCCGAATGATCTTTTTCAGCACCATCGGGCTGTTGATCCTGGCCAGCCTGATCGTGGGCGCCACGCTCTGGTATCTCGGCCCGCTGCTGGCCCTGGGCGAATTCCGGCCCTTCGACACTGTGTTTGGCAGGATTGTCGCGCTGGGGGTGCTGGCGGCCCTGACCATCATCACCATCCTGATCATCCTGCTCCGTCGCCGCTCGCGCGATAAGGAGATGACCGAAACGATCACCTCCGCCGCGGTCGAGGAAGACCCGACCGACGCCGCCGTGCAGGCCGAGCTGCGCGAAGTCAAAGAACGGATGACCGAGGCGCTGGGGTTCCTGCGTAAATCCAAACTCGGCGGTCGTTTTGGGTCGCGCCATCTCTATCAACTGCCCTGGTATGTGATCATCGGCCCTCCCGGCGCGGGAAAAACGACGGCCATTGTGAATTCCGGGCTGAACTTCCCGCTGGCTGAGCGGATGGGAAAAGGCTCGATCGGTGGGGTCGGCGGTACGCGAAATTGCGACTGGTGGTTCACCAATGACGCGGTGCTGCTGGATACAGCCGGGCGCTATACCACTCAGGACAGCGATGCCCAGGCGGATGCGGCGGCCTGGACCGGCTTTCTCGACATGCTCAAGAAGCACCGGAAGCGCCAGCCGATCAATGGCGCGTTGATCGCCATCAGCCTCTCGGACCTATCGTTGCAGGACGAGCAGACCCGGCGCGGCCATGCCCGCGCCATCCGCACCCGCCTGCATGAATTGCGCGAGCGGCTGGGGGTGCGTTTCCCGGTCTATGTGCTGTTCACCAAGGCCGATCTGATCGCGGGTTTCCAGGAGTTCTTCGACAATCTGGGCAGCGAGGAGCGTGAGCAGGTTTGGGGGTTCACCCTGCCATTCGAGAAAACCGGCGACACCCCGCCCATGCAGGCCTTCAACACGGAATTCAACGCGCTGCTGGACCAGCTCGCCAACCGCTCGCTAGAGCGGATGCAGTCGGAGGTGGACTACCAGCGCCGCAGCCTGATCTCGGGCTTTCCCTCGCAGATCGCCTCGCTGCGCGGCGTGGCGGAGAGCTTCCTCGGCGAGGTCTTCCAGGACAGCCGGTTCGAGGACATACAGCTCCTGCGCGGGATTTATTTCACGTCGGGCACGCAGGAAGGCACGCCGATCGACCGGCTGATGATGGGCATGGCACGTACCTTCGGGATCGGGCGCCAGGCGATTGGCTCGGGCCAGGGTCAGGGGCGGAGCTATTTCCTCACCCGGCTGCTGAACGGCGTGATTTTCCGCGAGGCGGGTCTGGTCTCGGCCGATGATGCGGTCGAGCGGCGCTATCGCTGGATCCTGCGCGGGTCGATCGCTGCGGGGGTGGTTGTTCTTTGCGGTATGGTCGCGGTCTGGACGAATTCTTTCTTGGGCAATTCGACCCTGATCTCGGATGCCCGCGGCAAGGTCACTGAGTATCAGCAACTCGTCGCCCAGATCCCCGGCAGCCCGATCTCGGATTCCGATATCCCTAAAGTGGTCCCGCCGCTCAACATCCTGCGCGATCTGCCGGGCAATCCGGCCGCGGGCGATCCCGAACCGCCGACAGAGCTGACCTGGGGCCTCTATCAGGGCGATGCCGTGGGCACCGAGTCGGCTCAGACCTATCGCGGGGCGTTAAACTCGCTTCTGCTGCCCCGCCTGCTGTTCCGGCTCGAAGAGCAGATGCAGGCGAATATGAACAATGCCGACCTGCTCTATGAGGCGCTGAAGATCTATCTCATGCTCGGCCTGCAGGGGCCGATGGATGAGGGCCTGGTCAAGCAATGGCTAGAGATAGACTGGGCCCTGACCTATGCGGGACAGGAGGAGTTGCAGGCCGATCTCGCCGGCCATCTGGACGAAATGCTGAGCCAGCCGATGCGCGAGATCGCATTGAACGGTCCGCTGGTTGATCAAATCCAGGGGCTTTTATCGGAAAAACCGCTCGCCGAGCGGATCTATCAGAGCATCGTCAAAGGCCCCGCCGCGCGCAACCTGGTACAGTTCCGGCTGACCGAGGTGGGCGGACCCGCGACCTCTCGCGTGCTGGTGCGCCCTTCGGGCAAGCCGCTTTCGGAGGGGGTCGAGGGCATCTTCACCTATGATGGCTTCAATGACAGCTTCCTTCCCGAAGCGCTGGAGGTCGCCGAGCGGATCCAGAACGAAAGCTGGGTGCTGGGCCCGCGCGGCGAAGTCGAGACCACGCCGACGGCGCTCGCCCGGCTCAGCCGCGATGTTCTGAACCTCTATTACAACGACTATGTGGCGCGCTACGATCAGCTTCTCGGCGATATCGACATTGTGCCGATGGAGAGCCTCTCCCATGCCACCGAGGTCACCAATGTGCTCTCCGGCCCGTCCTCGCCGATCGTGAACATCATGAAAGCGGTCTCGGAAGAGACCAAGCTGACCGAGAAGCGGGAACAGGCGATCAATGCCGAGAATGCGGCCGAAGGCGCCACCGATTTCGCGCGAACCGAGGCGCTCTCGGCTCTGGATGCCCGTACCCAGGCCCTGGTCGAAGCGCTGGGATCGGCGGCCCCGACGGGGGCCGAAGGCGAGGTGGCCGAGAAACCCGGGCAATATGTCGAGGATCGGTTCTCGTGGCTGCATGATCTGGTCGACGGGGTCGAGGGTGGACCCTCGCAGCTCGACGAAGTCGTCGGCACCATGACCGAGGTCTATCGCGAGCTGAACCGGCTGACACTGGGTCAAAGCTCGGGTGCTGCAATTGTCAGCCAAGGCGGGGCAGGGGCCGCGGCCCGGCTGGAGGCGGCGACCGGGCGCCTGCAAGGCCCAATGCAACGCTGGGCCAAGCAAGTGGCGGCGGGCTCGTCCGGCATCGCGGTCGGCGGTGCGCGCACCGGGTTGAATGCGCAGTGGCAGGCGAATGTCTATCCGTTCTGCCAGCGCGCTCTGAACGGGCGCTATCCGTTCAATCGGGGTGCGAAGGCGGATGTGACCTTGCAGGATTTCGGCAAGCTGTTCGGTCCGAATGGACTGATCGACGCGTTCTTCAACGAAAATCTCATCGCCTTTGTCGACACCACATCGAACCCTTGGCGTTGGAAGCGGGTGAACAATACCGATCTCGGAATTTCAAATGCGGTGTTGGCGCAGTTCCAACGCGCGGCCGAGATCCGCGACAGCTTCTTCCTGTCGGCCGGACTGCCCTCGGTCACCTTCGACATGACGCCAGTGGCGCTCGACCCCAATGCAGAGCAGGTGATCGTCGAGGTCGAGGGCCAGGAGATTTCCTATGCCCATGGCCCACCCCAGGTCACGCCCCTCACCTGGCCAGGGCAGGCGGGCGGGCGCACCAGGGTGGCCTTCGCGCCGGAGACTGGCGGGATCGAAAACGCCATCACCCGAGACGGGCCCTGGGCCTGGTTCCGGCTGTTGGATGCGGCCGAGATCCGGCGGACCAATGTCTCCGACCGCTCGCGCGTGATCTTCAATATCGGCGGACGGATTTCGGTGTTCCAGCTCCGCGCCGGATCGGCCCTGAACCCGTTCACCCTGCCGGCGATCGCCAGCTTCCGCTGTCCGAAATCGCTGTGAGCCGATGGGGGGTGGATATGGCATCTATGGCAAGATCCCGGGCGCGGGGGATTTCATCCGGCGCGGGCTCTCGCCCGGCTTCGTCTCGGCCTGGGACGGCTGGATGCAGCAGTTTCTGCTCACCGGGCGCGGTGCTTTGGGCGATGGCTGGCGGGAGGCTTACTTCAGCGCCCCGATCTGGCGCTTCGCGCTGCGCCCCGGCCTTGCGGGCGACAAGGGCGCGGTGGGGGTCGTGATGCCGAGCGTGGACCGGGTCGGAAGGCAATTCCCGCTCTGCCTGGCCGCCGAGGTCGAGGCGGCGGCCTGGCCCGCCTATCTGGCGGGAATGGCGGCGTTCGATGCGCTGGAGAGCGCGGCGCTCGACAGTCTCGACGACGGCAGCTCGCCCGACAGTCTCGTAGCAGCTCTCGCGCCACTGGCCGCACCAGCTCCGGCCGCCGAAGCACGGCCCTTCGGGATCGGCCACTCGACGGCACTGGCCAGCGCCGCGCCGTTGCCCGCTGGTGCTGCCATCACCACGATGGCACCTGCCGGATCGATCTGGATTTCGGCCCATCACGGCCAGCACCGGATGATGACAAATCCGTCCCTACCCGACAGCGCCGCCGAAGCCAGCGCGTTTTTCGACAGCCAGGCACTGGCCTGGGCCCAAGGAGGCGCCTGAGATGATCCTCCCCCCCGCCACTGCCGAGCGCCGCTATAGCGCGCGCACCCATGTGGGCCTGGTCCGCTCGGTCAACGAGGATGCGGTGCTGGCGATCCCCGAGCTTGGCATCTGGGTCGTCTCAGACGGGATGGGCGGCCATGACGGCGGCGATTACGCCAGCCAGTCGGTGACCGAAGCTTTGGCGATGATCCCGCTGGATCTGGACCCCGCCTCGACAATGCATGCCGCGCGCGAGGCGCTTCAGATCGCGCATCGCAACATTCGGCAAGAGGCAGCGCGCCGCGGAGGGGCCACGATAGGGGCGACTGTGGTCGTCCTGGTGCTGGCGGGCGAGCATTTCGTCTGCCTCTGGGCCGGAGACAGCCGTCTCTACCGTTTGCGCAGCGGCCGGATCGAGATGCTGAGTTCGGACCATTCCGTGGTGGGCGAACTGGTCGAACAGGGCCAGCTCACATGGGACGAGGCGGAGCTTCACCCGCATTCTAATCAGATCACCCGGGCAGTCGGGGTCGGTGAAGAGCTGGTCATCGATAAACGCCGCGGAGATGCCCTGCCGGGCGACCGGTTCCTGCTCTGCTCGGACGGGTTAACCAAATATGCCGGAGAAGCCACCCTCCAGCATTTCCTCGCCAACAGCCCGATCGAAACGGTCGCAGACGGGTTGTTGCAAGTCGCGCTCGATGGGGGCGGAGCCGACAACATCTCGATCGTCGTCGTGGAAACCTAAGGAGGCCCCGCGCGCCCCATGTCTTGCTTTTGCACCGTCCCCGCCGATGCCGCCCGAATGCGTTTTAGCACCGGGTTCTCCATGCTTCTGCCAAGCGTGCCGCTCAGCATGCAACTGGTTGCCGCGCTGCCCGGGCTGGACCCAGCCGAGCGCGGCGATATCAAGATCGCCGCCGGCTTTGACGAGATGCGCCTGCCCAACATTGACTTCGGTGGCGGCGCGATGATGCAGATCGCGCTGACCATGTCGCTGGCGCTCGGCACATTCAAAATCGACAATCTGCCCCAGCTCGAATTCGAAATGCAGCAGGCAGCCGACAGTTTCAGCGGGAACGTCTGGCCGCGGCTGGGATGGCTGACCACGCTGAAGATCCAGCCTTTGCTGAACCTCGCGCTCGCCGCACGGCTCGCGCTGGATCTGCAGGATATGGGTATCGACCCTTTCAACGTTACGGCGGGGGAGCTGCCCGACGCCCCCGCGGGGTCGAGTTTCGGCTTCCAGCTCAGCCCGCCCAAATTGGCGATGGCGCGGCTTATGGCCGGACTGCCGCCACTCCTGAAATTGAACGAGGCGCTGAACTTGCCACCGCTCGGCGATCCCGAATCGGCCTCGGCGATGAGCAGCCAGTTGAGCGGGTTTGCGGGGCTGTCGCCGCCCTCGATCCAGATCCCGTTCGAGATGATCCTTAAGCTGGCGATGGTGCTGGAATCGCTTGCGACCATTCAAGAGGCATTTGGCGATGATGCACTCAGCCCCTCACGGATGGGCTCGATCAGCGCGATGCTCAGCCTCTGGGCCCGGTTCAACATCCCGATCCCGATGCCGGCGCTGGCGCTGAACGCCAAGCTTCAGGCACTGCCGCCGA
>JBCDKL010000193.1:0-6191 GCA_038746695.1 Pseudomonadota bacterium | reverse complement strand
GCAGATGGGACAGGCGGAAATAGACCGGCCCATCCCGGTCGAGCCACATGCGCGGTACTTTGCTCAAAAGCCCCGGGACCGAGACCGGCACCACACCGGCGCTCGCGAGGATCCCGGCATTGCCGAAGGAAGTCTGTCCCGGATCACCGGGTGCAAGCCTGTCTATCAGTGTGACGCTCTGGCCGGCCCGCGCCAAGATCAGAGCGGTGGCGACACCGGTGATGCCGGCTCCGACGACGATGATCTGCATTGAGCCTCCCTGAAGGACGGCACGGTGGAGAGGATCTTAGTACCTGTCAACGCCGCGCCTTGCGCACCGCTGCTCGCTTGCTTTCCCGACCAAGCGCGACCGCCGCCCACGCGAGCCCGGCGAGCAGCGGTCGCGTCTTGGTCGAGGCCGCTTGCAGAAGCCATTCACAAATCCCACAATCCGCCCACTCTCGCGCAAGAGCCACCGACCACCGGTGGGTGGGTGGGGGTGGGCGGTGGCTCTTGCACGAGGGTGGGCGGGTCTCCTTAGACCCCGAGTTCGGTGACGAACTTCGTCCGCAGGAACGCTTCCAGGCCCTCGATCCCGCCTTCCGAGCCATAGCCCGACTCATTGACCCCGCCAAATGGGGTCTCGGGCATCGAGACCATCGGGTGATTGACGCCTACAAGACCCGCTTCGAGCGCTTCGGACATTTGCCGCGCCTTACCGCCATCGCTGGTGAAGACATAAGACGCGAGGCCGAAGGGCAGCGCATTCGCCTTTTCGACCACTTCGTCCATCGCCTTGAAAGGTACGACCGGTGCGACCGGGCCGAATGGTTCCTCGGTCATGATCCGCGCCTCTTCGGGCACGTCTTTCATGATTGTCGGTTGCCAGAACCACCCCTTATTGCCCATCCGTGCTCCGCCGGCCGTCACTGTCGCGCCCTTATCGACCGCGTCCGACACCCAGCCATGCATCACTTCGAGCCTGCGCTCGGCGACCAGCGGGCCCATCTGAACGCCATCCTCGAGCCCATTGCCGACCTTCAGGGTTTTGGCGATCTCGCTGAACCCGTCGACGAACTTGGCATAGGCGTTCTCCTGCACATAGAAGCGCGTCGGCGAGATGCAGACCTGGCCTGCATTGCGGAATTTGTTGGTGCCGATCACCTCGATCGCCTTATCGACATCGGCATCATCGAACACGATCACTGGCGAGTGCCCGCCAAGTTCCATCGTGCAGCGTTTCAGCGTGTCGGCGGCCAGTTTCTGCAGATGTTTGCCGACCGGGATCGAGCCCGTGAAGCTCAATTTCTTGGTCACCGGCGAGGCGAGGATATGACGGCTGACCGTATCCGGGACGCCGAAGACGATGTTCAGGACCCCAGGCGGCAGGCCCGCATCCTGCAGCGCCCGGCCGATGGCAACAGCCGTCGCTGGTGTCTCCTCAGAGGGTTTGATGATCAGCGAACAGCCCGCCCCCAGCGCGCCGGCCACCTTACGCATCACATTCACGGCCGGGAAGTTCCACGCCACGAAGGCCGAGCAAGGCCCCACGGGCTCCTTCACCATCATCTGCCGCGCGCCGGGTATCCGGGGCGGGATCAGGCGGCCATAAGCGCGCTTGCCCTCCTCGCCATACCAGCGCAGCACATCGATGGCGAAGCCGAGCTCCAGTTTTGCCTCGAACACCGGCTTGCCCATCTCGCGGGTCAGGTTTGTGGCGATCGGGTCGATATCGGCGGCGAGCGTATCGGCCGCCTTCGCCATGATCGCTTGGCGGGCGAGAGGGGTCATCGCCTTCCAAGTCTTGAACCCCTCATCGGCGGCAGCAAGGGCCGCGTCGAGCTGGGCGGCGGAGGCATGCGGGGTTTGGCCCAGGACTTCCTCGGTGGCGGGATCGATGATGTCCTCGGCCCCGCCCTCGCCGGACTGCCAGGCGCCATTGATTAGAAGTTCGATGGGTTCATAGGTCATCTGGGGCTCCTCCGCCGGGTCAAGTCTCTGGCCGGTGCTGGTGCCGGCATCTCTCGCATTGCGCGCGCAAGGTGGCGGGGCAGGGCGGGATGGTCAAGCATGCCGGCGAGGATTGGCCAGGATCGCATATCTTTCGCCAAATGCGGGTTTCGAATTTCGCAGATTCGGCCTTGGGTGGTAGACTTGGACCCGCCACAGAACTGGGGCTTGTGATGAGCGATAGCGCGACGAAAGAACGTCACGATTGGGCCTGCCGCATGCTGGATGCGGCGATCTTGACCTACAACATCCAACCAGCCTCGGGCTCGATCTCGACCTGGATACCAGACGCGGCCACATCCGGCCTGCTGGCCAATCTCGGTCTGCCGGATGCGCCGCCCGATTTTTTCTTCGATGGCAGCGAGTCGATCAATGCGGGCTTTGTCGGGCGGACATCTGACGGCTACGCGGTCCTGGCACTGCGCGGCACCTTACCGCCCGGGGGCAGCGACACCGCCGCCTGGGTCGAGGATTGGGTGAATGACTTCAAGGCCGGCCCGGTGGATTGGACGATCGCGGGCAGCAAGATCGGTCAGATCGAGGCTGGGTTCGCCGAGGCGGCCCTTTCGCTATGGCAGGTGGGTGAGGGCCCCCTGGCGAAGATCGTCGAGGACAAAGCCGATCCGGTGAAGGGAATAGTGATTACAGGCCATTCGAAGGGCGCGGCACTGGTCTATCCTGTGGCCTCGCTGGTCGAGACACGTTGGCCCGGGCTGATCTCGCGCATCGATGCCTATGCGACGCCGATGACCGCGGATCAGGCGTTCGCGGATTGGTTTCAGAGCAAGGGGCTCACCGGCAAGACGACGCGTTATCAGAACAAGGATGACATCGTGCCGTTTTTGCCGGTCTGGCCGAAACTGGATATCTCGGGCTGGATCATGAAGGTCCTGGATCTGTCGGGCAGCAACCTGTTCTCGGATGATTACGTGTTGATCGGATCGCTGGAATATCTGGCCGAGCAGGGTGGGGCCTGTGAGATCCTGACCGGCAGCGCGGGTCAGGATCAAGCCAACACGGATATCGAGGCGGCGCTGGAGAGCCTGGATCTGGAGGCGATCATCTCCGCCCATTCGGCGACAGGGCGGTATCACACCTGTCTCTGCGGCGATCGGTTGCCATCTGCATGAACGCACGACCTGCCCTTAGCCGCTCCTAGGCTAGAGGCGGGTGGTGGGATATACCTCCAGCCCCGGCGCGGTGGGGCGATTTCCACTGCTTGCGCATGCGGCGGCCGGATGGCACGCATGCGCTATGGAGACAGGACCCGTAAGACGCAACCGGATCGATGCGCTTGGGGCGGCGACACTGATCGGGTTCTCTCTACTGATGGGCTTGAACCAATCCTTGGTGGTTCTGGTCAATCAGGGAATGTCACCGCTGGCGCAGGCCGGGTTGCGTTCGGCCGCGGCGATCCTGCCGGTTTTGCTGTTCGCGAACTTTGCCGGGCGGAGATTGTCTCTAAGCGACGGCACTCTTGGGCCAGGGCTGGTCGCGGGGCTGCTTTTCTCGACAGAGTTCGCGATGCTTTTCAAAGCTCTGGAGTACACCTCGGTCGGGCGGGCTTCGATTTTCTTCTACACTATGCCGTTTTGGGTGGCGCTGGCGGCGCATTGGCTGATCCCGGGAGAGCGGCTGACCGTCGCGAAGGTTTTTGGTTTGGCGCTCGCCTTGGCGGGTGTCGTTCTCGCCTTGGCCGATCGCAGCGCAGTTCCGGGGGCAGAGGCCTGGATCGGCGATCTACTTTGTCTTTGCGCGGCGTTCTCCTGGGCGGTTCTGGCGTTGATGATGCGGCTGACCCGGCTGAGCTCAGCACGCCCGGAGATGCAGTTGCTCTATCAGCTTGGTGTCTCCGCACTGCTTCTGACCGCGCTCGGCGCGGCGACAGGGCCAGTCCTGCGCGAGATGACACCGCTGCTTTGGGGGATCTTTACCTTCCAGGTTCTCGTGGTCGTGTCGATCGGCTTTCTCGGCTGGTTCTGGGTTCTTTCGGTCTATCCTGCCGCACAGATGGCCTCCTTCGGGTTCCTCGCGCCTGTCTTCGGAGTGGCATTTGGGTGGCTGATCCTGGGCGAGCCTGTGGGGATCTCGCTGCTGATGGCGCTGGTGCTGGTGGGGGCCGGTATCTTTCTTGTGAACTGGCGTCCAGGTAGGGGTCAGGCCAGCGCCACTGTGAAGTGATCGATCCCCCGTGTCGCGCCGATGCCTTTGAGCCGCGGCATCGCGCTGCTGAGATGTGCGCCAGGGGCGAGGCGGGCCAGCGCGGCCAGGGTTTCCTCAATCTCGGCCCGTGCCAGTGCCTCGCCCAGGCAGCGATGCGCGCCATGACCGAAAGCGGGGTGCCAGCGGGGATGGTCACACCGGTCGATATCGAAGCGCGCCGGATTGGCGTAAACGGCTGGATCTCGCATCGCCGCGATCAGCGAGGCGCCGAATACCGTGCCCTTTGGCAGCTCACGGCGAGAGATAGTGAGATCGGTGATCGCGACCCGGGGGATCAGGGCAACCACCGGGTCGTGACGCAGTCCCTCCTGGGCAATTTGGGCTTTGAGCCCGTCTGGATCCGCGACCAGCCGCTGCCAGAGCGGCGGTTTCTCGAGCAGCCGGGCGAAGGTAATCGCGGTCGCCATCCTGGTCGTGTCGGAGCCAGCGATGATCAGGGTCACGATCTGGGCGCGGATCTCTTCCTCGCTCAGATCGCTGTCCGCCACTTTGTCGAGATAGGTGCTGAGCAGATCCGTCCGCCGGTTGGCGCGGCGCTGTTCCAGGAGCGCCCTGACATAGTCAGCAAGCTCTCCCATCGCCAAGCTGCCCTCGGCGAAGGCTTTGTCCGAGGCGATTGAGAGGGCGCGGCTGGCGCTGTAGACCATGGCAGTGAAGCGCGCGACATCCGCTTCCGGCGCGCCGAGAATACTGGCGATGATGCGCGCGGGCAGGGGGCCTGCGATCCGCTCGACGAAATCGATCTTTTCCTGTCCGAGCAGCGGTCGTATCAGCGCCTCGGCGGCGTGGCGGATCTGCGGCCGCAGAGCCGCGATGATCGGTTGGGCGAAGCTGCGCTGAAGCGGGCTGCGCCTGGCGCGGTGGCGGGCGCCATTGGCGAACAGCATGGAGTTGGCGAAGAGATCCCAGACCGGGCCCGAAGTGACGCCTTTCATCCGCATCGTCTCGGTTTCGAGCTGGCGGGTCAGGTCTGGCCTCATCAGGGTTTGGAAATCGGCGTGGGAGAAGCTGATGAGAATGCCGAACCGGTCGCGCGCAAGGCCGTGGTGGCGATGCGCTTCGATCAGGGCGTAATCGTCCTCTCCCTCGTGGCGCGGGCGCAGATCTGGGATGTCGAGCGTCTCCATTGCGCGAGCCATAGCATGGATGACACCTCGCCGCCCATCCCGCGCCTCCGGCTTGCCCAGGCTATGGCCGCTTGTTAAGCGGGCGCAGTGGGTTTGGATGGACAGATTGGAGCGCAGTGAATGGGGTGTTGGAAATGTGCTGCCGCCGGGATTGCGATCCTGGGCATGGCAGGCTGTGTCCAGGTGCCGAATTCGGGGCTGAGCGACGAGGCGCGCGCAGGTTTGAATGGCAGGGAACTGATCCGGGCGGTTGAGCCACATCCCGAGGGCGTCCGGCGGATCAACAAGCCTGGTTTCATCGCTGCCGGTGGCGGGCTGATCGGGTTGGCAGTGGTACTGACCGCCACGGCCGTGGTTGCCGTGGCCGAAAACGCCGCCAGCGATGTGGATGCGGTCCAGGTGCCCGAGGCGGATCTCGCCGCGCGGGTCGAGACCAGGGTGATGGCGGATCTCGTGGCGGAGACCGGGGTGCTTCCTGTTCCGGCGGTGCTGGAGGACCCCGAGGGCCGCTTCCTCTCAACCGCCGAGGGGATAGGCTTGACCACCAAGGCGGCCCAAGCCATGGGCTATGAAGGGGCTGTCTTGAACGTGATCACACTCGATCATGGCATCGTAAGCGGCGGAGCAGCGTTTCAGAGCGGGGACGAAGCCTTTGTCTATGCCGCGAATATGCGGGCCGTGCTGATCGATGCGGCCGAAGGGACAGAGCTCGCCCGCGGTGTCTGCAACCGCTCGGTGCAGATTGGCACGCTGGAGGAGGCCGGGCGGTCCGAGGTCAGGGTGCGTGAGACCTATGCCAAAGCTCTGTCGGCGCGCCAGGAGGCCGAGGCGTCACTGGCTAGCGTCAGTGCT
>JBCDKL010000192.1:0-6194 GCA_038746695.1 Pseudomonadota bacterium | reverse complement strand
GTGCGGCGGGAGGGCGGCGGGCCCGCCCTCTCGTCGGCCGTGCTCAGCTCGGCGAGTTTCCCTTTCGGTTCAGGATCGATCGAGTTCTCCACCAGCAATATCGGCACCGTGGAAGACGCGCAGCGTCACACATTGTTCGGCCCTAATGCCGACTACATCGTGGTCAGCTCAGCCTTCCGCGACCCCACCACTGGGGAGTTCGTGGTCGATGATCCTGGCGAGACCCTGGCGATCACCGAACAGGGTAATATCGAGTTTGTCGAGGAAAGCGATGTCGCCCTGCTCACCCGCAATCCGGAAGTGGATTTCGTGGTTGCGGACCCGCTGCCTTTGGCGAATGACACGACCAGCACCATCGGGATCGACGGGGCGCTCGAGGGCGTTTTCGCCACCGGTTTTGCCTCCTGCGGCGATGGCAGGACCTGCGGCCAGCAACTCACCGATTCCAGCGCGCCGGGTTTTTATCCGCTGACCCCGATCCGCGACGGGCAGGACCCTGCGCTCACTTCAGGCTTCATCGATTTCGTCCCGGGTGGGCAGGACCAGAATACGCTGCAGCCAGTCCTTCTCTTCACCGATAACGGGCAGAGCGGGTTCCAACCCGGCTCGGATGGCGGCGATGTCTTCGCTTTCACGCCGGTGTCGCAATCGACCGCCTATATCGATGACGACCGCTTTGCCGTTGCCGATACCGCGGCCCCTTCGGTGATCGGCGGGACAGTCACGGAGTCGGAGTTCACCCTGGCCTCGGCCGGGCTTGCCAATCCCGATGATTTGTTCCCGACCGGGGTCGAGTCACAGCCGCAATATGTGCGCTGGGGCTGGTTCTCCGCAAAATACTCCGGTCAGGATCAGAGCACACAGCAGATCGGCACCGATATCGTGCATCTCGGCACCTTCGTGGCCGGCAAGCTGCCGGACCCATCGGATTTCGGGGCTTTCCAAGGGACCGCCCAGTTCGCCGGCTTCGCCGCGGGCACACAACGCGATCTCTCGACCGGAGCACAGATCGTCGATGTTGGCTCCTCCATGACCGAATTCAACTTCGCCACCCGCACGGGCACCGTGGACATCCAGATCGATAACCTGGATATCGATCAGATCTTTGCGGTCGACGGGGTCGGTGCGATCAACAATCCGCAATTCGCCGGTGTGATCAACCAGACCGATCTCTCGGCCCGGGTCGAAGGGAACTTCTTTGCCGGTGGCGGAGATCCGGTCGCGGCCGCGGGTGGGACCTTTGATATACTCGACACCGCCAACGACACCCATACCCTCGGCGTTTTTGGCGGCGACCGGGTGACCCAGATCAATCAGAACTGAAGCCTGCGGGTCAGTTCGGTGTTTACTTCCGCTCGGCAGCAAGCTGGGCGGAAGTGTCGCGCAATCGGTTTGCGAGGATCCGGATCAGCTCCAGCGCGATATCGGGGAATTCGCGCATCAGGGCCAGGATAGTCTGTTTGTCGAGCTGCAGCACCTCGATCTCTGTCTTCGCGCGGATGGTCGAGGTGCGGGGTTGATCGGTCAGGGCAGCAATCTCGCCAAAGATCTCGCCATGTCCGAGTTCCGCGACCAGGCTCTCCTCCTCGCCCGCCTGGATCAACACATCGACCACACCTTCGAGCAGCACGAAGGCAGTGTCGCCCTCCGAGCCTTGTTCGAAAAGCCGCTCACCTGCGCGAAACCGCAGGGTTTGGCCCATCATCGCCACGACGCGCAGACGCTTTGCGTCGAGCTTGCGGAACAGCGGAGTCTCCAGCATGACCGCGACGGCGCGTTTGACGCTCATGGGCTTACCCGACGGTTGGTGTGATTGGCTTGATCCAGCTCTTCCTGATCAGAGATAGGATCACGATCGCCGTCTAAAAGGGGATCGCGCAGCGTTCCATTCTCCTCGATCTCGACGCTCCGATCCGCGTCGGCCGCGGCTTTGGCGCTGTTGGCAGCGTAGATCAAGGTGGCGCCTTGCAGCTCGTCGCGGATCGCGGCGCGCAAGGCGCGGTCGCCCTCGGTCTCGCCCGCCGCGACCCCATCTAGCACCAGAATCCGCGGCCGCTTGATCAGCGCCCGGACCAGGGCAATCCGGCGGCGTAAAGCAGCAGGCAGGGCCGCCCCGCCATTAACAACGGGACGGTCGAGCCCCACCCGGACCAGACGCTCCCGCAGACCCGCCGCGGCCACTGCCCCGGCTATCTCAGCATCGAGCCGCTTCCAGGCCGAGCGCCGGTCAAAGCGCCGCCTTCCATGGAGGAAATTCTCCGCCAGAGTCTGGGCCGGGTTGAATGCCTCTGAGTCAAAGCCAACAAAAGCCGGGTTCCCGCGCACTTTCGGCAGAGCCGCCAGGCGCAACTCCAAGAGGCGCTCCATCCGCGCCTCGTCCAGCACATCCAGTCGGTCGCGCGTGGGCACATATTTGATCGCGAGCCCCGTGAGGAAGATCCGATCCTCTTCCCCCAGATCGGCTGGCCGCTGCCCCGCCGCGCTCTCGATCAACGCCGCTGAAGCCAGGAGTTCTGCCTTCGAGAAAGCCGCAAAACTGTCGAGCACGATCGAGTCCTCCTCGACCGCATCGACCAGATCGGCGAACTCTGCCGCGATGTCCCTGCCGATTTCCTCGAGCAACTCCCGCGCCCCGATGGTGGATAGAATTTCCGCCACCTCCGCTCGCTCGGCATAGTCGGCAAAACGCGGAACAGGCGTGGTCGGGAAAGCGTAGAGTAGGTTCTCCAGCAGCGTCGCGTTGGTGTTGAGCTGGCCTTCCTCCCAGGGCTCGACCAGATCCGAGAGATCGCCCGCTTCGGCGAGAGCCGCCCGCGCCTCGGCGATCGGTCCGGTCCAGGCATCGGCCATATCGGCATCGAACCTGGTTTCGAGTGCAGCGGCGAACAGATCCTCGTCGAGACCAAACCGGGCGACCAGATCCAAGAGCCGCTCCTCCATCTCGTCTGGTCCCGCTACTCCGGCCGCGGCATAGTCGATCCAGTCGCCCTCAGGATCGGCCAGGATATTGCCCGAAGCCCGCGCCTCGCGCAGATAGTCGACCGCTACCTTCACCCCTTCTCCACTCAGATCCGGCGGCAGGCGGTAGAGGCCATAGACCATGTTTTCACGCAGACTGCGCGAGACCAGCCCCGGCTCGGCCGAGATAAAGGCCAGCGTCGCACCAAGCTCGGATAGCCGCGCCTCGACCACCGCCTTGCCGCCGATCACCACCCGTCCGGACAGGGGCTCGTCGAGCCCCGCGATCATCGCCAGCAGAGCCTCGCGTGCGCCATTGGCCCCGCCTATGACTGCGAGAGTCTCTCCCGGGGCGACCTCGAGCCGGGACACGGTCAACCCCCCTGCCCCGGGCCCGCCCTCGACCCCTTCGAGGATCAGCGGCCCCGCCATCGGCTCGGCCCCGGTCAGATAGATCCGCTCGGGCTCCATCACCCCTTCGCCAATGAAGTTCTCCACAACGAAGACGTATCGGGAGTTAAAGTCGGTCCAGCGCTGCACATAGTTCAGCACTGCTTTCCAAGGCCCGGCCAGATCCTTATAGGCCGCCAGCACCGCCACCAGTGCACCGAAATCCATCTGCCCCTTGATCACCAGATAACCGCCGATCGAGTAGAAGAAGAACGGCGTCAGCTGGTTGATCAGGTTGTTGATGAATTTGATCGTGAACTTGCGCTTGAACAGCGCGAGCCGGATCATCGTGTTTGAATGCAGCCGTCCGGCGATCTGGCCCAAATGCCAGCGGGCCGTATCATTGGTGTGGATGTCGTTGATCGTGCCGACGGATTCCGAGATCGTGTCCGCCAGACCCCGCGTATTCTGCGCCCGGGCCTTGTTCAGCCGGATCACCTTTGCCTGCAGCTTCGGGATCAGCCAGGCTTGGATCGGATAGAAGGCCACCGCCGCCAAGCCCAAAAGCCAATCCTGCATAAAGATGAAGACCGAATAGACCACCAGCAGACCGCCCTGGAAGGCCGGTGTCGCGATGGTCTCGCCGATGAACCCACCCAACGGCTCGATCTCACCCAGCATGGACTGGATCACTTCACCCGGTTTGGTCTGACGAAAGCGGGCCATGCGAAAGCGCATCACCTGCTCGAACAACATGAAGCGCAACCGGCGCAGCATCCGCTCGCCGCACATGCCGATGGCAACATTCATCATCCATTTGATGCCGTTGATGGCGATCACTAGGCCAAGAAAGGTGAAGCAGAGGATCAAGAGATAGGGGATCTGCCCAAACTCGATCCCGAGGATCGTGCGTGGAAACTCGGTCCCGTCGATCGCGTCGTTAACGATGATCTTGGGGATTTCCAGCGAGGCATAGACCAAGGGAAAGGAAAGGAATGTCAGCGCCAGGATCACCAATTGCTCGCGCTTGGAATGGCGCCAAACGAACGCAAAGAACCGAGTGTCCATACCAGTCTCCCCAGGCGTAATGGTCAGACAAATCCCAAACCCGGTCAAGACCGATCCAGGCCGAGCAAGGGTGTAATCGGACGGCATCTTCTACATTCAATCGGAGGAGAGAACGTCCACCGGGCCGCAGCCGAAAGTCAGCTGCCCGTCACATTCATCGCCACGCGGCGCCGATGCGGACGATCGCGATGCTCCCAAAGATAGATCCCTTGCCAGATGCCCAGCATCATCCGACCCTCCGCCACCGGGATCGACAGCGAGACACCTGACAGCACCGTGCGGATATGCGCCGCCATGTCGTCCGGCCCCTCCTGATGGTGGCGATAGCGCTCGGCCCCGCCATGGGGCGCCAGGGCCGCCATCGCATCCTGCAGATCGAGCCGCACGTCCGGATCGGCATTCTCCTGGATCGTCAATGAGGCCGAACTGTGCTGGCAGAGCAGGACCAGCAGCCCTTGATCGATCCCTGTGCCCGCCAGCCAATCGGCGATCTGCGCGCTGATCGGGACCAGCTTCGGCCCCGGCGTATCAATCTCCAGAATGCCCGTGACCTGCCGCATGACGGGATGGTACGCCCAAGCCGAGACAAACGCCAAGGAGTGCCGCGATGCAGTACGATCCAAGCCTGCCCTGGCGCAATCTCAAGGGTGAGGGGTTCAACGACCATATCGGCCCGGTCCGATTTGCCCGGGCGGCAGATGCGCTCTGGCAAGGCACGCTGGTGGTCGATCACCGGCATCGCAATTCTGGCGGAGTCTGCCATGGCGGGGTCTCGTTGACCCTGGCCGATCTGACCATGGGGGCGGCCAGTTATGAGGCCGCCGGCAGCCGTCCCTGCTCGACCATCCAGATGGACAGCCATTTCATCGCCGCGGGCAAAGAAGGCCAACGCCTGCTTGCCATCGCGCGCCAGCTCCGCCTTGTCCGCGATCTCAGCTTCATGTCCTGCGAGATCTGGGCCTTGGACACTCCGGAGCCCGGCGCCGAAGGCCGCCAGATCCTGCGCGCCTCGGGTATCTGGAAGTATCTGGCCAGCCGCAAACCCGGCGACCGAGGAAATCCGGCGGCAGGATAACGCCGCTAGACCGCGTTAAGATCCGCGATAAGCCGATCGATATCCCCGCCCCTGGAGCTCAACATCCCGGCCACTTCGTCACGCTGTGTCAGCAGCAGAGAAACACCTTCGATCACAATATCGGCGATCACCACCCGGCCCGGTCGGTCGGTGACCAGCCACTCGACCAAAACCGGCGAGCCGGAGGTTTGGCTCACTTGACTTCTTACCAGGATCCCCTTGCGTCCCTCATCGGTGCTGCCGCCAAGGGTGATTGTCTCGCCCGCATAGGCCTGGAACCGCCGCGCGTAGATGGTGGAGACCGAATGCAGCAGCGCCTTACCAAAGGCCGCCTGCTGGACATTACTCATATCGCGCCAGGACCGCCCGGCGACGAAACGCGCAATCTGCGGCATGGCGGCGCGGGCTTGCATCACCTGTTTCAGCGCATCCGCCTTGGCCCGGTCATTGCCGCCGCCGCGTACGATGCTCAGCAATTCGGCCACTGTCGCCTCCACATGGCCCTCGGCCACCCCGGAATCCAGCGCCAGCGCCCGCATCGGCACCGTCATCGCCGCAATGCCAACGGTCAGCCCCTGCAACAGCACACGTCTCGTGGTCATTCTTGCTATCTCCTGAACGCATCAAAATGCATCTATATCGCGTGATATAGGTGACGCTGCACCTCAATTGCACCTATCTGCCAGGAAACGGGCGAGAGCAT
>JBCDKL010000191.1:0-6271 GCA_038746695.1 Pseudomonadota bacterium | reverse complement strand
CCGGTGCGTATTCGTCGATCTGATAGTCGAAGCTGGCATAGCCCTTGGTGACCGATTTCAGCCGGTCGTAGAAATCGAACACCACCTCGTTCAGCGGCAGCTTATAGACCATCATCGCCCTGCTGCCAGCATAGGTCAGATCGAGTTGGATGCCGCGGCGTTCCTGGCAGAGCTTGAGAACATCGCCCAGGAACTCGTCGGGCACGAGGATCGTGGCTTTGATCCAGGGCTCCTCGATCCGGTCGATCTTGACCAGGTCGGGCATGTCGGCGGGGTTGTGCATCTCTTCCATCGCGCCGTCGGTCATATGGACGTGATAGACGACTGAGGGCGCCGTGGTGATCAGGTCGATCTCGTATTCCCGCTCGAGACGGTCGCGGATCACCTCGAGATGGAGCAGGCCGAGAAAGCCGCAGCGAAAGCCGAAGCCGAGTGCGGCGGATGTCTCCATCTCGGAGGAGAAGCTGGCATCGTTCAGCGCCAATTTCTCGATCGCGTCGCGCAGGTCTTCGAACTCGGCGCTGTCGACCGGGAAGAGCCCGCAGAACACTACTGGCTGGGCGGGCTGGAAGCCGGGCAAAGGTTCGGCGCAGGGGCGTTTCTCGTGGGTGATCGTATCGCCGACGCGGGTGTCGCGGACCTGCTTGATCGAGGCGGTCAGGAAACCCATCTCGCCGGGGCCGAGGCTATCGACTGGCTGCATCTGGGGTGTGAACACGCCAACCCTGTCGACCGGGTAGAGCGCATTGGTCGACATCATGCGGATCCGTTCGCCTTTCTTCAAGCGGCCGTCGATCACGCGGATCAGGACGACGACGCCGAGATAGGCATCGTACCAACTGTCGACCAGCATCGCCTTCAGCGGGGCGTCAGGGGCGCCCTTGGGGGCGGGCAGGCGGGTGACGATCGCCTCGAGCACCTCGGGGATGCCAAGCCCGGTCTTGGCCGAGATCAGAACCGCGTCGGAGGCATCGATGCCGATCACATTCTCGATCTGTTCGGCGACACGTTCGGGCTCGGCCGCGGGCAGGTCGATCTTGTTGAGCACGGAGACGATCTCGTGATCCGCGTCGATCGCTTGATAGACATTGGCGAGCGTCTGCGCCTCGACCCCCTGGCTGGCATCGACCACCAGGAGCGACCCTTCGACCGCACGCATCGAGCGGCTGACCTCATAGGCGAAGTCCACATGGCCCGGCGTGTCGATCAGGTTGAGGACATAGTCCTGGCCATCCTCGGCGCGGTATTCGATGCGCACCGTGTTGGCCTTGATGGTGATCCCGCGCTCGCGTTCGATCTCCATACTGTCGAGCAATTGCTCTTTCATGTCGCGGTCGGACACGGTGCCGGTGGATTGGATCAGCCGGTCGGCCAGGGTGGATTTGCCATGGTCGATATGGGCGACAATCGAGAAATTGCGTATGCGGGAGAGCTCGGTCATGGCTGGGTTATGGGTGGCATTGCGGGAGCGGTCAAGACGATGAGATGAGGCTGATTTGCAATGCGTCAACGGATCGCTGGGCCGCCCGCTCGTGCTGTGGGTCCGTCGAGATGTTCCCCGCGCTGCGCCTTCTCGCTGTCGCACCCGGATCAAGTCACGGGCGTCGGATGCGATCCAACCCATTCCCTCGGGGCTGGCGCATCGCTGCCCGCAGACTGTAGCAGCGGGGCTCGGAGGCATTTGGCCGCGATAGAGTGGTGGGTGGAGAGGCTCACTGGCACTTCGCGGGTTGTCGCGCCTCAGGCTCCTATGGCACTCGATTTGACTACTCGCTTCTTGCTCCACGCACGATTGCATCTGGCGCGCGCCTGTCTTGCCGCATGCACGGCGAGGCGTTTCGCAGGCGGCTCAGCTTTGCGCTAGTTCGGCGATCAGCGTGTCGGCGGCGGCTTCGACCATGTCGAGGGCGTGTTCATAATCCTCTGGACCGCCGTAATAGGGGTCGGGGATGTCACGGCCTTCCGGGTCGAACAGACGCAGTTCAGGCCCGTTCCCGGCCGTCGCCATCCGCTCGAGATGCGCGAGGTTCGCGCGATCCATCGCCAGGATCAGGTCGAAGCGCTTGAAATCCTCGGGCGTGATCTGTCGGGCGCGTTGACGGCCGTTATCATATCCCCGCGCCAGCGCTGCTTTCAGCCCGCGAGGGTCGGGCGGCTGGCCGATATGGTAAGCGCCGGTTCCGGCACTGTCGACGGCCAGCTCCAGCCCGGCCTCAGCCCCGCGCCGGGCCAGCGCACCCTCGGCCATGGGAGAGCGGCAGATATTGCCCAGGCAGACACAAAGGATGCGCATTGAGGCCTCGCGGATTAGGATTGCGTCAGCGTAGCAAATGGCGGAACGATGGACCATATCGTCATCCTCACCGGGGCCGGGATTTCGGCTGAGAGCGGGCTCGGCACGTTTCGCGATGCGGATGGACTTTGGACCCGATACGACCTGGCGGATGTGGCCACGCCCGAAGGCTATGCCCGTGATCCGGATCTGGTGTTGGGGTTCTACAATGCGCGGCGCCGGAATTGCCGCGAGGCCCGGCCCAATGCCGCACATCGGGCGCTCACGCGGTTGGCCGAAGCGCGGAAAGTGACGCTGATCACGCAGAATATCGACGATCTGCATGAGAGGGCGGGCTGCGAAGGGGTGATCCATATGCATGGCGAGCTGATGCGCGCGCTTTGCGCAGCTTGCGGGCATCGCTGGGACTGGCCGGGGGATATGGCGCGTTCAGATCGCTGTCCGGCCTGTGCGGCCGAGGGCCGGGTGCGCCCGGATGTGGTCTGGTTCGGCGAGGTACCCCATTGCACGGAGGCAATCGGGGCCGCACTGGCGCAGGCCGATCTCTTCGTAGCGATCGGGACATCGGGAGCCGTCTATCCTGCGGCGGGATTCGTTGCTGAGGCGCGGACGATGGGGGTGGCGACGCTGGAGATCAATCTCGATCCCTCGGACGTCGCGGGGCAGTTCGACCGGCAGATCCTGGGTCCTGCGACCGAGACGGTGCCGCGCTGGGTCGCAGAGGTGCTGGGCTGAGCGGTTGCGACGGTCTCCAGCACGACGCAGCCACCGCCCGCCCCCACCCACCCCCCGGCGCGCGGTGGCAGCACCGCGCTGGAGACCGGTATAGGGCGCGGGGAGTTCGGTTGGCCGGTTCAGGCGCCGAGGGCTTCGGCGAGCTGCTTCTTAACCTTCAGAGCGCTCGGCGACAGATCGGCATCGGGTGCCTTGATCAGGAACGCGTCGAGCCCGCCCCGATGATCAATAGTACGTAGGGCCGAGGCGGCGACTCGGAATTTGAACGACCGGCCTAGCGCCTCGCTCTGCAGCGTGACCGGCTGCAGATTGGGCAGCCAGCGGTGCCGGGTCTTGTTATTGGCATGGCTGACACGGTTGCCGGTCTGCACGCCTTTTCCAGTGAGTTCGCAGCGCCGCGCCATGGCCCGCATCCTTTCTCGCTCGGTCTTGTCTCTATCGTCCTCGTGCGGCGGTAGCAGGCGAAGCCTGTGGCGCCGGAGCCCCAATGGGGGCCTGAAATCGGAAGCGGCTGTCTAGCGCCAAGCAGTGAGGGCGTCAAGCGGGGTGGGGGGTCACAACAGTTAGGTTTGGATCGGCCTTCGGAGACGGATGGAGTCTGAAGGAACGCGGGATCTAGGAAGGCATCATGCTGGCCGGATGCAAGCCAGCTATGGAATGGTGCTTGTAACCGTCGAGGCTCACCATTCCAGAGTGGCAGCATCTTTTTCAGATCCGCTGCATTACCCTTCGCGTGGCAATGTGCCGGCCCAGCATTGCTGATTCTGGGCTCGCGCCCCTGTGCACTCAGGGCATAGGGTCTAAGTCCGGATGCACATTGGTGGAGAGCGGATGGCAAAAGCTCCCCTGATGGGCAGTTGGAAACTGGAAATGGCGACCCGTTCGGTATTCGGTGCGCGACCAGTCTGTTCGGATTTGTCCGGCTCCCGGTCGATCTGCATGCGCCTATGCGTGAGCTTGCCGTCTCCTGTCGCTCATCCGCTCATGGGTTTCGGAACATTCTCAGCAGGCGGTCCGCAGCTTCCTCGGGGGCGAGGCCGTCTTCGCTCACCGCGCGCTCGATCCCGGGCAGGGCCTTGGCCACGCGGGGATCGGCGTAGAGCGCCTCGACCGCTCCATGCTCGAGGGCGCGGCGCAGCCAGAGCCGGGTCTGCGCGGCGCGGCGCTTGCGGTGCCAGCCCTCGGCCCGGCGCCAATCGTCGAGCTCGACCAGCCTCTGCCAGACATCGCTGATCCCCGCACCGGTCAGAGAGGACGCTGTCAGCGCCTGGGGAAAGCCCGGCGCATCGCCCGCCCGCCCGCGCAACAAGTTGAGCGCGCCCGCATAATCCGAACGGGTCGCCTCGGCCACCGGTTTCAGGGCGCCATCGGCCTTGTTGACCACGATCAGATCGGCGATCTCCATAATGCCGCGTTTCACCCCTTGCAGTTCATCCCCGCCAGCGGGTGCTAGCAGCAGGAGAAAGAGATCAGTCATGTCGGCGACCATGGTCTCCGACTGGCCGACACCGACGGTTTCGACCAGCACAAGGTCGAAACCCGCCGCCTCGACCAGGCGGATCGTCTCGCGCGTGCGCCTGGTCACACCGCCGAGCATGGTCTGGCTGGGCGAGGGCCGGATGAAGGCGTTAGGATGGCGGGCCAACCGCTCCATCCGTGTCTTATCGCCCAGGATCGAGCCGCCGGAGCGCGCCGAGGACGGATCCACTGCGAGTACCGCCACTTTTTGCCCGCTCTCGGCCCTGTCCATGCCAAAAGCCTCGATGAATGTGGATTTGCCGACACCGGGCGTGCCGGAGAGGCCGATACGCCGGGCGCGGTCGGTTTCGCCCAAGCGGGCAAGCAGGGCCTCGGCCTGGCGGCGATGGTCGGGGCGGGTCGATTCGACCAGGGTGATGGCGCGGGCCAGGGCGCGGCGTTGGCCCGCGAGCAGCGCTTCGGCCAGGGCCGTGCTCTCGATCCCGTGATCGGGCTGGGTCTCTCGGGCTGGACTCGGGTCGGCCATGCGTTGGTGTCATCGGGCTTACTGGAATGGCATTCGAGGGATCTATATGATGAACAAGCCATTGAGAAGGATTGAGGTGAGAAGGATGGAGGCGAAATGACCGAGCGCCGATATCAGGGCCGCAGGCCCGGCAAGGGCCGGGCCCGGCTGTCCGCCGGTGCAGCCGGTGCGGCGATCGGCATGGCCTGTTGCGCCGGTTTGAGCGTAGCGGCACCTCTGTCCGGGCTTGAGGTTCAGCCGGCCTCGGCCCTGAAGCCTGCCGTTTCGGAGTCGGGGTTGAAAGATCTGGACCAGATCTATGACATCTATCTTGGCGGCTTATGGATCGCCGAGATGTCGGTGACCTCCGAGATCGAGGGCGACCGTTACAGCGCCGGGGCGGCCTTGGTGACCAAGGGCGTGGTCGGCTCGCTCTACCGGGCGAGTTTCGAGGTCGAGGCCGAAGGCGAGGTTGGTGCGGGGCTCTATGCTCCGCAGCGGTTCACCGCAAGTTCGCGCGATACCCGCAAGAGCCAATTCGTCGAGATGCGCTATGACGGTGGCAAACCGGCGGCTCTGCGCGCCGAGCCCGCCTTCAAGCCGAAACCCTGGGAAGTCGACCCTCTGGCGCAGGCAGGAGCTGCCGATCCCTTGAGCGCGGCTTTGGGGGTTCTGGCGAACCAGCAGGGCGACGGGCTCTGCGACCGCGAGGTGGAGATCTTCGACGGGCGGCGGCGCTATGCCATTGTATTGGGGGCACCGGCGCTGCGCGAGAGTGGTGTGCGCTGCCCCGCGGTCTATCGCCGGGTGGCGGGCTACAAGCCGAAAAAGATGGCCGAGCCGGAATTTCCGTTCGAGTTCTGGTTCGAGCAGGGCGCGGATGGCAGCTGGCAGGTGCAAAAGGCCTTGGGCGACACGCCAATCGGCACCGCCGTGATCAGGCGCCGGGTGGAGTGAGGGCGGGGGTGCCTCCGCAGGCTTAGCGGCCGGGCGCCAGCTTTGGAGCCAGGCCGTCGGCCTCCCGCGCGGCTTGCGCCGCTCGTATCGCCCGCCCGCCCGGCATATCCACATGAAAAAGGCCGGGCTTTGGACCAGGCCTTTGGTGCTACTGGGGTTGCGGCTCCATCCCGGGATCGGGATCGCCCCGGCGGGGTTTGCCCGCTTTGGGCACCGCAGCATGGCCGCCGGTGCCAGTGGCGGGCGGCGGCACACCATCATCCTCGGAGCGGTCGAGTTTCTCGCCCGCGATTACCTTTTTG
>JBCDKL010000190.1:0-6436 GCA_038746695.1 Pseudomonadota bacterium | reverse complement strand
CGGCCATGCGCGTGGGGCGGCTGTTGCGATCCTGTCGGACGGGCTGGAGCGGGGCACCCCGGATCAGTTAATTCTGGCCGTGACGCGGTTCTCACGCCTCGCTTGGCGGCTCGATTGGCTCACCCCGCTCGAGATCGGTCAGAACCCGCAGACCGAGGCGCTGCGCGCGATCCGCCCCTGGCTGACCAGCCTGACCGATGCTGCCGATACCGGGCGCGTGGTCGATCACCTGCTGAGCATGGCGCATCTGTGGAGGCGCGCGGGATGATCGACGCGCATCATCATATCTGGCGCCAAACCGATCTTCCCTGGCTTTTGGGCCCGGAGCAGCCCCGGATCTTCGGCAGCTATGGCCCGATCAAACGGGATTACCCAATTGAGGAGTATCTCGCCGATCTGAGCGGCACGGGGATCGAGGCATCCGTCTATGTCCAGGCCAATTGGGCGCCGAATTGGGCCGAGGACGAGGTTGCCTGGGTCCAGAACACCGCTGATCGGGCCGGCTGGCCGCATGCCATTATCGGCTATGCCGATTTCACCAAGGGCGGGCTTGCGCCGGTGCTGGAGAGTTTCGCCAAATACCCCCTCCTGCGCGGCTTCCGGCAGCAGTTTCACTGGCACGAGACTGCGCAATATCGCTTCGCCCCAAGTCCCGATCAGCTTGCTCAGCCTCAGGTGGCCGAGAACATCGCGCGGCTCGCCGACTATGGCTGGTGCTTCGAGCTTCAGGTCTTCCCCGCGCAGATGGAGGATGCAGCCCGGCTCGCCGCCGCCTGCCCGGAGGTGACCTTCGTCCTTCAGCATGCTGGAATGTTGGTCGACCGAACCGGCCCCGGCTGGGTCGAATGGCGCCGCGGCATGACCCTTCTGGCCGAGTGCGAGAATACGGTCACCAAGCTGAGCGGGTTCGGCACTTTCCTGCACCGGAATGATCCCGATTTCATTGCCGAGATGGTCACCGAGACCTTGGCGATCTTCCCGGCTGACCGCGCGATGTTCGGCTCGAACTTCCCGATCGAGAAGATCTGGACCGGTTACACAGAGCTCTTCAGCGCGTTCCGAACCGCCACCACCGGGCTGCCCAAGGGCCAGCAACGCGCGATCTTCAACGACACAGCTCGGCGGGTCTACCGCCTGCAATAAGGGAGAACATCATGGCCCTCACCATCCATGTCCTCGATTTTGGCGATATCGAACTGGAAACCTCGTTCCTGGTGCTCGGCCATGAATGCGGCCGGGTGCGCCGGGTGCCGACCTATGGCTTTCTGATCCTTGGCGGAGCCTATCCGGTGCTGGTCGATACCGGTTATCGCGATAACCGGATCATGGAGACGCTGGGGATGCGCGGGCATTGCTATCACGAGAATACGGTCGATCAGCAGCTTGCCCGCCACGGGGTCAAACCGGGCGATATCCGCTACATCCTGCACACGCATCTGCATATCGACCATGCCGGGAACGATGACGATTTCCCAATGAATACGACCGTGGTCCTGAACCGCCGCGAGATGGAGTTCTCGGTCTCGGGCATCATGTATCCGCAATACCCGAAACCCGACATCATGCATCTGGTCGAGCGGATCTATGAGCCCGAGGCAGTCCGCTTCCTCGATCTCGAGATCTCGGGTGCCGAGGAGATCATCCCCGGCGTCTGGTGCGAACCGGCCTATGCCCATACCGAAGGCTCGATGAATGTGATCGTCGAGACGGGCGATGGGCTGGCCTGCATCTGTGGCGATGTGATCTACGATTTCAACGACCAGATCGTGAACCATGTGCGGGTGAATAACTACATGGAGCCGCAGGTGACGGGGAACCATGCCGGCTCGAAACGCAACGAGAAGGCGCAGATCAAGAAGCTTTTGACCCGGTTCAAGTTTCTCCTTCCCGTGCATGACCGCGGCGCGGTGATCGAACATGGGCGCGTGGCCGGGAGGCTTGGAATGACCTGCCCGGGCCCGGTGGTCGAGACCTTGCCCCGGCGCGACTGGTTCCCGGCGTGAGATGACTGCGATGGCCCATAAGGCGCTCGATCCCAGGTTTCTCGACCTCATTGATGTCAATGCCCAGGTCCGGCAGATCGGGACCGGCTTCACCTTCACCGAAGGCCCGCTCTGGCATCCGGTGAAGCAAGATCTGATCTTCTCGGACATGCCTGCGGATGTGCGCAGACGCTGGTCGCCCGAGACGGGTGTCGAGGAGATCATGCGCCCGTCGCATAAGGGCAACGGGATGACCTATGACGCGGATCTGAACCTTCTGGTCTGCGAGCATTCGACGTCATCGGTCACACGGTTTGCACCGGATGGCACGCGCACCGTCCTGGCCAGCCATTTCGAGGGGCGTGAGTTGAACTCGCCCAACGATATTTGCATGCGCTCGGACGGGGCGATCTACTTCACTGACCCGACCTATGGAAGGATGGAGGTGTTCGGCGTGCCCCGCCCGTTGGAGATGGGATTTCAGGGGGTCTATCGCCTCGGGCCGCACCACCGCCCGGGCGATGAGGCCGAATTGGTCTCGGACCGCTATATGTTCAGCCAGCCGAACGGCCTCTGCTTCAGTCCCTGCGAGCGCTGGATGTGGGTCAACGACACCGATCAGGCCAATATCCGGATGTTCGACCTCGCCGATGATGGAGCGCTGGTCAAAGGCAGGGTCTTCGCAGGCGGGATCCGCGAGCATGGCCGTGCTGGGGTGCCCGATGGGATGAAGGCGGATGCCCAGGGTAATGTCTTTGTCACAGCGCCGGGCGGTGTCTGGGTCTATGACTTTCACGGCATCCGGCTGGGCGAGATCCTGGTGCCCGAGATGGTTGCCAACCTTCATTGGGGCGGTCCGGACTGGTCCACGCTCTATCTCTGCGCGACCACATCGGTCTATTCGGTCGAGACAAAGACGACCGGGCGGTCCGAGCCTTTCATGCGACATCAGGAAGGGGCTGGACGGCCCCAGGCGGCGCCTCCGCCGCGCCCGGCTGCCAGCGCCGCTCCCGTGATGCGGATCGAGCCAAGCAAGACCGCACTCCTGATCCAGGACATGCAAAACGATGTGATCCTGCCCGGCGGCGCGTTTGCCCAATCCGGAGCACCGCAGCATGCCGAGCAGCAGAATGTCATCGCCAATTCGGCGCGCCTTGCGGCGGCTTGCCGACGAGCCGGAATCGCAGTTATCCATATCTGGTTCGTATGCGAGCCGGGGCATCCGAAAATGCTCCAGAACGCGCCGTTATTTGAGGGGCTGGTCGGTGCGAATGCCCTGGTTCGTGGATCCTGGGGCGCGGCGCCCGCTCCCGGTCTCGAGCCTACCGCGAGCGATCTCGTGGTCGAGAAGATGTCGATGTCGGCCTGGGAGACCTCGCGCCTTGAAGGCTATCTCAGACGCGGCGGTGTCGACACGATCATCAATACGGGCGCCTGGACGAACATGTCGGTCGAGCACACCGCGCGCACTGCGGCGGACAAGGGGTTCCGTGTGATCCTGCCCGAGGATGCCTGCTCGACCATGAACGCCGATTGGCACCGCGCCTCGATCGATTATGCCATGCAGAATGTCGCCACAGTGACCTCGGTCGATGCGGTGATCGCCGCTTTGGGAGGGGCTGGAGGATGAGCATGAGCGACCCTGGTGCACCTGGCTCCAGAGCGGGTCCCAGCCCAAGCCCGTCCGAGAGGCTGCGCGCGGCGATCGAGCGGCCCTCTCGCCTGATCCGCACGATCTGCCAGATGCTGCTGGGGCTGGGTCTGGCCATCACGCTGATCCTCAAAGTCTATATGCTGATCCTGACCGATCACCAATGCGAGGCCGACCTGTCGAGCCTCGGCAATCAGATACGCTGCACGTCCAGCCTCGTAATACTCGGCTCTGCGCTGGCGCTATCGGCGGGATTCGCGCTGGCGCATCGGATGATTGCCGGCGGACTTGGGCGGCATATCCTGCGGCCGGTGGTCATCGGCATCGCATCGGTTCTTCTGATTTACCTGGCCGGTTTGGACCCGTCCGAGGCCGACTGGCGCCGGGCCTTGGAGCTCTTGACCCTAGCCGCAATGCTGATCGGCGCCGTTTGGCTGACCGCGCGCGACAACCGCGAAGACTGACGCTCCCGCGCCTGAGGAGACCGATATGAGCCAAACCCGCCCAGTCTATTTCGTCGCCAGCCATAAGGTGCTGGACCGCGCCACGCTGAACGATGTCTATGTGCCCCAGGCCGTCGCCTGCCTGAACAAGTTCGATGTCGAGATCCTCGCGGTCAATCAGCAGACCGAAGTGATCGAGGGCCAGACCGGCCATGACCGGTTGGTGATCCTGCGCTTTCCCACTCGCGAGGAGGCGCTGCGCTGGTATCACTCGCTCGAGTATCAATCGATGATCCATCTCAGGCATGACTCGGTCGAAGGAACGCTGATCCTGGCCGAGGGTTTGAGCGCCGAGGATCTGGCCGCCGCGGGTGTGAACCGCGCGACCGGGCCTGCGGTCAGCGCCACGGTCGCCCCCGCGGCTCCTGCACGGGTCGCCGACAGTTTTCGCTCGGGCGAGCTGACCACAACCGGGTTCGACGGCTGGTCCGAGGACATCAAGCAGGATTTCCGGACCAATGCCTATAACGGCCAGATCGGCACCGATCTGATGTTCGAGAACGGCTCGGTCAGGGTCTGGCACATGACCCTGAAACCTGGCGAGAAAATGCCGGTACACCGCCATGTGCTCACCTATTTCTGGACTGCGGTGACCCCGGGGCGTTTCCTGCAGCGGACCTATGACGGCACGACCTACGAGAGCGACTATGAGGCCGGGCTGACCCATTTCTACGATGTCGGCTACGGCGAGTTTGCGCTGCATAATCTCGAGAATGTCGGCACGACCGAGATGATTTTCGTCGCCGTCGAGCTGAAAAAGGAAAGCCGCAACATGCCGCTTTCGCTCTATAACTGCCAGCCGCGCTGGCGCCCGGAGCTCTACAGCACCCAGACCCAGGCAGACAATTTCCGGTCGGGAGAGTTGACGACCAGCGGCTTTAAGGATTGGCCCGACGAGATCCGGCGCGAGTTCGAACAGAACGCGTATAACGGCCGGATCGGCACCGATCTGGTCTTCGAGAACGACGGCGTCAGGGTTTGGTTGATGACCCTGAAACCCGGCGAGAAGATGCCGGTCCACCGCCATGTGCTCACCTATTTCTGGACTGCGGTGACCCCGGGCAGGTTCCTGCAACGGACCTATGACGGCACCACTTATGCCAGCGATTACGAGGCGGGGCTGACCCATTTCTACGATGTGGGCCAGGGCGAATTCGCGCTGCACAATCTCGAAAATATCGGCGCGACCACGATGATCTTCTGCGCGGTGGAGCTGAAGAAGGAAAGCGCGAACGCGCCGCTACCGGTCTGAGGGGCAAAAAAGAGACTGGACGGTATAAGGGATAGATCACCTGAAATCCCGATAGCCCGCCTGGCACCGCATGATGACAGGCACAAAGCGCCGCCGACACCGGCAGATCACAGCGCGCGGAAATCTTCAGGGAGGATCAGATGAACAAGCAGCTTCTTGGCGCGGCTTCAGCGCTCGCCTTGCTCGCCGGCGCGACGGGCGCCCAGGCCGATGGGCATAAGATGCGGATCGGCGTCATGGCGACGCTTGAAGGAACCTATACCGTGCTCGGCGAGGATGGGGTCCGCGGTATCAAGACGGCGCTCGAGGCCTTTGGTGGCCAGGCGGGCGGCAAGGAGATCGAACTGGTGATCCAGCCGACCGATGCCTCGCCCGACAGCGCCGTGCGGGCCGCACGCAAACTGGTCGAGCAGGACGGGCTCGACGTGATCATCGGCCCGCTCTCGGGCTCGGAGGGGATCGCGATCCGCGATTACTCCAAAACTCAGCCCCAGGCGACCTTCATCAATGGCTCGTCCGGTGCGCAGGAGACGACTTTCGTCAACCCGTCGGAGAACTTCTTCCGGTTTAACTCAGACGGTGCGCAATGGTCCTGGGGCCTCGGCAAATATGTCCATGACGTAAAGGGCTATGAGACCGTTGCGACGATCGGCGAAGACTATTCATTCATCTACACCCAGGTCTTCGGCTTCGCGCTGGATTTCTGCCAGGCCGGCGGCGAGATCACCGAACGCTTCTGGGTGCCCCTGGGCACGAAGGATTTCGGCTCGATCATCGCGGCGCTGCCCGATGACGTGGACGCGATCTATCTCGGCCTCGGCGGTGGCGATGCGGTTAACTTCCTCAATCAGTATCAGCAGGCCGGCGGTGACGCGAACCTGATCGGCGGCACGATCATGGTGGATGGCACGGTCTTGAACTCGAAAGGCGATGCCAAACGTGCGCTGATCGGTACACCATCGTCCGGCCCGCAAGCGGATACTTGGGACAACCCGCAATGGCAGGACTACGTAAAGCTCTATCAGGACACGTTCGAGCCCGAAGAGCG
>JBCDKL010000189.1:0-6454 GCA_038746695.1 Pseudomonadota bacterium | reverse complement strand
GCGGCAGCAAAGACTGATGATCTGGTCAAAGTCAAAGCCACGGGGGATGTGGCCACGACCATGGACGCGCTCGAAGCAGCCGTCACAGGAGCAGGTGCCACAGTGTTTGCTCGCGTTGAAGGGCATCATGAGCGTCGAGGATGCCAAGCGCGCCGTAGATATCGGCTGTACCGGGATCATGGTCTCGAACCATGGCGGACGGCAATTGGACGGCTCGCGCAGTCCGTTCGATCAGCTCGCCGAGATCGTAGATGCGGTCGGCGACAAGATCGATGTGATCTGCGAGGGCGGGATCCAGCGCGGCACCCATGTCCTGAAGGCATTGTCGGTCGGGGCGAAGGCGTGCTCGGGCGGGCGGCTCTATCTCTACGCGTTGGCCGCCGCGGGCCAGCCCGGGGTCGAGAAGGCTTTGGGCAATCTGCGCACCGAGATCGAGCGCGACATGAAACTGATGGGGGTGACCAAGCTCGACCAGCTTGGCCGCGACAACCTGCGCTTTCACAACCGCGCCGCCTGAAGGCACGATTGTGACCAAACAGGGAGGATGAAATGGCCGACACGCTTATCTCCGATCTGCAAGCCATCACCGGCCCGCGCCATGTGATCACCAATCCCAAATCGATGGAGCGGTTCTGCAAGGGCTTCCGCTCGGGCGGCGGCAGAGCGGTTGCCGTGGTGCGCCCGGGCACCCTTCTCGAGCTTTGGCAGGTGCTCAAAGCCTGCGTCGCGGCGGACAAGATCATCATCATGCAAGCGGCCAATACCGGGCTGACCGAAGGCTCGACCCCCTCAGGTGCCTATGACCGCGAGGCGGTGGTGCTGAACACGACCCGGATGGATCAGATCCAGGTGCTGCAAGAGGGTGCGCAGATCGTCAGCTTCCCCGGCGCGACGCTTTACAAGCTGGAACGCCTCCTCACCCCGCTCGGCCGGTTGCCGCACTCCGTGATCGGGTCTTCTTCGATCGGAGCGTCGATCATCGGCGGGATCTGCAACAATTCCGGCGGATCGCTGATCGAACGCGGGCCGAGCTATACCGAATTGTCGCTGTTCGCCCGGATCGATGACAAGGGCGAACTGGAACTGGTCAACCATCTCGGCATCAAACTGGGCGAGACACCGGAAGAGATCCTGACCCGGTTGGAGCAGGGCGATTACACCGATGCCGATCTCGAACCGACCAATGCAAAGGCCTCTGCCGCCGATTATTGCGACCAGATCCGGGATATCGAGGCCGATACTCCGTCGCGCTATAACGGCGACCCGAACCGGTTGTTCGAGGCGTCCGGCTCGGCTGGCAAGCTGCTGGTCTTCGCCGTCAGGCTCGACACGTTCCCGAAGAACGAGCAGGAACAGGTCTTCTATATCGGTACCAATGACACCGAGATTCTGGCCAGGCTGCGCCGCGAGATGCTGCAGAGCTTCGAGACCTTGCCCGTCAGCTCGGAATACCTGCATGCCGAGGCCTATGACATCTCGAAACGCTATGGCAAGGACACGCTGGTCCTGATCGACAAGCTGGGCACGGATTGGTTGCCGACGATCTTCGCCATGAAGGGCTGGATCGATGCGCGGCTGAACAAGCTGCCGATCCTGCCGAAGAACATGACCGACCGGGTGATGCAGGGGCTCAGCCGGCTCTGGCCAAACGTGCTGCCCCAGCGGATGGAGGAGTACCGCAAGACCTATGAGCACCATCTGATCCTGAAGATGCGCGATGGCGGGGTGGCGGAGGCCGAGGCCTATCTGAAGACTCTGTTCGCCGACAAGGCCAGCGGGGAGTTTTTCGCCTGCACCCCGCGCGAGGGCAAAATCGCGGGGCTGCACAGATTCGCCGCAGCAGGGGCGGCGGTGCGCTATATTGCGATCAATACCGGCAAAGTGTCAGACATCATCGTGCTGGACATCGCCTTGCGCCGCAACGACCCGGATTGGTTCGAAGTATTGCCGCCCGAGATTGCCGAGGCGATCAGCCACAAGCTTTATTACGGCCATTTATTCTGCCATGTCCTGCATCAAGACTACGTGGTCAAGGCGGGCTATGACCCGAAGGTGATCAAGGGCAAGATGTTGGAAATCCTCGACAAACGCCGGGCGAAATACCCCGCCGAGCATAATGTCGGCCATCTCTACAAAGCGGCGGAGGAGCAGGCGAAATTCTATCGCCGCTGCGACCCGACGAACAGCTTCAATCCCGGGATCGGAAAGATGTCGAAGAAGAAACACTACGCCTGACTGAACGCGCCGATTGACAGGCGCGACAGATTGTATACATGTTGTGCGCATGGCTCGGGAGGGACCATGCCGCACCATTCCGCATCTCAAAGCGCCGCCTCATCCAGTCCAAAGCAGACCTGCCTGGACGATCTGAGGCAGCGCATCCTGGCGATGGATATCGCCCCCGGCGCCGATCTGGACGAGACCGCGCTCTCGGCCCATTATGGCGTCTCGCGCACGCCGCTGCGTGAAGTGCTGCAACGCCTTGGGGGAGAAGGCTATGTCACGCTCTCCGAGAACCGCGGCGCCAAGGTCGCATCCATGGATCTCGCTCAGATGCGCAGCTTCTTCCAGACCGCGCCGATGGTCTATGCCAGCACTGCCCGCCTGGCCGCCGAGAACCGCAGCCCCGGCCAAATCGCCATACTGAAAGAGGTGCAGAGCAGCTTTGCCACCGCCGTGGCCTCGACCGATGCGGCGGAAATGGCGCTCCACAATCACCGCTTCCATGCCGAGATCGGAGAAATGGCGGGCAATGCCTATCTCTCCCCCAGCCTCCGGCGGCTTCTGATCGATCACACGCGGCTCGGCCAGATGTTCTATCGCGCCGAGGACGAAACGGACCGGACCGCGATCGCCACCGCCTCGGCCCAGCACGATCAGATGATCGATGCGATTGAGGGCCAGGATCCTGCCCGGGCCGTTACGATCACGCTGGCCCATTGGGATCTCAGCCGCGACCGGATCGAGCGCTTCGTGCGCCCAGCCCCCCTGCCCCTCGACCCGACCGAACCCCAGGAGGCCGCCAATGCGCTTTGAAGGGATTATCACCCCGGTGGTCACGCCACATGATGCGGATCACGAGATCGATATGGATCGCTTTGCCGATGTGCTGGAGTTTCTGATCGACTCTGGCGTCCATGGTCTGCTGATCGCCGGTACCACCGGTGAATACTATGTCCAGTCGCCCGAGGAACGCCGCGCCCTGATGCGCCGCGCGGTCGAGGTCGTGGCGGGCCGTCTGCCCGTGATCGTCGGGACCGGCGCCATGCGCACGGATGACAGCATCGCCTATGCCGAGGCGGCAAAACAGGCGGGCGCCGATGCGATCCTGATCGCCACACCGCCCTATGCCTATCCGACGGGGCGTGAGATCGCGCTCCACGCGCTGGCCATCGACCGGGCGGCGGGGCTGCCGGTGATGCTCTATAACTATCCCGGCCGGATGAGCGTGAATATGGACGAGGAATGCCTCGATCGGCTGGGCCGCTCGCCAAATTTCCGCACGATCAAGGAAAGCTCGGGAGATCCGAACCGCCTGCATATGCTGGCCCGCGATTATCCCCATATCGCGCTCTCCTGCGGGATGGACGACCAGGCGCTGGAATTCTTCGCCTGGGGGGCGGAGAGCTGGACCTGCGCGGGCAGCAATTTCGCGCCCGAGGCGCATCTGGCGCTTTACCGGGCCTGCGCGCTCGAGGGCGATTTCACCAAAGGTCGGCGGATCATGAAGGCCATGCTGCCGCTGATGCGGGTCTTAGAACAGGGGGGCAAATTCGTGCAATGCATCAAACATGGGCTCAGCTTTCGCGGCATCGAGGCCGGGCCGCCGCGCCGCCCTCTCCTGCCTCTCAACAAAGACGACAAGCGCACGCTCGCCGAGGTGGTGAAGACCATGACCACCACAATCGAGGCGATCGAGCGCGGTCATAACCGGCAGGTGGCGTGATGGAGCTTCTGACCCGCGAAGAATACGCAGCCCTGGCCGAGGCCGCCCCCTGGCCCTCGGCCGCCTTCATCGATGGCAAGTTCCAGCGCGGCAGCGGCAAGGGGCTGAGCAGCCTCAACCCGGCCACCGGCAGCCCGATTGCCGAGATCGCCGCCTGCGGGGCCGAGGATGTGGATCTCGCCGTCGCCAAGGCCCGCGAGGCGTTCGAGCAGGGGCATTGGTCGAAGACCCACCCGGCCGAGCGCAAGGAGGTCCTGATCCGCCTCGCCAAGCTGATGACCCGCAACCGCCGCGAACTGGCGGTGATGGAAAGCGTCGAAAGCGGCAAACCGATCCGCGATTGCGAGACGATCGATGTCGCCGAAGCGATCAACACGATCAAATGGCACGCCGAGGCGGTCGACAAGATCTATGACCGCGCCGCCCCTTCGGGCGACGACGCCATGGCAGTGATCCTGCGCGAGCCGATAGGCGTCGTCGCCTGTGTCCTGCCCTGGAACTTCCCGCTTCTGATGCTGGCCTGGAAGATCGGCCCGGCGCTGGCGGCGGGCTGCTCGGTGATCGTCAAACCCGCCGAGCAGACCTCGATGACAGCCCTGCGCGTGGCCGAGCTGGCCGCCGAGGCCGGGATCCCCCGCGGCGTGCTGCAGGTCCTGCCCGGCGATGGGCCGAGCGTGGGAGAGCCCCTGGGCCGGCATGGCGATATCGACATGATCTCCTTCACCGGCTCGACCGAGACGGGGCGGCGCTTCCTGCACTACGCCGCCGACTCGAACCTCAAGAAAGTCGTGCTCGAATGCGGCGGCAAGAACCCGGCCATCGTGCTGGAAGATGCTGAACATCTGGATCTGGTGGCCGAACAGATCGTCACCGCGGCCTTCTGGAATATGGGAGAGAACTGCTCCGCCGCCTCGCGGCTGATCGTGCAATCCGGGGTGAAGCAGACCCTGCTCGACCATATCCTCGCCCGGTTGAACGACTGGCGGACGGGAGATCCGCTGGACCCGGCCAATCATCTGGGCGCCCTGATCGATGCCGAGCATATGGCCAAGGTTACGTCCTATCTCCGGCCCGGCGCGCTGACCGGCGGGGTCGCGGAGGGCCCCTTCCTGCCCCCCACCATTTATGAAGCCTCGCCCGATGACAAACTGGCCCGCGACGAGATCTTCGGCCCGATCCTGACGGTGATCGAAACCGCCACAGCCGAGGAAGCCATCGCTGAGGCCAACGACACGCAATACGGCCTCGCCGCCAGCCTCTTCAGTGCCAATGCCAAAACCGCTCTGCGCGCCGCGCGCGGGATCAAGGCGGGCACGGTGACCGTGAACTGCTATGGCGAGGGCGACATCACCACGCCCTTCGGAGGCTACAAGCAATCGGGTTTTGGCGGGCGTGACAACGGTTTGGACGCGCATGACCAATATACCGAGGTCAAGACGATTTGGATCGACCTCTCGGATCCTGCTGCCGGGGATCTGGTGGCATGAGCGCGTCGCTGGCCGAGGCCCCGAAAAGCCGCCGGGGCGGGCGTGGCGCGCGGCGCGAGACCCGCACCGCCGTCTCCGACCAGATGCTGCCCGCGCTCCGCCGCCGCCTGCCGCTGATGGAGCCGATGGATGCCGAGCAGGTTGCCCGGATCGACGAAGCCTCGATGGCGATCCTCGAGGAGGTGGGCGTGGTCTTTCGCGACCCGATCGCCATCGAGGACTGGCGCCGTGCGGGCGCGGATATCCGCGAAGAAGACCGTGTGCATCTGGATCGCGGCTTGGTGCGCGAGCTGATCGCGACGATCCCCGAAAGCTTCACGCTTCACGCGCGCAACCCTCTGAAATCGCTGCCTTTCGGCAAGGATCACTCGATCTTTGTGCCGATGACCGGGGCGCCCTATCTGCGCGATCTGGAAGATCAGCGCCGCGGCCCGACCTTGGCCGATCTTGCCGATTTTCACCGGCTCAGCCATATGCTTCCGGCGCTGCATTCCTCGGCCCATCACATCGTCGAGCCGATGGATCACCCGGTCAGCCACCGGCATCTGCGCATCACCTATTCCTCGATCAAACACTCCGACAAAACCTTCATGGGCATGACCACCAGCCCGAAGAATGCCGAGGATGTGCTGGAGATCTGCGCGCTGCTTTATGGCGCCGACCATCTCGAAAGCCATCCCGTGGTGACCGGGAATTGCAATGGCAATTCTCCGCTGGTCTGGGACGAGGTGATGCTGGGCGCGATGCGCGCATTCTGCCGCCGCAACCAGCCGGTACTCTGCTCGCCCTTCGTCTTGGGCGGGGCGAATACCCCGGCCTCGACCGCGCCCTCGGTGGCGCAGCTGAATGCCGAGGCCTTGTCGGCGCTGGCCTATACCCAGGTGGTGCGCAAGGGCTGCCCGGCGATCTATGGCCATTACCTCGCCAGGCAGCCCTTGCGCACCACCTGGGTATAGGCCAGCGCCGACAAGGCCTCGGCATTCAGCTGCGCCACCGAGGGCGCGGTCGAGGCCGGGGTATT
>JBCDKL010000188.1:0-6477 GCA_038746695.1 Pseudomonadota bacterium | reverse complement strand
GATCAAGCCTTGGCTGATGAGATCGCGCAACCGATGCTGCGCCGGGTCTGGCGCGCCCGGGTCGCCCGCTTCGCCGATTGGTTCCTGGCCGAGGAGGCGGAGCGCCGCGCCAACCTACTCGGGACCTTTGCCGAGGTCCCCGGCGAGATGACGCTCGCAGTCCCTCCCGGCTTTACCCTGACCGCAAGGGCCGACCGGATCGACTTGCTGCCGGATGGGCAGGCGGCGATCTACGATTACAAGGCGAGCGCGCCGCCAAGCCACAAGCAGATTGAGCTAGGCTTCAACCATCAGCTTCATCTCCAGGCCGCGATCCTAGCCGCGGGTGGGTTCGATGATCTGCCCGCCGCTGAGGCCGCCCTTGGCGCCTATCTCGGCCTTACCGGCCAAGGTGCGGGCGGCGCGGAGACCCGGGTCGATGCGCTTCATGCCGAAACTGCCCGGCATCTCGGCCAGGTCGGCGATCTCCTGACCGCCTATTCCGCCGAAACAAAAGGATATACCGCCCGCCGCGCGCTTCTCTCCGAGAAAGAGGTGAGCGATTACGATCATCTCTCGCGGTTCGGCGAATGGGAGACTGGCGATGGTTGAGCGCCCCACCCTTGACCAACGCCGCGCCGCGGATCCCGGGATCTCGGCCTGGGTCGGTGCCAATGCGGGCTCGGGCAAGACCCGGGTGCTAACCCAGCGCGTGGCGCGGCTGCTGTTGGCAGGCGCGCCGCCCGAACGGATCCTCTGCCTCACCTACACCAAGGCCGCGGCGGCCGAGATGCAGACCCGGCTTTTCGATATGCTGGGCGGCTGGTCGATGGCCGCCGATAAGGAACTGGCCGAGATCATCGGCGCCTTGGAAGGCAGCCGACCGGTGACAACCGCCACCCGTCTGGCCGAGGCGCGGCGGCTTTTCGCGCGGGCCTTGGAAACCCCCGGCGGGCTGAAAATCCAGACCATTCACGCCTTCTGCACATCCCTGCTGCGCCGCTTCCCGCTAGAAGCCGGTGTCTCGCCCGCCTTTGAGGTGATGGAGGACCGGCAGCGTGCCATGATGCTCGCCAGATTGCTCTCCGACATGGCCCTGGCGGCAGAGGCGGGAACCTCCCCGGCCTTTGACATCATTGCTGCCCGACTGAACGAGGGAGCGGTGGAGGGGCTGGTCGACACGATCCTGGCCAACCGCGATCGGTTGGACCGGGAAAAGCTGGAGGAGCGCCTCGCAGTCTGGTTCGGGGAAGGTGCCAGACAGGACCGGGAGGCCATGGCCGAGAGCCTGTTGGATCAGCTCGACTGGCCCGCCATGGCCTTGCATGCCGATCTTTTGATCCGTTGCGGTGGGAAAGCGGATGCTGCCCTCGCCCATGCACTCATCTCCGCCGATCCAGGTCAAAGGCAAGGTGTAGAGGAGGGCGCAAATGCCCTGATAAAGAGCCTATTGACTGGCGATGGCACGCGCCGCAAACGACGTGGCTTCCCGGTCGGCGAAGTGCTGAAGACCGATCCCGCAGCCGATGCCCGTACTGAAACGCTGCTGGATTGGGCCGAGGCCGCATCGGCCGCGTTGAAAGCTCAGGGCATGGCGGCGCGCAGCCGGGATCTCCATCATTTCGCCGGGGAGCTTCTGTCCCGCTATACCGTGGCGAAGGCGGCGCGGGGATTGCTCGATTACGATGATCTGATTACCCGCAGCCGCGATCTTCTGACCCGGGCGGATATCGGGGCATGGGTGCTCTATCGAATGGATCAAGGGATCGATCACATCCTGGTGGACGAGGCGCAAGATACAGCTCCCGCGCAATGGGAAGTGATCGAGGCGCTTTCGGCCGATTTCTTTTCGGGTGAGGGCGCGCGACCGGGCGGGCGTTCGGTCTTTGTGGTGGGGGACGAGAAACAGTCGATCTATTCCTTTCAGGGCGCCGAGCCGCAAGCCTTCGGCGCCACCCGCCGTCGTTATCGCGCACAGTTGGACGGGATCGGAGCGCGGTTGGAGGAGCCGGAACTGGTCACCTCATTCCGCTCAGCCCCTGGCCTTCTTGCATTCGTCGACCGGGTTTTCAGCGAGCGCGAAGCGGATCTGACGCTCGAGAACGCGCCGGTCGCGCATCTGGCGCATCGCAGCAAAGATGCGGCGCGGATCGATCTCTGGCCGTTAATCGAGCCAGTCGAGAAACCCGAGCCATCACCCTGGTGGGACCCGGTTGACCTCCCGGCACCGGATCACCCGAAATCCCGGCTCGCCCGGGCACTGGCAGCGGCCATCGCCGATATGATCGGACATCAGACCCTGCCGCCAAGAGACGGGCAGCCCCCCCGCGCCGTGGCGCCGGGGGATATACTCGTGCTGGTCCAAAAACGCGACCGGCTGGCGCAGGAGCTGATCCGGACTCTCAAATCCCAGGGCGTGCCAGTGGCGGGTGCCGACCGGTTGAGCCTGGCCGCGGAACTGGCGGTGAAGGATCTGATCGCCCTGATCAAGGCGGTGCTGCTGCCGGCCGACGATCTCAGCCTGGCCGCAGCGCTACGGTCCCCCCTGTTCGATATCTCGGAGGAGGCACTGTTCGACCTCGCCCATGGCCGCCCCGGCACGCTTTGGCAGGCAGTAGTGGCGGCGGGAGGTACGGCGGCAGAGATGCTCGCCGATCTATCGGCCAAGGCAGGGTTTCAAGGGCCCTTTGCGCTGCTCGAGACCATCCTCTCCGCCCATGATGGCCGCCGCCACTTGCTGGCCCGGCTGGGGCCGGAGGCGGAGGATCCAGTGGACGAGTTGCTCGCTCAGGCGCTGATCTACGAAGCGCGCGAAACCCCGACCCTGCCCGGTTTTATCTCCTGGATCGAGGCCGCGGATATCACCCTGAAGCGCGAGATGGAAAGCGGCTCCGATCAGGTACGGGTGATGACAGTGCATGGTGCAAAAGGGCTCGAGGCGCCGGTGGTGATACTGCCCGATACGGTTTCTGGAAGTTCAGGCCAAGGCAATCGTCAGAAGATCCTGACCGCCGAGGACGGCACACGTCCCCCGCTCGCCCTCTGGCCTGCCAGCAAGGCGCTGGACGATCCGATCACTCAGGCTGCCCGTGCCGCCAGTGAGGCAAGCGAAGCCGCCGAAGCGCAGCGTAAGCTCTATGTCGCCCTGACCCGGGCCGAGGACTGGCTGATCCTCGCAGGGGCCGGGCGGGAACAGGATGCAAAGACAAGCTGGTATGGCCAGGTGCAGGCGGCTTTCGAGAGCTTCGAAAGCCAGGAACTGCCGGGGCCGCCCTGTCTCGATGCCCCGATACGGCGCATCGGCGCTCCCGTGGACTCGATTGCGGCTCCAGCACTGCAATCTCAGAACCGGGCCGACACCGCCCCGGGCTGGCTGACACCGGCACCGCGTGAAGCAAGACCCGCACGGCCCACCCCTTCCACCCTGGCCGTGCATGAAGAAGCGACCGGGTCCGAAGTGTTTGGCGGCGAAGGCTTGGGTCGCAGCGCGGCACTCGCCCGCGGCACCGCTGTGCACCTCCTGCTCGAACGCCTACCCGAATTGCCGGCCGAGGCTCGGCCAGCGGCCGCGTCTCTGCTGCTGGCCCGGCAAGGCCCGGACCTAACTCCAGATCTCGTCGCTGCCGCGATCGAGGAAGCGCTGCGGGTTCTGTCTACCCCAGATCTGGCGCCCCTCTTCGCTCCCGGAACCTTGGGCGAGGCCAGCATTGCCTTACCGCTGACCGGGACCGAGCCAGGGATGCGCCCAATGCTCGGCCGGATCGACCGGCTGGTCCCCGGCGATCTGGTCAGGGTGATCGACTACAAGACCGACCCGCAGGTCCCCGCGACCGCAGCCGAGATCCCTGCCGCCTATATCGTACAACTCGCCCTCTATGCGCGCGGGGCAGCCGCCCTCTATCCCGGGCGTGAAATCCTGGCGGAGATCCTTTGGACCCGAGCGGCCCGGCTGATGCCGCTGGCACCCCGGCAGATGGATCAGGCGCTCGACCACGCCCTTGCCCGGCAAGGGATTGATTTGCACCTGACCGGCTCCTAGGTTCAGTCTCCCCAGGGATCAGAGAAAGGCCGAACCGATGGCAACCCATGCTGTGACCGATCAGAGCTTCGACGAAGACGTCCTGCAATCCGACACTCCGGTGGTGGTGGATTTCTGGGCCGAATGGTGCGGCCCCTGCAAACAGATCGGCCCGGCGCTCGAGGAGATCGCGGGCGAGATGGGCGGCAAGGTCAAGATCGCCAAGGTCAATATCGACGAGAACCCGAACACGCCCTCGAAGTACGGCGTTCGCGGAATCCCGACGCTGATCCTGTTCAAGGACGGGGCGGTTGCCGATAAAAAAGTGGGCGCCGACTCGAAGACCGGTATCTCCGGCTGGATCGAAAGCGCTCTCTGATTTGCGCTCAGGCCCGCTTTACGAGGCGGGCCATTGCCGCAGAACCTGCCCAGCGAGATAGAGCGACCCGCAGATCACAACGGCAGGCGGGCTAGCCGCCTGTGCTACCGCACGGTCGATTGCCTCGGCCACATCGTCCAGCGGCTCGGCTGGGATCCCAACCGCCGCCGCCCGCCGGGCCAGGACGGCGGGAGGAATGCTCGCAGCACTATCGATTACCGGCACCGCGAAAGCACCTGCGACCAGGGGAGCAAGCGGGGTAAGGAACGCCTCGACCGCCTTGGTCTCGATCATCCCGAGGATCAGCCAGAGCGGCCGTCGCTCGCCCGCGAAATGCTGCGCCAATGCGGCCCCCGCCGCCGGGTTGTGCCCTCCATCAAGCCAGAGCGTGGCCCCCTCGGGCAACCGTGCCGCCAAAGCCCCATAAAGGCGCTGCAACCGCGCCGGCCACTCGGCGCGCGAGACCGCTGCTTCTGGGTCTCCCTGCCCCAAATGGCAGAGCGCTGCAACTGCGATCCCGGCATTCTCGACCTGATGTGCACCGGGCAAAGCTGGCAAAGGAAGATCCAAACTCCCGGCATGATCCTCAAACCGCAGGCCCCCGGCGCTGCGGCTGATCTCCCAGTCCCGGCCGTGGAGGAGGAGCGGGGCGCCCAGCTCCTCAGCCCGCGCTCGAACGACCGCCTCGGCGTCCGGCGCCTGACGCCCGATCACGGCGGGGATCGCAGGCTTCAGGATCCCCGCCTTTTCCGCGGCGATCTCAGCGAGGGTCTCGCCCAGGAACTGCTCGTGATCCATCGAAACCGGGGTGATGACAGAAAGCTTCGGCACCATCACATTGGTCGCATCCAGCCGCCCGCCAAGCCCGACTTCTAGCAAGACGGCATCCGCAGGTGCCCTGGCAAAGGCGGCCAGGGCTGCGCCAGTGGTGATCTCGAAAAACGTGATCGGACGGCCTTGATTGGCGATCTCACAATCCTGCAGCAGCTCGGCCAGATCCGGCTCAGGGATCAATCTGCCCGCCAGCCGGATCCGCTCGTGAAATCTGACTAGATGGGGCGAAGTATAGGCATGAACCGCCAGATCCGCAGCTTCCAGCCCCGCGCGCAGCATCGCCAAAACCGATCCCTTGCCATTGGTCCCGGCGATATGCACGACCGGCGGCAGCCGGTCCTGCGGATTGCCCATGGCATCGAGCAAGCGCCACATCCGGTCGAGCGTCAGATCGATGATCTTGGGATGCAGCTGCATCAGCCGCTCGAGAATGACGTCCGATCCGGGCCCGTTCATCGCCTCCCCTCTTTGGGCAGCGCGGCAGAGCCGCTGCCCACAGGAGGGTGGGCGGGGGTGGGCGGGGGCTCTGACGCGCTGGCCAAAGAGGGGGTCATTCGCCGCGGTCCGCCGCCTCTGATTCCACTGGCGGCTCCGTAACCGCTGCCTCAGGCACCGGGGCGGGCAGGTCGCCCTTCACCAGCGGTGGACGGCCCATGAGCATGCGCAGGATCGTGCCAAGCTCATCGCGCATCGCGCCGCGCGGCACCACCCGGTCGATCATACCGTGATCGAGCAGGTACTCCGAGCGCTGGAACCCCTCGGGCAGTTTCTCGCGGATCGTCTGCTCGATCACCCGAGGACCGGCAAAACAGATCAAAGCGTCTGGCTCGGCGATATGGATGTCGCCCAGCATTGCAAAGCTCGCCGTCACGCCGCCAGTGGTCGGGTTGGTCAGAACCACGATGAAGGGAAGTGTCGCCTCGCGCATCATTTCGACCGCAATGGTCGTGCGCGGCATCTGCATCAGGCTGAGGATGCCCTCCTGCATCCGCGCCCCGCCCGCCGCGGCGAACACGACCAGAGGCGCGCCGATCGCCACTGCCCGTTCCGCCGCGGCCAGCATCGCATTGCCAACGGCGATCCCCATTGAGCCGCCCATGAAACCGAAATCCTGCCCCGCAGCGACCGTAGGCACGCCATGAAGCTGCCCCTCGACCACAAGCATCGCCTCAGTCTCGCCGGTATTCTTGCGGGCATCACGCATTCGTTCGCTGTAACGCTTCGAATCGCGAAAGCTCAGCGGATCGACCGGTGCCTCTGGCACGTC
>JBCDKL010000187.1:0-6502 GCA_038746695.1 Pseudomonadota bacterium | reverse complement strand
TTGCCTCCGACCGGCGATCCCCATCGCTAGGCGCCAGATTGCGCAGATCGTGGACCCGGATCAGATCGGAATTGTTCAGCATCGCGATGAGCCGGTTGATCAGGAGGTCGCCGATCATCCGCCCGGTCTGGTCCTTCTGGTTGCCCTCGATGGGCAATATGCCGAGACCGACCTGCACCTGCTCTCGATGTGGCGCGGTCTGCGTCGAATGGTTGTTTGGAGCGTCCTCTACATGATCCCCGACCTTGGCTGTGGATCGCTCGATGGCAGGGGGTGTCGAATGGGCGGTCTCGGCCTGCGCGAGCAGGCGGCCGCGCATTTCGCGCAGCCACGTCTCAAACTCCTCGTCGCGGATCTCGAGACCTTCCAGGAACACAGGGGTCAGCAACGGGTTCGCATCGAACTGATCGGGCTCGTAGAGATCGACGGCGAGATGAGCGCGCCGGAGGATCTCGGCGCCACCGGCGGTGACCAAGGTCTCGCATGACTCGGTGTTGAGGATCTTGCGCAACTCGCCGAGGGCCTTTTTCAGGCTGTCGCGGCCCTGTTTGGGCGCCCGGTCACTCCACAGTTTGTCCTGGAGATAGGCGCGCTGACAGGGGGCACCCTTTGCGGTGGCCAGCAGCGCCAGCAATCCCTGGATCTTCGCACCGGGCGGAGTGATCTCCACACCCTCTGGATCCCAGAGCTGCAATGCCCCCATCAACTTGAGGCGAAATTGCCCGTTATGCGTCTTCAAATGCCCCTTCCCCACGTCAAAAACAGACTGGCACGGGTGGGTCGAGTGTCTGAGTGTTTCCCCTAGGAGAAGAAAGGAGCAGGGCGCTTTCGCTGTCAAGGACATGTCGCCGATGCGCTCGGGACTGTGATCTTTTCCGGTCGACACGGCGCAGCCATCCGCTCGCCGTTTGACAGCGACAGGCGGCAGAGGCGCCGGCGCCAGGATTTCGCGGATCTCGACGGCGTCATCCATCCGGCGCTCCATCGGGCTTCCGCAGCAGTAAACCGTTGATGTGCCAAAGAACCCGACTGTCCTGAGACCGCCGGTAGAGCCCGGTGAGGATCAGCTTTGGCCCCTCTTCCAAGAGCAGAAATCCGCTGGCGCCCTCGATCGCTCGGATGGCGAAGATGCAGCCGCGCTCGGCCATTTCACCGACCTGGGCGACCGCCTCGATCTTGGCTTCCCGCTCGTCCGGCCATAGCCCGCAGGCGGGAACGATTCGGAGCGAGCGGTGCTCGATCACCACATCGGCGCGGGTGTAGCAGCTTGCAAAGATCGTCCAAGGATCCGTCACTTTGCTGTACTTGACTTGGAGATCCGCCCAACTTCGCCTGAGGTTCATCTGTTCGAGATCCAGCATCCAGCCCGTCCATCCTGTCGTTTGATCAGTCTGCGCCAGAGCCTAGGGATCGGGCGTGACCCTGGCAGGAATTCAGCGGGAAAACGCAGGCCTCGATGCTCTGTGATGCGGTTTTTTTGCACTTCGAGACTGGATCGGGCCCGATGGAGTATGAGGGGGTGCGGCCCCAATGACCGGGATCAGGATCGAAGTGCTTCGTGTCTAGAGGAGCCGAGTCGGAAAACATCCGGGATGATCCGGTTGGGGTCGGAAGACGACCTCTGCCCGGATGCCATGGATGGGAACCGCGCATCTTGCTCGATCTGAGGACCTATCCGGTCCGGGTCTTTTACGGGTCTTCTGTTTGATCCGAAGTCGGGCGGCCGCCCGGGTTCGGCCCTTGCCAAAGGGGCCTGGTGTGGCCGTGCATGTCAGGCACAGCCGGTGTGGCGACGGGAAGGGTTCTGCCGCTCTGCAGTTAAAATTTGTTGAAAATTGTCACGAGCGCGCGCTGCCCATTGGCCGTGGCGCGCTTGTGCAGGGCCACTGAGTCACGCGCTGGTCAATGCTTCCAAATCCAGCGGCGCGTTGGTCATCGAGAGCTGGCCCTCGGCGTCCAGCGGCCAATCCTCAGCGGGTTTGTCCCAATAAAGCTCGACCCCATTGCCATCCGGGTCGCTAAGATAGACCGCTTCGGAAACTCCGTGATCCGCCTTGTCGGTGATCGCGATCCCGGCGGCTTGCACCCGCCGGACCGCCTCGGCCAAGGCGGCGCGATCGGGATAGAGAAACGCCGTGTGATAGAGCCCGGTATGGCCCGGCGGAGGCGGGGTGGCGCCCTCGCTATCCCAGGTGTTCAGGCCGATATGATGGTGATAACCGCCCGCCGCCAGAAAGGCCGCCTTCGGGCCGCGCTGCATCACATCGAAACCCAGCACCCCGGCATAGAAATCGATCGCGCGATCTAGATCGGCGACGCGCAAATGGACATGGCCGATCCGGGCAGTGGCGGGGGCAGGGTTAGTGGCAGGGGAGACGGGGGTCATGGCGGGTCCTTCTCGTTTGGATCTTGAGCAATCATATGCCATTGGCGGGCCGGGAAAGACCCCCTTGCCGCGCGAAACAGTCTTGCGGAGCGGTGTATGATCATGCGGGCAATCGCCAAGCTCTTTGCCATGGATCCGACGACTTGGGAGCGTCACGCCAACCCCTGGTCCGCCTGGACCCGGCTGCCGGTGCTGCCCCTGATTTGCCTGGCGATCTGGGCGCGGGAGTGGATCGGGGCCTGGTGCCTCTTGCCTCTGGGCTTGCTGGCCTTGTGGACTTGGATCAATCCGCGGGCCTTTCCGCCGCCGGTCTCGACCCGCTCCTGGTCGGCGCGCGCTGTGATGGGAGAGCGGGTTTGGCTCAACCGTCAAAACGTGGCGATCCCACGACATCACGCGGTTTGGGCGGGGCTTCTCTCCTTTGGACCGGCGTTGGGGATGGCACCCCTGATCTGGGGGCTTTGGGCCTTGCAGATCTGGCCGCTGATCTTGGGGTTGATCGTGGTTCTGGGTGGGAAGCTGTGGTTTCTCGACCGGATGGTCTGGCTCTACGACGATATGGCTCGTCAGCATCCGGATTATGCCGCCTGGCTGCGCTGACCGGGCGCGCCTGCGTGGTTGAAGGGGGGATGACCGGGGCGTCGAGGCGCCTATATCTCGGGCATGGCTAAGCTCATTGCCCTTCTGCTCCCGATCCTTTTCGTGATCGCCTGGTTCCGTATCTCGGCGGTGATGTCGGGGCGGACCTTGAAGGCGCGCTCGAATATTCTGCGCAATGACGAGGTGGATCTGGCCCTGACCCGGCTTGCGCGAGCCGCGGGTGTCGACCGGATCGAGCTGCGCGTGCTGGACGAGGAGATGGTCAACGGGTTGGTCACCCCCTCGGGCGAGATCTACGTCACGCGCGGCTTGGTGCAGCAGTATCAGCGGGGGCGGGTCAAACTGGCTGAATTCGCCAGCGTTATCGCCCATGAGCTGGGCCATCTCGCGCATGGCCATACCAAACGGCGGATGTGGGATGTGGCGGCTGCTCAACTGATCACCATGGTGTTGGGCGGGCTGCTAGCCAGGATGATCCCCTTTGTCGGGATTTATCTGGCGCGCTGGGTCGGCTCGCTTTTCGTCGCACGGCTGAGCCGGAAGGACGAGTTCGAGGCGGATGCCTATGCCACGGCTCTGATGATCCGAGCGGGCTTCGGGGCCGAGCCGCAGGCGCGCATGCTGGAGAAACTGGTTGAGCTGATCCCGGGGATCGAGAGGGCGGGTCGAAGCTGGCTCGCCAGCCACCCGCCTGTGGGCGAGCGGGCCCAGGCGATCCGTGAGAATGCAACGCGTTGGGAAGGCGGACCGCCGGCGCCGATGACGGACAGGGAGATTGGCCAATGACGGAGCTGACAGCGGACTTGGCAGCAGCGGGCTGGGTGGCCTCGGCTGATGGCAAGGCGATCGACAAGACCTTTCGATTCTCCGATTTCCGCGATGCGATGGCTTGGATGGCACGGGTCGGTTTCGAGGCGGAGGCGGGCGATCACCATCCCGAGTGGCGCAATGTCTACAACCGGGTCGAGGTCCGGCTGACGACCCATGACACGGGCGGGCTGACGGAGAAGGATATCACCCTGGCCAAGGCGATGGAGCGGATTGCAGGCGGGATCGTGGCGCGATGAAACCTCTCGCGGGCTTGTGATCGTGGCGGGGCGTGATCGTGGCGGGGCGCATCCCATCTTTACGGCGTGAGCGGGACGGAGGAGAAAGCGATGAGATATCTGCCGCTGAAGACCGCCATGGCGGCGCTTTGCGCCGGGCTGGCCGGGACGGTGATGACGGCGCCGAGCGCTGAGGCGGGGCTGTTATTGACGCCGCAGGGTCTGTTCCTCACCGAGCCTGAGAGCCGGAATGTGATCCGCGATGCCACTGGTCAGGCGCGTTTCGGCGGACCCGCCAGCGGCTATCGCAGGTTTGGCCGCGAAGGGTATTTCCCCGAGCCCTATGATCCGGCGCTGCCGCGCCAGGGGCGGAGCTCCTACGGCGGCGACGGATTTTCATTTGAAGTTCCTTCGCAGCAGGAAGGTGCGCGAAAGCTGCTCGATTTCAGCGAGTGATTGTACCTGGCCGGGCTGCAACCTCGCCGCGTTAGTTTGCGGGTCCGTCCGGTCATAGTCCGCGATTTGAAGGAGTGTTCCGGGCGCGGTCCCGGCTGGGTTCCAAACATCGCTGCGCTCGTTTGCCCACCCACCCGGGCCATTCCCAGCAGACTTAATCGGGTAAAGCTGGGAGGTAGTTGCCTTCGAGTTCGAGGAGAAACTCCTCGAACGCCCTGGCCGTCGGCGAGAGCTGCGCGCCTTTGAGCTTGACCAAATGCCACCAGCGTACCACCGGCAGGCCAGGCATGCGGATGCGTTTGAGCCGCCCTTCGCGGAGTTCCGGCTCGATCGTATGGGCCGAGATCATCGCGACGCCGAGCCCGGCCATGACGGCTTGTTTGATCGTCTCGTTGGTGCCCATTTCAATGGTGCGATAGGCTTGGCCCTCACCAATCTGGTCGAGATAGCGGCGCATCGTGATCCGCGTGCCGGACCCTTCCTCGCGAGTCAGGAAAATCTGCTGTAGCAGGGCGTTTGCGCTGACCTCATCGACCCCGGCGAGCGGGCTGTCCGGTGCGCAGACCATCACATAGGGGTGGTCGCCGAGGATCACGTGATCGACCTCCGGATCCTGCGGCGGGCGGCCCATGATGCACATCTCGATTGCACCGCGGGCGAGCAGTTCAACGATCGAGTCGCGATTGCCGACTTTCAGGCCGATCTCGATTTCCGGATGGCGTTTCTTCAGATCGGCGACCAGGCCAGGGGCGAAATATTTGCCGGTTGAGACAACACCGATCGAGACATGACCGGCAAGGCCCGCATTCATCGCCCGGATCCGCTCGAAGCTTTGCTCGAGCGCTGTTTCGATCTTGAGGATCGTGCCGAGCAGTTCTTCGCCCACCGGTGTCAGCGCGGTCTTGCCGTCGGGCCCGCGCGAGATCACCTGGGCGCAGACCGAATCCTCCAGCGTCTTGAGCTGGGTCGAGACCGCAGGCGGGGTGACATGGAGCTTGCCGGCCGCAGCGGTGATCGATCCGGTCTCGACAATCGCCGACAGGGCGCGGAGCTGTTTCAGCGTGATCGATTTCGGATGCGGCATCATGGTCTTGTTTACGCCTATGGTGGGGATTGTGAAGTTTTATTTAATGACTCTGAGAATTCCTTGGGGGTCGTCCGGCGATCAGGTGACAAGACCCGACGCGCTCTTTTAGGGTCGGGGCATGAGCGCTCCGATCCAAGCTGCGCCGCGCCCTGCGGCCTCGATCGTCACCCGTCTGGGGCTTGGTTTCGGGTTTCTGCTGGCGGTTCTGGCGGCGGCGGCGGTGCTGGCGGTCTGGGGATTTCAGCGCTCGCGAGAGGATCTGCGCCGGGCCGAGCAATCCTTCGTCCAGCTTGAGACGATGCGCACTGTCGAGGCGGCATTCGACCGGTATCTTTTGCGTGAGATCACTAGGCGGCTGGGCGGTGGCGGCGACCCGGCCGAAAGTGCCGAGGCCGCGGCACTGCGCGGGGCGCTGTTGATCTATCGCCGCCAGATCGGGGCCGAGATTGCCACTGCCACCAGCGATGCCGAACGCGATGAAGAACGCAGCGAGATGATCAGGGCGGCCGCGCTTTCCGATCTCTTCGAGACAATCGAGGCGCAGGCGATGCTCGACCGCAGCCGCGGGCCGGTCTTTGGCGCGGCGGATAGCGCGCAGGTCTTCCTCGCGGCGATTGTGGCGCAGCGCGATGCGGCATTCCGGGCGGTGATTTTCGAAGTCTTGGCCGATGAGAGGGGCGAGGCGCGGGCCGCCTTTGCCGGGCTGGAGGCGACCCGGGCGCGCCTGATCCTGGTGGCGCTGGGCCTGTCGGCTCTGCTGGTCGTGTCGCTCGGGCTTTATGCCTGGCTGCTGCATCGCGGCCTGATGCGGCCGATCCGGGCGCTGGCCGGTGCGGTGCAGAGTTTCGGCGAGGGCCGGATGGCAGAACGCGCACCGGGGGGGATGCCGGGCGAGTTCTCGATCCTGGCCGATGGGTTCAACGGTAT
>JBCDKL010000186.1:0-6530 GCA_038746695.1 Pseudomonadota bacterium | reverse complement strand
GGGAACGTGCAGGCTCATGGTCCGGGTGAAAGTCAAGATATGCTGTATGGCTGATCCGGGCGAGGCCGCGATGGCCGCTGCTGCGGGGGCGGAATATATCGGTCTTGTCGGGCCGATGCCCTCGGGACCTGGCACATTGACTTTGGAAGACGCTGCCGAGATCGCGCGGAGCGCGCCGCCCTCGGCAACCCCGGTTCTGTTGAGCTCCGCCACGACTGCCTTGGATCTCGTCCGAGAGGCCGAGGCAGCAGGTGCCGGAGTAATTCAGATCGTCCAGCACGTTTCCCCAGGGATCCATGCCGAACTGGTGGCCCAGGCGCCAGGGCTCGAATGCTGGCAGGTGATCCATGTCGAGGATCGCACCGCAGTCGATCTGATCCGCAGCTTTGATGAGCAGCCCGACGCGTTCCTGCTCGATTCCGGTCGCCCTGCCAGGGGAGAACTGGGCGGTACCGGGCGAGTGCATGATTGGGCGATCAGCCGGGACTGCGTCGCCGCCACAGCAAGGCCGGTCTTCTTGGCGGGCGGGTTGACGCCCGAGAACGTCGGTGAGGCCATCCGTCAGGTTCGTCCTCAGGGTGTCGATCTCTGCACGGGTGTCCGCTTGGATGGCCGTCTTAATGCCGTGCGTCTGGCCACCTTTATGCAGATTGTCTCGGATGCTGGCGGGGGCACTGGAACGTGATCCATGTCTTCGGCTCGATCAATATCGACCATGTCCATCAGGTCCCCCACTTTCCAGCCGCGGGCGAGACCTTGGCGGATACAGGTTATGCCATGGGTCTGGGCGGCAAAGGGGCCAATCAGGCACTGGCGGCGAATGCTGCCGGGGCCGAAGTGCGGATGATCGGTGCTGTCGGCGAGGACGGTGCCTGGGTTATGGCTCATCTGGCTGAAGCTGGGATCGAGACTGCCGCCATCCTCACTCCCGGCCCAGCGACGGGTCATGCGGTGATCTGTGTCACGCCTGAGGCCGAGAATCAGATTGTCATCCATGGCGGCGCCAATCAGGCGCTGACCACAGAACAGATTGCAGCGGCGCTGGAACACGCAGCACCGGGCGATTGGTGGCTTTGCCAGAACGAAACCAATTTGGTCGCAGAGGCCGCCGCGATGGCCCGTGCAGCGGGTTTGAGAGTTGCCTATGCCGCCGCGCCCTTCGTGGCGGAGACGGCGTTGTCGATGCTGTCCTTGGTCGATCTTATCGCCGTCAACGAGGCGGAGGCGGAGGCGCTTTCCCAGACCACAGGGCACGACCTCGTCGCATTGCCCGTGGCGCAACTTCTGGTCACGCGCGGGGCGCAGGGGGCCGAGCTTTACCGCTCAGGCAGCCGTGTCTCGGTGCCTGCCTTGTCCGTCGAGCCAGTGGATACTACAGGCGCAGGAGACACGTTCCTCGGCAGCTTTCTCGCAGCGCTGGATCTTGGGCAATCCGAGCGAGACGCGCTCCGCTGGGCTGCCGCTGCCGCCGCCTTGCAAGTGACCCGTCCCGGTGCGGCTGATGCGATCCCCACGCAGGCTGAAGTCGATAGGTTTCTGGAGCGAGATCCGTGACGGTCAAAATGGTGATCGACACCGATCCCGGGATCGACGATGCGATGGCGATCCTCTACGCGCTGTCAGATCCGGCAATCGACCTTCTCGGCCTCACCACGGTGTTTGGCAATGTTCCAGTGGCGCAGGCGACAAAGAACGCGCTCGGTCTTCTCGCCCATGTCGGAGCGGAGCTTCCCGTGGCCCAGGGCGCGGCGCAGCCTTCCTTGCAGCCCCCCAAGCCGCACCCCGACTTCGTGCATGGCGCGGATGGTTTCGGCGAGGTTTCGCCGCAAGGTGTGCCAGCTATGCCCGACCCGCGCGATGCCGCCGATTTCTTGATTGATACGATCCGGGCGCATCCAAGAGAGGTCACACTTGTCCCGATAGGTCCGCTCACCAATCTCGCCATCCTGCTCGACCGTGCCCCGGAGGTGGCCTCCCTGGTCCGCGAGGTGATTGTCATGGGTGGGGCGGTCCATACTAAGGGTAACATCACACCCCATGCCGAGGCTAACATCTGGCAGGATCCGCATGCCGCCGAGCGGGTTCTAAGCGCCCCCTGGCCCCTACGCTTGATCGGCCTGGATGTCACCGAACAGGTCCGCTGCATCGGAGAGGATTTTGAGATCCTTGCCGCCGCGCGGCCGCGCGCAGGGGGCTTTCTGGCCCAATCAGTGGCCTTCTACATGCGCTTCCACGTCGAGAGTGCCGGGTTCCATGGCTGCTATATGCACGATCCGACGGCGGTGATCTCTGCCGTCGCGCCCGAGAGATTCGGTTTTGAACCCCGCGCGCTGACCGCGATCTGTGAGGGCGAGAAGATCGGCGCCACAATCCTGGCAGCCGATGGCCGCGCCCCAGTCCAAGCCGCTCTTTCCGCTGACGCTGAAGCGATCCGTCGCCGCTTCCTCGACGTGATCGCAACGGGTCCCTTGCCCTGACGCGGACAGGGGCTAAGGTGAGGATGCCGCGCAACCATCCGAGGCCCCAGATGTTCGCGATCGAGACCGTCTCCTACACCGACCCGGCAGCTCCCGCCGCCTTTGCCCGTTCGTTGCGCGAGACCGGGTTTGCGGTCTTAACAGATCATCCTGTGACGCCCGCCCGGATTGAGGAGGCCTATGCCGCCTGGGGCGCCTTCTTCAATTCCGATGACAAGCACGCCTACACCGTCAACCCGGAAACCCAGGACGGATACTTCCCGTTCAAATCCGAGAATGCCAAGGATAGCGCGGTCAAGGATTTGAAGGAATTCTACCATGTCTATCCCAAGGGCCGCGTTCCGGAGAAGGTCGAGGAGCTAACCCGCCGTCTCTATGACGATCTGCGCGAGATCGGCGTGACCCTGCTCGGCTGGGTGCAGGATCAGGCCCCGGCAGAGGTAGCTGCGGCGTTCTCGGAAACCTTGCCGCAAATGATGGCGGGTAGCGAGCAGAACCTGCTGCGTATCCTACATTATCCACCTCTGGAGGTTTCGCCCGAGCCTGGCGCGGTCCGTGCTGCTGCACATGGCGATATTAACCTGATCACCGTGCTGCTTGCCGGCTCTGCCCCGGGTCTCGAAGCGCAGGACACCGCTGGGAATTGGCATGCCGTTCCCTGCGATCCCGGCATGATCGCGATCAATTGCGGGGATATGCTGGAAATGGCCTCCGGCGGTTACTTCCCTTCGACCGTCCACCGTGTGGTGAACCCGGAGCGGGCCGAGAACGGTGCCCGTTTCTCGATGCCCATGTTCTTGCATCCCCGGCCGGATGTTGTGCTGAAGCCCGGAACCACCGCGGGCGCATTTCTAGATGAAAGGCTGCGCGAGATCGGCCTGAAATCCTAATCGACAGGAGACCCACCATGAGACTGACCGCCCTCCTCGCCGCCGCCGCCATCGCGGTGACGAGCCTTGCCCAAGCCGACGAGTTCAAACCCGCAGTGGTCTTCGACATGGGTGGCAAGTTCGACAAGAGCTTCAACGAAGGTGTCTGGAACGGGATCCAGCGCTTTACCGAGGAGACCGGGGTCGAGGTCATGGAGTTCGAAGTCACGAACGAAGCCCAGCGTGAGCAGGCCATGCGCCGCATGGTCCAGCGCGGTGCCACCGTGGTGCTCGGCGTCGGTTTCGCCCAGGCAGATGCGATCGACAAAGTGGCGGGCGACAATCCGGAAGTGAAGTTCTCGATCATCGATGTGAGCTGGCTCGACAAGCCCAACCTGCGCCAATACGCCTTCAAGGAGCATGAAGGTTCCTATCTGGTCGGTGTCGCGGCGGCGAAGAAATCCGGAACCGGCAAGGTCGGTTTTGTCGGCGGGATGGATATCTCGCTGATCCGTAAATTCGCCTGTGGCTATGTCCAAGGCGCGAAGGCGGCGGGCGCCAGCGAAGTGATCCAGAACATGACCGGCACGACGCCTTCGGCTTGGAACGACCCCAACAAAGGTGCTGAGCTGGCCCAGGCGCAGATGGATCGCGGTGCGGATGTGATCTATCACGCCGCTGGCGGCACTGGCCTAGGCGTGATCCGGGCGGCGGCGGATGCAGGTAAGCTGGCGATCGGTGTCGACTCGAACCAGAACGGCATCGCCCCGGGCTCCGTCCTCACCTCGATGATCAAGCGCGTGGATGTGGCGGCCTACGAGACCATGAAGGACGCGATGGATGGCGACTTCAGCACCGGTGTGAAGATCCTGGGATTGGCTGAAGAGGGCGTCGATTGGGCGGTGGATGAAAACAATCAGCCGCTCTTGACCGACGAGATCATGGCGGCCGTCGAGAAAGCCAAGGCCGACATCCTTTCGGGCGCCGTCGTGGTTCATAACTACGAGGATGACAATTCCTGCCCCCTCTGACCGCGGCTTTCAGGTCCGCGCGCTGGGCGAGATCGCGATCCGATGCGCCGATATGGACGCGATGGAGCGGTTCTATGGCGATGTCATCGGCCTTGAGAAGCTGGCGGAGCGGGACCAAGGCATCACATTTTTTCGCATCGCCCAGGGGCATGCCGGTCACACGTCTGTTTTGGCGTTGTTCGGCCCGGGCGCAGGGCGGCCAGATTTGCATTTCGTGAGCGATGCAGCGCCCGCGACCGGCGCAGGCTCTTCCCTCCATCATCTTGCCCTCTCTTTGGGCTGGGATGAGCAAGCGGCTGCGATGGACTGGTATGACCGGCTCGGCCAGCCCTACCGCGTGGAGCATTTCGACTGGATCGGCTGGCGTGGAGTCTTCACCGAGGATCCCGAAGGCAACACTGTGGAGCTGGTCGCGGCAAAGCCCGTCGGAGCTCCAAGGGGCGCGTCATGACAATGGCCATCCGCATGGCGGGCATCACCAAGAGCTTTGGCCCGGTCACCGCCAATGATGCGGTGGATCTAAGCGTAGAGACCGGTGCTATCCACGGGGTGATCGGAGAGAATGGAGCGGGCAAATCCACGCTTATGTCGATCCTCTACGGTTTCTACACCGCCGATGCTGGCGGGATTGAAGTGGAGGGGCGCCACGTCACTATCGCCTCCTCGGCCGATGCCATCGGCTATGGGATCGGCATGGTGCATCAGCATTTCATGCTGGTCCCGAATTTTACCGTGCTCGAGAATGTGATGCTGGGTGCCGAAGGCGGCCGGATGCTGGCCAGCGGCAAGGCCGAGAACCGTCGCGAGCTGGCCCGGCTTGCCCGCGACTACGGGCTCGAGGTCGATCCAGACGCCTTGGTCGGCGACCTCCCCGTCGGCGTGCAGCAGCGAGTGGAGATCATCAAGGCGCTGCGCCGCGGCGCCAGGGTTCTGATCCTCGACGAACCCTCCGCCGTTCTGACGCCTGAGGAGACGGAGGGGTTGTTCCGCATTCTGCGCGAACTGGCGGCGGAAGGGGTCACCGTGCTCCTCATCACCCATAAGCTGCAGGAGATCATGGCAGTCACCTCCCATGTCTCGGTGATGCGTCGGGGAAAAATGGTGGCGCATCGGGCAACGGACGAAACCTCGCGCGAGGAGTTGGCCGAACTGATGGTCGGGCGCAAAGTCGCTCTTGGGACAGCGCCCAGAGCAGTGGCGCGGGGTGCCGTGGCGATGCGTGTCCAAAACCTGACCTGGCGCGACGGACAGGGCGTGGCAAGGCTGAACGATGTGTCGCTGGAGTTTCATGCGGGTGAGGTGCTGGGCCTGGCCGGGGTCTCCGGCAACGGGCAGTCGGAATTGCTCGAAGTGCTTTCAGGCATCGCTCTGGTGCAGGCAGGAGAGATCGTGCTCGGCAACCGTACGATCGACCGGTCCCGCCCTGCGGATCCCGGCAAAATGCGCCGCCTCGGCCTCGCCCATGTCCCTGAGGACAGGCATCGCCGCGGGCTGGTTCTGCCCTTTGCCGCGCAGGAAAATGCGGTGCTCGGCTATCAGGACTGGCCGGTGAGCGGGGAAGGTACCTGGCTCCGCCCCTCCCACTTGGCGCGGCATTGTGCGGCGCTGATGGAGGGTTTCGACGTGCGCCCAACCGAGCCGGGACTGCGCGCTGCGGGTTTCTCCGGCGGGAACCAGCAAAAACAAGTGCTGGCGCGGGAGTTCGAGGCAGTGCCGAAGGTTCTGCTGATCGGCCAGCCCACTCGCGGCGTGGATATTGGCGCTATCGAGTTCATCCATGCCAGGATCGAGGCGCTGAAAGAACAAGGATGCGCGATCCTGCTGGTTTCGGTGGAACTCGAGGAGATCTTCGCGCTCTCCGACCGAATTGCCGTCATGAATGCCGGGTGCATTGTGGGTACGCTTCCGAGGGCAGAGATGGACGAGGCGCGTATCGGCCTGATGATGGCAGGGGTCGCCGCGTGACCAGTGTCTTCGGACAGGGCGAAACCGCCACCCGCGCTCCCCACGTTGCTCCATCCAAGGTCGCATCAATGGCGACACCTCCTATCGCCTTTGAGGGAGAAGCCACTCAAGCCCGAAATATCGCCCCTAGAACACTCCCTCGCGCAGTACGGCGGAGCTGCCGCGCACCGGGGGGTGGGTGGGGGTGG
>JBCDKL010000185.1:0-6531 GCA_038746695.1 Pseudomonadota bacterium | reverse complement strand
GAAGAGGAGATCGCCATACTCCTCCTCGATCAGGGCCGGATCACCACCGATCTCCTCGGTCAGCTCCGCGGCCTCCTCGGCCACCTTCGACAGCACATCGCGCGGATCTGACCAGTCGAAACCTACCTTTGCCGCCCGCTTGGTCAGGGCCAGCGCACGGGTAAGGCCTGAGAGGGTGGTCGGCAAACCGTCGAGGACGCTGTCGCGGGTCTCGCCCTTCGCGGCACGTTCGGCAGCCTTGATCGCCTCCCAATCAACCTGCTCCGGATCTGTCTTCGGACCGCCAGGCTCGGTGCCGAAAACATGTGGGTGGCGGCGGAGCATCTTGTCGGAGATCGCGCGTGCCACATCCTCGAAGGAGAAGCTGCTCTCCTCCTCGGCGATACGGGCGTGATAGATCACTTGCAGCAGCAGATCGCCCAGCTCATCGCAAATCTCGGGACGGTCGCCCGCTTCGATCGCTTCGGCCACTTCGCAGGCTTCCTCGATCGTATAGGGCGCGATCGAGGCGAAATCCTGCCTGCGATCCCAGGGGCAACCATCGGGCGCGCGCAGCCGGGCCATGATCTCGAGCAGCCGGTCGAGTCCACCCTGCCGGTCGAAGACCAGCCGGTCCGAGCCCGCCCGATCCCCCCGGTCGTGATGGGTCATGCCGGTGCCCTCCGGGTCAGGTTATAGAGATTGCCGGCGAGGATCAGGGCCGCGCCAAGGAAAACGGCCACCTCCAGCTCCTCTCCATAGAGGAGGGCCGCAGCGAAGGCGATCACGGGCAGGCGGAGGAACTCCATTGGCGCGACCAGGGTGGCGGGTGCCAAGCTCAATGCCCTTGTCAGCGAGAAATGCGCGGTCAGCCCGCAGAGGCCGACGAACAGAACCCAGGGCGTCATCGCCCAGGAAAACAGCGTGATCCCGCCGGGCAGGGCGCAGAGAAACCCCATCACCATCTGGCTGAGCGTCATCCAGAAGAGAATGCACAAAGTCGTATCGGCGCGCGAAAGCCGCTTGGTGAAAATATTGGTGAGCGCAAAACCGATGGCGGCAGCCAGCGCCGCGCCATGTCCAGGCTCGAGCGGTGCGAGACCGGGCCGGGCGACGATCAGAATGCCGAGAAAGCCCATCCCCGCGGCCACGACTCCGCCGCGGGTCAACCGCTCGGACAGCATCAGAGGTGCCAACAGCGCGACCCAGATCGGATTGGTGAACTCGATGGCGACCAGTTGCGCGAGGGGGATCGTCGCCACACCATAAAACCAGAAATTCTGCGCCGCGAAATGGATCACGTTCCGGGTCGCGTGGCCGCGGATTTCGGCGGTGCGCACGGTCACGAGACCAGGCCCGAAAATCACCAAAGCCGCGATCACCGGAAAGCCGATGGCCGAGCGGTAGGCCATGATCTCGAATGTATCGAGTTCGGCGGCCAGTTCCCGCCCCGCCACAGCCATGGCCGAGAAGGAGATGATCGATCCGATCATCCAGAGCGCAGCTTGGGTCTGTGGCGTCATCGGATCAAAGCCGTGCGATCTTCGAGGCTGATACCGAGGCGCTCCGCCCCCCACCAAGCCCCCATCTTCACAAGGTTCAGCCACCAGGCCAGGGCCTCGCGGACATAGAGCCAGTAGCGCGGCGCCCAGTGTTCCGCCTCCAACCCTCTGGCGGCGACCAAGGGCACGCCCGGTCGGTCGAAAAACCAACTCAGCGTGCTGGCCCGCGCCAGGTGGAAACTGTCGGTGAGAAGCGCTACCGAGGCGCCCTCCGGCAGCATCGGATAGGAAAAGAGCAGGTTCTGGAAAGTCGAGATCGAGCGCCCCTCGACCGCCAGGACCGCCGGATCGGCACCATAGAGGATCGCCTGATCGCGCATCAATTCCCCGGCCGATGGCACGCCCGGGATCGCCAGTCCGCCCGAGAAGATCAGCCCCCGCGTCTTGCCGGATTTGAGCAGCTCGACCCCCGCCCAGACTCGGCGGCGCGAGGAGAATGCCAGAACCCCGTCAGGATCCATCCCCGCCCCCAGAACGATGGTCACATCCACCGGTTTGGCCAGCGACCGCCCCCCCAGATGCCGCGCCTCCATCGCCCCCTCGGCCCAGATCACATAGAGAAGCGTTGCGAGGAATGCGATGGCCCCGGCGCCGAATACGAGCAGCGCAAGGCGCAGGATCACTCCCATTCGATGGTGCCCGGGGGTTTGGAGGTGATGTCATAGGTCACACGATTGATGCCGCGAACCTCGTTGATGATCCGGCTGGCGACGCGGCCCAGGAAGTCATGCGGGAACGGGTAGTAATCCGCCGTCATCCCATCGACCGACGTGACGGCGCGAAGTGCGCAGACATGGTCATAGGTCCGGTCATCGCCCATCACGCCCACGGTACGCACCGGTAAGAGCACAGCGAAGGCCTGCCAGATCTGATCATAGAGCCCCGCATTGCGGATCTCGTCGAGATAGATCGTGTCGGCCTGGCGCAGGATGTCGAGCTTCTCGCGCGTAATCTCGCCCGGGCAACGGATGGCGAGGCCGGGGCCAGGGAAGGGGTGGCGGCCGATAAACGCCTCGGGCAGGCCAAGCTCGCGGCCGAGCGCGCGAACCTCGTCCTTGAACAGCTCGCGCAGGGGTTCGACCAGGGCCATGTTCATCCGCTCGGGCAGGCCGCCCACATTATGGTGGGATTTGATTGTCACCGAAGGCCCACCGGAGAAGCTGACGCTCTCGATCACATCGGGATAAAGCGTGCCCTGGGCCAGGAACCCAGCACCGCCAATACTGGCCGCATGGCCCTCGAAGACGTCAATGAACAGCCGCCCGATGGTCTTGCGCTTCTCCTCGGGGTCGGTCAGGCCTTCCAGGTCGCCGAGGAACAGGGCGCTGTCGTCGGAATGGATCAGCGGGATGTTGTAATGGTCGCGGAACAGCGAGACGACTTGGTCGGCCTCGCCCGCGCGCATCATGCCGGTATCGACGAAAACGCAGGTGAGCTGATCCCCGATCGCCTGATGGATCAGGACCGCGGCGACCGAACTGTCGACCCCGCCGGAGAGACCGCAGATCACCTTGCCCTGACCGACTTGGGCTCGGATCTCCGCGATCGCCTGATCCTTGTAGGCCGCCATCGTCCAATCGCCCGAGAACCCCGCGATGGCATGGGTGAAGTTGCGCAGCATCGCGGCGCCTTCGGGCGTGTGATGCACTTCCGGGTGGAACATCAGGCCGTAAAACTGGCGGCTGGGATCGGCCAGCACCGCGCATGGGGCATTGGGCGAGGCGCCTTGCACACTGAACCCCGGTGGCAATTCGGTTACTCGGTCGCCATGCGACATCCAAACCTCGGTCGTCTCACCCGGCGCCGCGACGCCTGTCATCAGATCGGAGGCATCCGACATCTCGACAAAGGCGCGGCCAAATTCACGGTGATGCCCGCCCTCGGCACGGCCACCCAGTTGGTGGACCATGACCATCTGGCCATAGCAGATGCCCAGGACCGGGACGCCCAGCGTGAAGATCTCCGGGCAAGCCCGCGGCGAGCCTTCATCATCGACACTGGACGGGCCGCCCGAGAGGATCACCGCCTTTGGCGCCAGCCGGGCCAGAAGGGCCGCATCGACCGCCTGGAAGGGATGGATCTCGCAATAGACCCGGCTTTCGCGCAGCCGCCGGGCGATCAATTGCGTGACCTGGCTACCGAAATCGACGATAAGACAGGTCTCGTGCTGGGGGGCTGTCATGGGGTCCGTCCTCGACTGTTGCGCTCGTCTATAGGTGGTGCACCGGGCGCTGTCATCCCCGACCGAAGCCGGTTTGCGGCGGTTCATGTCGCTCTCGGACCGGCAGAAGACGAAATCTTGTTCGAAGAGTGCGCGCCCGGGCGGTAAACCAGCCCGCGTGATGATCCGAAACGGAGGAGCACCGCGATGACCGAGCAATTCGAACCCACCAGTGGACGGCGGCGGGCCCGGGGCGGCGGTGCGGCAAGGCGGGCCGAGCGGACAGCTCCCCGGATCGAAGCGGCCCGGTTCATCGAGCGCAACATCCCGAATTTCGAGATCCTCTCGACCGAGGCGATGGAGATCATCGAGGCCAATGCGGACCGGGTGCTCGAGGAGATCGGCGTCAATTTCGTAGAAAACCCCGCTGCGTTGCAGCGTTGGCGCGAGGCGGGCGCCGAAGTGCAGGGTGAGCGGGTACGGATTCCGCGCGGTCTTGCACGCAAGCTCTGCGCGACCGCCCCGGCACGCTTTACCCAAGTGGCCCGCGACCCGGCCAAGTCAGTCGAGATCGGCGGCAAGTCCCTCGTCTTCGCCCCGGTCTATGGCCCGCCCTTCCTGCGCGATCTCGAGGGTGGGCGGCGCTACGCCACCATCGCGGATTTCGAGCGACTGGTGAAACTCGGCTATATGTCGAAATGGTTGCACCATTCCGGTGGCACGGTTTGCGAGCCGACCGATGTGGCGGTGAACAAGCGCCATCTGGATATGCTCTACGCCCATATGCGCTGGTCCGACAAACCCTATATGGGCTCGGTCACCATGCCCGAACGCGCCGCCGATTCGATTGAAATGAGCCGAATTCTGTTCGGGGAGCTGCCCGAACAGCCGGTCATGACCTCGCTGATCAATATCAACTCGCCACTGACTTATGACAATGTGATGATGGGGGCGATGGAGGTCTACGCCGAGGCCGGCCAAGCTTGCATTATTTCGCCGTTTATCGTCGGCGGAGCCATGGCGCCGGTGTCGGTAGCGGGCACATTGACGCAGGTTTTGGCCGAAATTTTGGCAGGGGTGGCCTACAATCAGTTGGTGAAACCCGGAGCGCCGGTGATCGCCGGTGCGTTTGTGACCTCGATCGACATGAATTCAGGTGCTCCGACCATGGGCACGCCCGAGGCCAGCCAGATCCTCTATGGCGCAGGGCAATTGGTGCGCCGGCTGGGGCTGCCCTTCCGGTCGGGCGGCTCGCTCTGCACCTCGAAACTGCCGGATGCGCAAGCGGCCTACGAGACCGCGAGCACGATGAACGCGGCGCTGTTGGGCGGCGTGAATTTCATGCTCCATGCTTGTGGCTGGCTCGAAGGCGGGCTGGTTGCATGCCCGGAGAAATTCGTGATGGATGCGGATCAACTCGGCGCGTTGCACAAATTGGCTGAGGGGGTCACCGCCGACGAGAACGCCCAGGCGATGGATGCGTTGGCCGAAGTCGGTCCTGGCGGGCATTTCCTCGGTTGCGCCCATACCCAGGCCAACTTCAAAGAGGCCTTCTGGCGCTCGAATGTGTTCGATTACAAGGCGTTCGAAACCTGGTCTGAAGAAGGCGCGCAAGACACTTACCGCCTTGCGCATGCCCGGATGAACAAAATGCTGGCCGAGTATCAGGCCCCGGCGCTGGACCCTGCCATCGACGAGGCGCTGCAGGCATTCATTGCCGAACGAAAAGCCGGCGAGCCCGACGCTTTCGTCTGATTGGCCCGCGCGTTCAAAAGCGCGGCCAAAACCTCGACATGGCGCACGCTGCGATAGCCGGGCGACCGCTGGCGCCTTGCTGTCTCGAGGGTGTGCTCCATGGCGATCAGGGCTTCGAGCGCCCTGTCCGCGGGTCTTTTCTGAGCAGTGTCCGGCCCGGTCTCGCCGCGCCGGCAGGTTTTCGCATAGGTTCGCGCCGCCCTCAGCAGAAGCTTGGGCCGCGCCATCGCCGTTAGGCGGTTTTGGGGTCTGGTTTCCTGTGTCATGGCGCCAGCATCCCCTCCCAAATCGGCCGTTGCGGACCATTCGGGCCGACCGCGCGCTGAGCTGATCCACAACATTGCCCAGATCTCGCCATAGGGGTTAACCCCTTAAGATTCCTCGTTAATAGACTGTTCAGAAACCGGCGGTACGACGAATTTGCGTAAAAGTTGCCTCAAATGAAGGGTGGATATGGTGGCGAAGACACAGGATGTACTTGAGACGTGTACCGAGCTTGCTTGCATAGCATTTCCGGCCGAGGGGGGCGCCTGTTCTCCCCGTGATGCGGCCCTCTACCTCGCACATACCGAAGAAGGAGAGAGCATTCGGGCCCTTGCGGGCGCGGCGGGCACGCATCCCTCGACGGTGATGCGGGCGGTGCGCCGGGTCGAAGACCGACGGGACGATCCGCTGATCGATCAACTCTTGGTCGATCTGGGTGGCGATGAGGTCGAGGGGCGGATGATCCGTCCGATAGCCCGGCCAGCACTGAGCGAAAAGGAGGTCGAGCGCGATGCGAAACGCTTCCTGCGCCGTCTGAGCGAGCCGGGCTCGTTTTTGATGATCGCGCCGGGGGCCGACAAGGGCGGCGTGTTCTGCTCGGCCAACGCGCATCGCAAACCGATCGCGATGCTGCCGGTCGCCTCGGCGGTCGAATTCGTCAAGCGCGATTGGATCAAGATCTCGAAACGCGGGAAATCCTCGCTGATCTATCGGATCACCGAGGCGGGGCGGAAATATCTGCGCCGGGTTCTGGCCGAGGATGCGGCCGGGCGCGAGCCGATGGGGTTCGCCGACGCACAGACCCCGTTC
>JBCDKL010000184.1:0-6532 GCA_038746695.1 Pseudomonadota bacterium | reverse complement strand
TATGCCAACGCGGCGGCGATCGGCTGCATTACGCCAGACTACATGCCTGTGACTATTCTGGACGAAGTGCTGTCGAAACTGCCTCCCGGTGGGTGCTTTGTTTTCTCAGTCAATGATCACGCGGCGAAGGATGGCAGTCTCCAATGGCTGAGACATGTCCGCCAGGCCGAGATCGCGATAAAGACCGGTCTTGGCGCGCGCTTTCTCCAGCATGCCCTCGGACAGATCAAAACCGTCGATTGTCGTGAAACCCTGGTCGCGCAGCGCCAGTGCCGAAAGACCCGTGCCGCAGGCCAGATCCATGATCGGTTGAGACTTGTCTGTGGCGAACTTCGCCAGCGCCTTGGCGCAACGCTCCGGCGTCACATAGCCGTTATCGGAGAGCTCGTCCTCATACTCCTCGGCCCAGTCGGTGTAGAAGCGCCCAATCTCCTCGGACCCATCGAGACCGTAGGCTTGTTTCAGCCCATCTTTGACCTTAGCGACCCTGCCGTCTGCGGCCATGCCAACCTCGTATGTTGCCTCACGAATCGGTAGCAAGATACCACGTATCGGCAGAGCGCAAGGCCCGGCTGGCATAGGCCTCGGCCCGGGCACGTTTGCCACGCCGCCCTTTGGCCTGACATTCGAGCGGTGGGAACAGCCCAAAATTCACGTTCATCGGCTGGAAGCTCGCAGCCTCCGCCCCGCCGGTGATATGGGCGAGGAGGGCACCCATCGCGGTTTCGAGTGGTGGTGCTTGGGTTGACCGGCCCAAGCGCTGCCAGGCGGCATACCGCCCGGCCAGCATCCCCATCGCACCGCTCTCCACATAACCCTCGACCCCCGTGATCTGCCCGGCGAACCGCAACCGCGGCATCGCCTTCAGCCGCAACTCTCGATCCAAAAGCCGAGGCGAGTTCAGAAAGGTATTGCGATGAATACCGCCCAACCGAGCAAAGCGGGCCTGCGCGAGCCCCGGAATTTTGGCAAGCACTTCAGCCTGGGCGCCGTACTTCATCTTGGTCTGAAAACCTACAATATTGTACAAGGTTCCAAGCGAATTCTCGCGTCGTAATTGAACTACAGCATGGGGTTTGACCTCGGGCGCGTGCGGGTTGGTCAGCCCCACCGGCTTCATTGGGCCGAAGCGCAAGGTTTCGCGTCCCCGCGAGGCCATAACCTCGACTGGGAGGCAGCCTTCGAAATAGGGGGTGTCGGCCTCCCAGTCCTTGAACTCGGTCTTGGGTGCGGCCTCCAACGCGTCCAGGAATGCGTTGTACTCGGCTTCATTCATCGGGCAGTTGAGATAGGCGGTCCGCTCCGCCTCGGTTTCGCCCTTGTCATAGCGCGATTGAAACCAGGCTTTGCTCATATCCACGCTGTCGGCATAGACGATCGGCGCGATGGCATCGAAGAAGGCCAGCGCTTCTTCTCCAGTCAGCCTGCGGATCGCGTTGGCCAGGGCATCTGAGGTCAGCGGGCCGGTGGCGACGATCACATTGTCCCAGTCATCGGGTGGCATGCCAGCGATCTCGCCCCGTTCCAGGGTGATCAAAGGATGGGCCAGCAAAGTGTCGGTCACCGCCTCCGAGAAACGCTCGCGATCCACGGCCAATGCGCCGCCCGCGGGCACAGAGTGCTTTGCCGCCATCTCCATGAGGATCGAACCGCCGCGGCGCATTTCCTCGTGCAAAACGCCCACGGCGTTCGATTTGTGATCATCCGAGCGGAAGGAATTAGAGCAAACAAGCTCCGCCAGACGGTCGGTCTGATGCGCGAAAGTCGCCCGATTAGGCCGCATCTCGTGGAGGATCGCGGGCACGCCCAGCCGGGCGCAAGCCCAGGCCGCCTCAGAGCCCGCCATCCCACCACCGATGATCCTGACCGGAGAAATCATCGCCTTCGATTATCGAGCAGGCGAGCGCCGATCAATCCCCGTTGGGATTTGGATTCGGCGAATGGGTGACGATCCTCACATCCGAGCGGATCCGCGCCATGGATAATACTCTGGTAACTTTTGCTTGGAGTGCGTGCGATGACCTCAGAATGGGTCGGATACCTGTGTCTTTTCTTTGGCGTGATGCTGCTCGGCTCGGCAGGGGTGATGCTGGTCGAGCAGGCCGCGCTGACCGGCGCCGTTGCAACGGAGACCCGGCCAAGCTCGATCTTGGATATCGTGTCCGAAGATCTGGGGCGCCTCACGGCCTTTCTCAAATAGCCCTTGTTTGACATCCCGCCGGGCTTGAGGCTCTCTCAGAGTCCTGATCACGGCGGAGGTGCGTATGCGCGTCAATGGACGGCCCTACCGGTCGATCTGGACCGAGGGGGAACGGGTCCGGATCATCGATCAGACCCGGCTGCCTTTCGAATTCGTCGTCGCGGATCTTCCCGATGAAGCCGCTGCTGCCCGCGCGATCGCAGAAATGCAGGTCCGAGGAGCACCATTGATCGGGGCGACGGCGGCCTTCGGCATGGCTCTAGCGATGCGCCAGGATGCGTCTGATGCCAGCCTCGCAGGGTCGGCACAGCGGTTGATGGCCACCCGACCGACCGCGGTCAATCTCCGCTGGGCGCTGGAAGATATGACCGCGCGCCTCTCGCATTTGCCACCTGGTGATCGCGCCGAGGCGGCTTGGCAGCGCGCTCTTGCGGTCTCGGAGGAAGACATCGCGATCAACCGTGCCATCGGCGCCAACGGTCTGCCCCTGATCGAGGCCGTGGCCGCGCGGAAGGGTCGGGTCAACATCCTGACCCATTGCAATGCGGGTTGGCTCGCCACTGTCGATTGGGGCACGGCCACCAGCCCGATCTATCACGCGCAAGAGGCTGGCATCGACCTCCATGTCTGGGTTGACGAGACCCGCCCGCGCAATCAGGGGGGGCATTTGACCGCTTGGGAGCTGGCGCAACACGGCGTGCCCCATACGGTGATCGTCGACAATGCGGGCGGTCATCTGATGCAGCGGGGCGAGGTCGATCTCTGCTTTGTCGGCACTGACCGAACGGCTGCAAATGGCGATGTGGCGAATAAGATCGGAACTTATCTGAAGGCGCTGGCTGCCCATGACAATGGTGTGCCCTTTTTTGTCTGCCTGCCCTCACCGACGATCGACTGGCAGGCTGCGACCGGTGCGGCGATCCCGATCGAGGAACGCAGCGGACAGGAGGTAAGCGAGGTCATGGGTCTGGCTGAAGGACAGGTCGTGAGCAGCCGGATCGTGAACCCGGGCTCGCCAGTCGCCAATCCCGCTTTCGATGTGACGCCGGCGCGCTTGGTCACGGGCCTGATAACCGAACGCGGTGTTTCCTCTCCGAGCGAGCTTGCCCGCCTCTTCCCCGACGCCGCGTGACCCTTCGCTCCGAGATTGTCGAGGCCGCGCGGCGGATGACCTCGCTCGGCCTCAACCGAGGCAGCAGCGGGAATATTTCGGCCCGCGATGGCGAGGGGATGCTGATCACCCCTTCCGGCATTCCTTCCGAGGAGATGGATGAGACCCAGATTGTCGCCATGGCGGTGGACGGGAGTTGGGAGGGCGGGCACAGACCTTCTTCGGAATGGCGATTCCATCGCGACATACTCGCCGCCCGCCCCGAGACCCATGCCGTTGTCCATGCCCATCCGGTCTATGCGACGGCCCTGGCGGCGCATGGGCGCGGGATCGGTGCGTTCCACTACATGGTTGCGGCCGCCGGAGGGGTGGATATCCGCTGTGCGCCCTATGCCACCTTCGGGACGCAGGCGCTGTCGGATCATGTGCTCTCGGCACTTGAGGACCGGAGCGCATGTCTCATGGCCCATCACGGCATGATCGCCTGTGGTGCGGACCTCGCCTCTGCCCTTGCCCTTGCGGTCGAGGTGGAGGGTTTAGCCGCGCAGTATATAGCCGCCTCCACCCTCGGCCCGCCGCCGGAGCTTTCGGAGGAGGAGATGGCCCGGGTCCTCGAAAAGTTCCAAGCCGGATACGGTTATGCCTCGGGCTTGGAGGCAGAGATCGAACCCTCTGCGTGACCGGATGCCGCGCCGCAGCTTAATCCCCTAGACAGGTCGCTCTGCCAGACCACATGCGTCACCCGGCCCCTGGACGGCGCGCGCAGCGCTGTGGCACTCAGGCTGGTTAGAGCAGCACAATAAAACAGAAATCGCCCCTATCTCCGATGCCCACCCATACCGAACAGCGCCATATGCCCTATACCGCTGAACAGATGTTCGATCTGATCGCGGATGTGGAGGCTTATCCGAAGTTTCTTCCATGGTGTGCAGCCTCCCGGATCCGCCGCGATGGCCGCGATGCCCAAGGCAAAGGCGTGGTCGAGGCGGATCTGGTGATCTCGTTCAAAGTCTTTCGCGAGCGTTTCGGCAGCCGCGTGACGCTCGATCCCGCGAACCGGGTGATCGATGTCGCCTATTTGGACGGGCCATTCCGCTATCTCGACAATCACTGGACATTCACGCCGGCTGAGGATGGCTGTCTGGTCGACTTCTTCGTAGATTTCGAATTCAAGTCCCGCACTCTGCAGGCGATTATTGGCGTGGTGTTCGGGGAAGCGATGCAGCGCATCGTTCGGGCCTTCGAGACGCGGGCGCAGCAACTCTATGTACCTGCTAACTCAGTGCCCAGCCATACTGAGTAACATTGCCAACGCTTTGTCGACTGCGGCTGCCCGCACCGCACTGCGGCCGAGAGCGCCGAATTCGACCCTGCACGCTTCGGTCACGAAACCGCTGCGAGCGCAGGCGAAATGGACCAATCCTTCTGGTTTCTCGGCGCTTCCACCACCCGGCCCGGCTATGCCGGTGATCGCGATTGCCAGATCCGCCGCGGACCGGGCCAATGCTCCCTCGGCCATCGCGATTGCGACAGGCTCCGAGACGGCGCCATGATCGATCAGCAATTGCTGCCCAACGCCCAGCAGATCCATCTTCGCCGCGTTGGAATAGGTCACAAAGCCCCGGTCAACCACGGCGGAGGAGCCAGAAAGATCGGTAAGGGCCGCTGCCACCATCCCTCCAGTGCAGCTCTCGGCCGTCGCCACCATGTGACCCGCCGCTTCGCAACGGATCAGGACTTGGCGCGCCGATGTGTCAAATCCCGCCATGTGCCACCCATGCCGCTGTAAAGACCAAAACCGCGCTGACAGCGCCCGCCGCCACATCGTCGAGCATGACCCAGAAAGCCCCTGGACGGTCGCACCATCGGATCGGCGGCGGTTTGACGATATCGAAGAACCGGAAAAGCAGAAAGCCGATCACCCAGCCTGGCCAGGGAAAGATATGAGGATCGGTTCCTGCCTGGCTGAGCCCCCAGGAGAGGGGCCAAAGGGTGATCCACATGCCGACCACCTCGTCGATCACCACTTCGGAGGGGTCATCCCGGCGGCCCGCCAGATACTGCTCGGTCGCCCACAGGCCGAGTGCGAAAGCCGCCAACGTGGCCAGGGCCAGCGCCCAGAATCCGCCTGCCCAATGCAAGACCCAGGCACAGGGTATGGCCGCAGCACTCCCCCAGGTTCCGGGCGCGCGGGGCAGGGTGCCGATATACCCCCATGTGACGACCGCCCGGATCATCCCGGAAGCATCACCGTCGCGGTGGCGATGCAGCCCATACCCTCCTCGCGCCCGACAAATCCCATCCTCTCCATCGTGGTCGCTTTGATCGAGATCCGGTCAGGCGTCAGGCCGGCGATCTCGGCCACTCTTTCCTTCATTGCATCGGCGTGGGGACCGATTTTCGGCCGCTCACACAGCAGTGTTACATCCAGGAGCGTGATCTTCCCGCCCCTTGCCGAGACCCTTCCAGCGGCGTGGGAGAGAAAAATGTGGCTCTCGCTTCCTTTCCACTGCGGATCGGAGGGCGGGAAATGGGTGCCAATATCACCCTCGGCTAAGGCCCCGTAAAGCGCGTCCGACAGCGCATGGAGCCCGACATCCGCGTCGGAGTGTCCGCTCAGCCCATGGCTGTGGGGCACGGCCACGCCGCAGAGCATCACGTGATTGCCCGCGCAGAACCGGTGCACGTCAAAGCCATGGCCGATCCGGATATCCATCGATGTCTTCCTCGCTGCCAGCGCCTCAGCCCGGGCCATGTCGGCGGCATTGGTAATCTTGAAATTCTCCGGCTCACCCGGGATCAGAGCAACCTGCCCGCCAGCTCGGCGAAACACCTCGGCATCATCCAGTGCGGGAGGGTCGGCGGCAGCGCGATTCGCGGCGAGCAAGGCGGCGAAGGGAAAACCCTGCGGTGTCTGCGCCCGCCAGAGGCCCGCACGCGGCACGGGTGCATCGGCGCCCTCGACCCCCTCGCGCCAGAGTGCATCGACCACCGGTTCAGCCGCAATCGCACCTTGGGTCGAGGCGGCCTCGGCGATCTCGCGGTAGAGGCTGGGGCTGGCGAAGGGTCGCGCCGCGTCATGGACCAGGACTATCTCGGGGTCATGCGGTTCTAGGGCTTCAAGGGCCAGGCGCACCGTCTCGGCACGTTCAGCGCCACCCGCAACCGGAGGCAGCAACGCGGGAGATTGGAGCGGCGCCACCGCTTGGTCGTAGAGCGCC
>JBCDKL010000183.1:0-6560 GCA_038746695.1 Pseudomonadota bacterium | reverse complement strand
GGCTCCATCCCGGGATCGGGATCGCCCCGGCGGGGTTTGCCCGCTTTGGGCACCGCAGCATGGCCGCCGGTGCCAGTGGCGGGCGGCGGCACACCATCATCCTCGGAGCGGTCGAGTTTCTCGCCCGCGATTACCTTTTTGATCTCGTCTCCGGTCAGGGTCTCGTATTCCAGAAGCCCCTCGGCCAGGCGGACGAATTCGTCATGGTGATCGGTGAGGATCTGTTTTGCCGTCTCATAGCCGTTATCGACCAATTGGCGGACTTCCTCGTCGATGATCCGCTGGGTGGTGCCGGCATGTTGCGACCCGCTCTGCCACGATCCCAGATAGCTCTGCTGTTCGTTGGCATAATCGATATGGCCAAGCTTGTCCGAGAAGCCGAACTGCGTGACCATGGCCCGGGCGATCCGGGTCACCTGCTGGATATCGGAGGTCGCGCCCGAGGTGACGTTTTCGGCGCCGAAGGTGATTTCCTCGGCCACTTTGCCGCCCATGGCCATCGCGATCTTCGAGATGTATTTGGTCTTGGAGACCGAATATTGATCCCGCTCGGGCAGCGATAGGACGAGGCCCAGCGCGCGGCCCCGGGGAATGATCGTCGCCTTGTGGATCGGATCGTGCTGGGGCACGTTCATGCCGACGATCGCATGGCCCGCCTCATGATACGCGGTCAGCTTTTTCTCGTCCTCGGTCATGATCATTGAGCGGCGTTCGGCGCCCATCATCACCTTATCCTTGGCCTGCTCGAAATCCTCCATCGTCACCACGCGCTTGTCGGCACGGGCGGCATGCAGAGCCGCTTCATTGACCAGATTGGCCAGATCGGCGCCGGAGAAGCCGGGCGTCCCGCGGGCGATCACCTTCAGGTCGACATTGGGGGCCAGCGGCACCTTTCGGGCATGGACATGGAGGATCTTCTCGCGCCCGCCGATATCGGGATTGGGCACGGTGACCTGCCGGTCAAACCGCCCGGGGCGGAGCAGGGCCGGGTCGAGCACATCGGGCCGGTTGGTGGCGGCAATCAGGATCACGCCCTCATTCGCCTCGAACCCATCCATTTCGACCAGAAGCTGGTTGAGCGTCTGCTCACGCTCGTCATTGCCGCCGCCATAGCCGGCGCCGCGATGGCGGCCGACCGCATCAATCTCGTCGATGAAAACAATACAGGGTGCGTTCTTCTTCGCCTGTTCGAACATGTCGCGGACCCGGCTGGCGCCGACGCCGACGAACATTTCCACAAAATCCGAACCCGAAATGGTGAAAAAGGGCACGCCCGCCTCGCCCGCGATGGCGCGGGCCAGCAGCGTCTTACCGGTGCCCGGCGGGCCGACGAGCAGCGCACCCTTGGGGATTTTACCGCCAAGGCGCGAATACTTGCCCGGATCACGGAGGAATTCGACGATTTCCTCGAGTTCCTCCTTCGCCTCGTCGATGCCCGCCACATCGTCGAAAGTTACCTTGCCTTGGCGCTCGGTCAGCAGTTTTGCCTTGGATTTGCCGAACCCCATGGCACCACGCCCGCCGCCCTGCATGCGGTTGAGAAAGAAGATCCAGATCCCGAAAATGATCAGCATCGGCAGCCAGAAACCCAGTGTCGAGAGAAGTCCGCCGCGCTCCTGCGGTGTCACATCGATCGCGACACCGTTCGAGCGCAGATCCTCGACCACTTCGGCCCCGCGCGGCTGGATCGTCTGAAAGCGCTTGTTGTCGGTGGTCACTCCGGTGATGGTCTCGCCATCGATGGTGACCTCGCGGATCTCGCCATTCTCGACCTTCGACATGAACTCCGAGAACACGATGCGGCTGCCGTTGGACGAACTCGAATCGCCCTGGAACATGGTGACCAGCGCGACCAATAACAGGATCAGGACGGCCCAGAAGGCCAGGTTGCGGGTGTAATTCACGGGTGCTCTCTCTCTTTTTTGTCGGGCGAGCGGAATGCCCTCGACCCCTATAGATAGGCGGGTGAGGGTAAGACTTAAAGGCTAGCGGAGCGGCGAAACCGCGCGGGTCGGAGCAGATCCAGCCGAGGCAGGTTTTCGGGCGGTGGTCCTTGAGGCGACGACCGGCTCAGGACCGGCGCGGTTTGCATGGCCTGCGCAGGTGTGGCGGTGCCCGGTTCGGATGCCACGCCGACCAGGATCGCGTCTCTGTCGGCATCCTTGGCGGCGCCGATCACCAGGCCCGCGGGGCAGGGGCCGGAGATCTTCCAACGCCCGTCCCAGACGAGGCCGTCTCTCGCAGCCTCGGGCGGCGGGCAGGCCGCCGGTTCGCGGCAAATGGTCAGTGTTTCCTCTCCGGGCATGACCATGCATCCCGCCAGGGTCTGCGCCGTCTCGGCGGTCCAGACCGCGGTGAGCGCGCGGAAGCGCGGCCGATAGGGCTGGTGGCCGATCCAAGAAAGCGCATCGGCCAGCACCGCCAGTCGCGTGTCCTCCTCGGCCGCGTGCATGGCTGCCTGGTTTAGCAGGACCTCTCCCGCCGCGCCGATCCGGGCGGCGCGCGCCGCCAGCCGGTCGCGATCGGCTTCCAGCACACGGCGCTGGCGCGCGAGGTGTTGGGCTGTTCTGGCTAGGCGCTCAACGTCCAGCCCCAGCGTTTTGATTACCCCGCGGATCCGGATCCGGTCAAAGCCTGGGTCCTGATTGCTGGGATCCTCGGTCCAGTCGAGCCCCTCGGCCCGTAGCAGATCGCGCAGATCGGCCCGGCGAAGGTCCAGAAGAGGGCGCAGCCAGACCATGCCCCCGATCTCGACCCGCGCGGCCATACCTGCCAGCCCATCGGCGCCCGAGCCGCGTTCGAGCCGCATCAGCACCGTCTCGGCCTGGTCGTCCATCGTGTGGCCCAACAGCACGGCCGACAGCCCACGCGTCCGCGCCCAATCCGCCAGTAGCCCTTGGCGTGCCGTCCGTGCCCGGGCCTGGAGATTGCCACCTCCCTCGCCGGTCGGCGCCCGATCCTGATGCGCTTCCTGCCAAGTAAGGATCTCGTGAGGTATGCCGAGCGACGCCGCTATGCGCCCCGCGACTTCCGCCTCTTCCCTGCTCTCCGGGCGCAGGCGGTGATCCACCGTGGCCGCGCGCAATGCCTCGGCGCCAAGCGCGCGGGCGGCAATCAAGGCGAGCGCGGTGGAATCTGCCCCACCCGACAAGGCAATCCCCAGCGGGGCCTTCGGTGCCAACGCGCTCAGCGCCGCGATCCCGGCGCCAAGCGTCCCTTCGGGATCAGCCGCAGCCGAGATTGGCAGCCTCCGCCGCCGCTGCCTCGAGCACGTTGGACGAGGCGTTGGGATATTGAAGCTCGACTTGGCGCAGCGTCTTGCATCCGGCCTCGGTCTGTTGCAACCGGCCCAGAGTCACACCCAATTGCAGCAAGTTATCCGGCGCGAACGCCCCGCCCTGATCGGCGCGGTATCCGGCCAAATAGGTGCTTGCCGCATCGCCCAAAGCCCCGCGGACGAACTGGCTCTGCCCCAGCCAGTAATAGGCCTCGCCCGACAGGGTCGAGCCCTGATGCTCGGTCAGAAACCGGCGCAGCCGGTCCTCGCCCTGGTCATAGCGACCCTGTTGGATATCGCGCTTGGCCAGATCCAGATCCACCTGTTCCGAGGCGATGATCGGCGTCGTCTCGGGCGGGCGCGTGCCGAGATCGACCGAAACCTCGCTGAGGTCTCCGCCCTCCAATTCGGTGACCCGGAAGGTCAGATCCTCCAATTGGCGCTGAAGCTGCTGGCGGAGCTGGCGGTTCTCGAACTGTAACTGCTCGACCTGACGGGTGAGCGCGGCGATCTGCAGCTCGAGATCGCCGGTCGCCAGCGAGACGCCGGCCCCCGGCGCCGGCGCCTGCCCGCCCAGCCGGGCACGCAGATCGGCCAGCTCGGCATCGAGAAGGTCCAGGCGATAGCGCAACTGATCGGGGTCATCCGCCGGCCCGCTCCAGGTCTGGCCCGGGGCGGTCCCGCCCCAGGCGATGCCTGCCGCCAGCGCGATGGCCAGGAAGCGCCGCATCGGATCAGCTCGACGGTGCGCCGGCCACCACGGTCATCCCGCGGCGGTTCTGCGACCAGGAGGTAGGATCAGAGCCCAGTGCCACCGGACGCTCTTTGCCGAACGTGACCGAGCGCAGGCGGTCCGCCTCGACCCCCTGGCGGATCAGGAACAGGCGCACGGCATTGGCCCGCCTGGCCCCGAGGGCGAGGTTGTACTGCCGGGTGCCGCGTTCATCGGCATGGCCCTCGATGGTCGCGGTGGTCCCGGGATTGGCTGCCAGCCATTGCGCCTGTGCTGTCAGGGTCCGTGCCGCCTCGTCACTGACATTGAAGCGGTCGGTGTCGAAGAACACACGGTCGCCCACCACCTGATTGAAGTATTCCACCGTATTCGGCGCCGGGCCGCTGACCCCGCCGGTCGCCCCGGTCGAGGGCCCCGGCGCGGGCTCGGGATCGCTGCCGCAGGCGGCCAGTACGAGGGCCGCGCCGACCAAAACTATCGCCTTCATGCTCATCTTTATCTCCTTGCCCGTTCTCACCAGGCTCTGCTCATTCCATCCGTCCCTACAAGTGCGGACCCAGCCGCGCAAGTATCCTGCATCTTCAGCCGCCTGCCGCGCCCACCTGCCCTACTGGCTTGCCAGGAATGGCCCGGGTGGGCGGGCAAACGAGCGCAGCGATGTTTGGAGCCCAGCTGGGCCTGGGCGCGCTGTGACGCACCCCAAAATCGATCTCACCGCTCATTTGCGCAGCGGCGACCAGGCCGGGTCCGAGGCCGCGTTCGGTGTCGCCACCCGGGTCAGCCCCTGGCCGGTTTTGGCATCGATGCGCCACAGGCTCGGCCGCCCGTTCTGCCCAGCACTCTCCCGGAAGAACAATAGAACCCGCCCGTTTGGCGAGAAGGTCGGCCCCTCCTCAAGAAAGCTCGACGAGAGCAACCGTTCGCCGCTGCCATCTGGCTGCATCACGCCGATCCGGAACCGCCCGCCCTGGACATTGGTGAAGGCGATCCGCTCGCCATCAGGTGACCAGACCGGAGTCGAGTAACTGCCAGCACCAAAGCTGATCCGCCCCGCGCCGCCGCCGCCCGCCGACATCACATAGAGCTGTGGCTGCCCGCCCCGGTCACTCTCGAACACGATCTGGCGGCCATCGGGAGAGAAGCTCGGCGAGGTATCGATCCCCGGATGCCGGGTCAGGCGGCGCAATTGCCGGCTGCCGAGATCCATCGCATAGATATCCGTGTTCCCGTCGCGGCTGAGCGACATCACCACCGACCCGCCATCTGGCGAGAACCGCGGCGCAAAGCTCATGCCTGGGAAATTGCCCAGCCGTTCGCGCTGCCCGGTATCGAGGTTCTGCATAAAGACCTGCGGCTGCCCGGTCGAATAGGAGATATATAGGATCGACTGATCGTTCGGGCTGAAGCGTGGACTCAGCACAAGCCCGCTGGTACCGGGCAGATAGCGCAGATTGGCCCCGTCCTGATCCATGATCGCCAGGCGCTTTTGCCGGTTACCCTTGGGCCCGGTCTCGTCGACGAAGACGACCCGGCTGTCGAAATAGGCGCCCTCGCCCGTCAACTTTGCATAGACCCCATCGGCCACCTTATGGGCCACCCGGCGCCAATCGGCCGGATCTGCCAGCAACTGCAGCCCCTCCAACTGCTCCTCGGCACGGGTGTCGAAGACCCGGAATTGTACCTGCAGACGCCCGTCCGAGGCTGACAGCACCGTGCCCGCCACCATCGCATCCGCGCCGATCGCCCGCCAATCTGCAAATTGCGGCACCGTGTCGAAATCCGCGATCTGGGTGATAAAGGCCGCCTCGTCGATCATCGCGAAGAGGCCCGAGCGTTCCAGATCCGCCTTCACCACCCCGACCAGATCGCCTGACACCTCGGTCAGCCCGGGATCCTGGGCGATGAACGGGGCGATCGCGATCTTGATCGCCTCGAATCCGCCGGGGGTCACATCGATCACCGCCTCTTCGGACTGCGCTGCCGCCGCCCCGGCCGAGGCGATCAGCGCGAGCGCCAGCCAGAGAGCGGCTGACAGCCGCAAAAGCGCTTGGGTCATGAGCCTACTCCGATCCCTTTCACCGAAAAGCGGAACTTCAACCGCTTCCACCTGTCGTATTTGTCCGAGGGCAGCCGTGCGAAAACGCCGGATTTGTCCGCATCGTAGAGCGCACCGATCGCATTGCGGCGCAAGGTGCCCTGGTCGCCCCGGCTGCCGCCTGCCGCGCTGATCATCTCGGGCTTGCCCTGCAGCTTGCCGGCGGTGCTCAGCCGGACCTCCATCACCACCGAGACATCCGGGTCCATCCCGGGCGGCGGCGTGAAATGCCGCCCGATGCCAAGGCTTAGCCCGTTACGCTCGGTCCGGTTCAGCGGGCCCTGGGCCGATTTTTGCCCGCCGCTTGGCCGGGTGGAGCTGCCCTGGCGCGGGGTGGTGCGCGTCTCCCCGTTCTGGGCGGCGCGTTCCTCGGCCTCCTTGGCCTGGGCGACCTGGCGTGCCGCGCGCGCTGCGGCGGCCTTGTCGGCAGGTTTGGCCAGGGGCAGCCTTGCCTC
>JBCDKL010000182.1:0-6587 GCA_038746695.1 Pseudomonadota bacterium | reverse complement strand
TTTTTTCCACCCCCCCCCCCCCCCCCCCGCCCCCCCCCGGGCGCGCCGGCGCGCCCCTGGGGCCGATCGGGGGTGGGGGTGGGGCAAGATAAGGACTTGCGGGCGTCAGCCCGCTCCGTTTGATGCGGTGCTATCTAATCAGGCGCTGGATGTGGGAGGGAGGTTTTCCAGCTGGGTCATGCCGATTGCGTGATAGCCGCCATCGATGAACAGCACTTCGCCCGTCGTCCCGCTTCCGAGATCCGACAACAGATAGACCGCCGCCCCGCCAACCTCGTCGAGTGATGCGTTGCGGCGGAGCGGGCTGTTCTCCTCGGCCATCCGGAACACACGCCGCGCACCGCCGACCGCCGATCCCGCGAGGGTGCGCATCGGCCCGGGCGAGAGCGCGTTCACCCGGATCCCCTGCGGTCCAAGATCATTCGCCAGATACCTGACCGACGCCTCCAGCGCCGCCTTCGCCACGCCCATCACATTGTAGTTCGGCATCACCCGCTGGGCGCCGACATAGCTCATGGTCAGAAGCGCTCCACCCTCGGGCATCAGCGCCGCCGCTCTGCGCGCCAGATCAACGAAGGAGAAGCAGGAGATATCCATCGAATTCAGGAAGTTCTCGCGGCTTGTATCGGCGAAGCGACCCTGCAGCTCGGTCTTGTCGGAGTAGGCGATGGCATGCACCGCGAAATCGATCTGCCCCCACTCCGCCGCGAGCCGTTCAAAAACCCGGTCCAGAGAGTCTGAGTTCTGCACATCCGCGTCCATCACGATCCGGGCGCCCAGGCTTTCCGCCAGCGGCTTCACCCGCCTCTCAAAAGCATGACCCTGATAGGTGAAGGCCAGCTCCGCCCCTTGCGCATGGAGCGCCTGGGCGCAGCCCCAGGCGATCGAGTGGTTGTTGGCCACCCCCATCACCAATCCGCGTTTGCCCTGCATCAGGCCCATGATCTCACCCTTGATAGCGACTGAGCGCCAGGGTCGCATTGGTGCCACCGAAGCCGAAACTGTTCGAAAGAACCGTATCCAGCCCCGCACCGTCGCGCCGCTCGGTCACGATCTCGTCGGGCCGCAACGCGGGGTCCAACTCGGTCACATTGGCACTGGCCGCGATGAAATCGCCTTGCAGCATCAGCAGGCAATAGATCGCCTCCTGCACGCCGGTCGCCCCGAGCGAATGGCCGGTAAGGGATTTGGTCGAGCTGATCGGCGGCGTGCCATCGGGGAAGACCCGGCGCACCGCGTCGACTTCTGTCACATCGCCCGCGGGTGTCGAAGTACCATGGGCGTTGATATAGTCGACCCGCCGCTCGCCCAGGGTCGAGACGGCCAGCGCCATGCAACGCTCCGCCCCCTCGCCCGAGGGGGCCACCATGTCATGCCCGTCCGAAGTCGCGCCGTAGCCTGTGACCTCGGCATAGATCTTCGCGCCGCGGGCCTTGGCGTGTTCGAGTTCCTCGAGCACCACCACACCCGCCCCACCAGCGATCACGAACCCGTCGCGGGTTGCGTCGAAGGCGCGGCTGGCGGTCTGCGGCGTGTCGTTGTATTTCGAGCTCATCGCCCCCATCGCGTCGAAAAGGCAGCTCAGCGTCCAGTCCAGCTCCTCTCCCCCGCCGGCAAAAACAATGTCCTGCTTGCCCCATTGGATCTGTTCGACCCCATTACCGATGCAATGCGCGCTGGTCGAACAGGCCGAGGTGATCGAGTAATTCACCCCCTTGATCTTGAAGGGAGTCGCCAGGCAGGCGGAGTTGGTCGAGCTCATCCCCCGGGTCACCATGAACGGTCCCATCCGTTTCGGCGAGCCGTTCTTTACCGTGATGTTATGCGCCTGGAACAGGTTCTTGGTCGATGGCCCGCCCGATCCCATGATCAGCCCGGTCCGGTGATGCGAAACCTCATTCTCCTCCAGCCCCGCATCGCGGATCGCCTGCTCCATGGAGATATAGTTCCAAGCCGCCCCGTCGCCCATGAACCGGCGCTGGCGCTTGTCGATCAACGACTCGATATCGACCGAGGGCGCGCCATGCACATGGCAGCGGAACCCGTGTTCGGCATAATCCTCGGCGAAGACGATGCCGGATTTGCCCTCACGCAGGCTGGCGGTAACTTCTTGGGCATCCGAGCCGATCGAGGAGACGATCCCCAGCCCGGTGATGACGACGCGGCGCATGCCTGCCCCCTTCTACTGGCGTCAGGCCGGATTCTCCGAGAACAGGCCCACCTTCATGTCCTTGGTCTGATAGATAGGCACGCCGTCGAGCTCCATCACCCCGTCGGCAATCCCCATCTTCAATTTGCGGTCGATCACTCGTTTGAAATCGACGATGTAACGCACCAGCCGACCCGCTGGCGTGACCATGCCCGAGAACTTGACCTCTCCGACACCCAGCGCACGGCCCTTGCCCGGCATCCCAGACCATCCGAGCCAGAACCCGGTGAGCTGCCACAGAGCATCCAGACCCAAGCAACCCGGCATCACCGGGTCGCCGAGAAAATGGCACTCGAAGAACCAGTGATCTGGTTTCAGATCCAGCTCGGCCACGACCTGGCCCTTGCCCGCCGCCCCGCCATCCAGCGTGATCGAGGTGATCCGGTCGAACATCAGCATGGGCGGCGCGGGCAATTGCGCATTGCCGGGGCCGAACAGCTCACCGCGGGCGCAAGACATAAGCCCCTCGAAATCATAGCTGTTTTCCCGGTGCGCCATGCGCATCCCTCCCCCGAGGTCGCTGCCCCGCCATTGTTTCAGCGTTCCCTAGCACCCGGATTTCGCGCAGACAAGCGGGTTACGGGTCTCGATTTGCCCAGGATGCGGCACCTCGACGCCGAAGAGATCAATGGAAAAGGCTAGTGATCGTGGTGCTTTCGCGCTACATACTACAGCAGAGCGGTCGGGTTTATCCAAACTGCTCTCCCGTTTTGCGGCTGAAACGAGACATGTTAGACTGTCAGATCGGCCGCGAGGCACAGCGAAAAACGGGAGCGGGACATCTCGCGAGAAGACGAATGGCAGAGAAGCGACTGAGAGTGTTGTGATCGACATGTCGAACGAGAACGCGCCGGAAATGGATCTTGAGATGTCGCCAGAGATGGCGCTCGAGACGTCGTCAATGGATGCCGACGCGCGGAAACGGGCGAGCGATTGGCTGGGCGGCGCCGGTTTGCGCCCGACCCGTCAGCGTATGACCCTGGCCGAGCTGCTGATCGGCGATGGACATGACCGCCATGTCACCGCCGAGTCGCTGTTCGAGTCGGTACAGGCTACCGGTGCCTCGGTCTCACTGGCCACTGTCTACAACACGCTACGCTCGTTCACCGAGGCCGGGTTGTTGAATGAGATCACCGTGGATGGAACGCGCAGTTACTTCGACACAAACGTGACCGATCACGCGCATTTCCATTACGAGGACGGTCGCGTGGTCGATGCCTCCAAAGGCCCTCTGCCCCTCGCACGTCTTCCTGAGATTCCGGAGGACTACGAGATCTCGACTGTGGATGTCGTGATCCGCCTCCGCCAAAAACGCCGCGTCTGATCTCGGGGCATTTCTGGGTTTCGCCGCGGCGGCGCCACTACCCTCCAAACACCTCACCGGGATCAACACCCCATAGCGCGGTTTTGGGAAGCCAGCCGCGGTGGTCGTCTATCGTGACTTCGCACCAACCGTCCCGGCAGGCGGAAAGCCGTGCGACAACACCCTGATGCACCTCAGCATTCGCTTGCGAGGCCGCGTCGGGGCGTTTGCGCATCAGGATCTTGGGCGCGGTGACCAGCACCGTGCGCCGCCCGGTCAAGAGCGCATGATAGACCCAGCCCCCGGCATCGTCGCTGTCGACGATATGGCGCCAGTCGCCATATTCCTCGATCACCTTCACCGGCAGCCCGGCGCGGCGGAACACCCAGTCCTTGGGATAGTTCAATCCGGGCCCGCGGCGGACATTGATTTCGGACGAGCGCAGCGAGACATAGCGCGGCAGCGGCAGATTGGTGATCGGGCCCAACGCCTGCGCCTGCGCCCAAATGGCCGCCGGGACAGGCGCCGTACCAAGCGCCAGGCCCGCCCCGATAACCGCCAGAAAATCTCGGCGCCTGCTCTGCATTCTGCGCGGCCTCCTGATCCGGCCCCGATTGCCGCCCCCGATCTGCCCCGACACCGCGCCAGATGCCCAAGGCGCGCCGGTCCGAACTTCGGGCCATGGCATTATTTCCCGGGGCGGCGGATTTCCCTCTTCTCTCCCCGGTCCTTGGGTCTTATCACGGGGGCCAAAGGGAAGGAAAAGGAATTTCTGAGATGCCGCGCGCGCGTCTGACCGTCACCGTCACCCGCAGACTGCCCGATCAGGTCGAAACCCGGTTGAGCGAGCTTTTCGAAGTGCGCCTGAACGAGAGCGACCGCCCGATGGGTCAAGCCGATCTGGCCGAGGCGATGCGGGTCTCGGATGTTCTGGTCCCGACCTTGACCGACAAGATCGACCAGCGGCTTCTGGCCAGCGCAGGCGACCGGCTGAAGCTGATCGCAAATTATGGGGCCGGGGTCGATCATGTCGATGTCGAGACCGCGCGTTCCCGCGGGATCCTGGTCTCGAATACGCCCGGGGTCCTCACCGAGGACACGGCCGATATGACCATGGCGTTGATGCTTGCTGTGCCCCGGCGCATGTCCGAGGGCGCGCAGATGATGCAGACCGGCGACTGGGAGGGGTGGAGCCCGACCGCCATAATGGGCCACCGGATATGGGGCAAGCGGCTGGGGATCCTCGGCATGGGCCGGATCGGACAGGCCGTGGCCCGCCGCGCCCGTGCCTTTGGCTTGCAGATCCATTACCACAACCGCAAACGGCTCCATGCCGAGACCGAGGAGGCGCTGGAGGCGACCTATTGGGAGAGCCTCGATCAGATGCTCGCCCGTATGGATATTATCAGCGTGAACTGCCCGCATACCCCAGCGACTTTCCATCTTCTGTCGGCACGCAGGCTCGATCTGGTCAAACCCTCCGCCTATATCGTCAACACCGCCCGCGGCGAGGTGATCGACGAGAACGCGCTGACCCGCAAGCTCGCGAAGCGAGAGATTGCGGGTGCGGGCCTCGACGTATTCGAGCATGAGCCGGGCGTGAACCCGCGGTTGCGCGATCTGCCAAATGTCGTGCTCTTGCCGCATATGGCCTCGGCTACCGAGGAAGGCCGGTTGGAGATGGGAGAGAAGGTGATCATCAATATCAAAACCTTCGCCGACGGCCACCGCCCGCCCGATCAGGTCGTGCCGTCGATGCTGTGATGATCGGGTCTGGTCAGGTCAGGGCGCACGCAGCGAAGGGCCCGGCCCGATGACCCTCTTGGTCCGCCCCGCCTGCCTGGCCGATCGCGATGCCATCGTGGCGATCCATTGTGCCTCGTGGCGCGACAGTTATCGCGGCGTGGTCGCCGAGGACCGGCTAGGCCCGGGGCTCGAGACCGAGCATGGCGCGATGTGGGACCGGATCTTCGCCACGCCCCGGCCCGGCAGCGTGGCCCTGGTTGCAACCGATGGCGAGGTTGTCGGCTTTCTTCTTTCCGGTCCCGAGGGGGAGGCGCCCTGGAGCGAAAAGATCCATGCGCTTCATATCCGCCCGGACCGGCGGAGTGGGGGGATCGGCACGCTTCTCATGCGCGAATGGTCGGACCGGATGACCGCCATCGGGCGGCGCCAAGCGATGCTGACCGTCGCCGAGGAGAATGCAGGTGCACGCGCCTTCTATGCCAGGCTCGGCGGCCAGGAGGGGCCTTTGACGACCGATCCGCACGACGGTCTTGGCGAGGCTCCGGCTCGGCATGTCACTTGGGAGGATCTGGCCGAGATCGGTATCCGCGCCCGGGGCGAGGCGATCCGGCGGTTGGTCCCTCCCCCGTCCCTGACCGCTGCCGATCAGCCGGGATGGAGCGGCGCCAGCCATCCCATTCCCACCGCAACGCGGGCCGCTGCCAGGCGCAAGCAGCCGCTGGGCGATCCGTTCGGGCTCTGCGATTTCGGCATCCACCGGGTCGAGATCGATCCCGGCACCCATTCCACGATCGCGCACTACCACAGCCATGAGGACGAGTTCGTGATCGTGCTGGAAGGCAGGCTGACCCTGATTCTCGACGGCACCGAAATCCAGCTCAACCCCGGCGATTGCGCGGGCTTTCCCGCGGGCACCGGCCCGTCGCACCGGATGGAGAACCGCGGCACCGAGCTGGCGGTCTATCTCGAGATCGGCGCGCGCAAACCCGACCGGGACGTGACCCGCTATCCCGGCGAGGATCTGATCGTCGATCGCGGCCCCGATGGCGGGCGCTGGTTCCAGCGGCTGGACGGCACCCCTCTGCTGAGAGCGGAGTGAGCGATGCCCACGGATGCCTCTCCCGACCACTCGGCGCCCGAGCGGGCCTATGCCGATTGGATGGCGGCCCAGGGCAATCTGATCGGCGCGCTCAACCCGGACTGGAGCGATGTCGTCCGCGCCAATAATGGCGCCACCCGGCTGACGCGGGAGTTGAGGCGGGAATTGGGGCGCGAGATTGGCCGGGACCTGGACGGAGCTGGGGCCGCACCGCTCCTACCTTTCCCGTT
>JBCDKL010000181.1:0-6615 GCA_038746695.1 Pseudomonadota bacterium | reverse complement strand
TGGTGATCCATGAAGGCACGCTGAAGACGCTGAAACGCTTCAAGGACGAGGTCAAGGACGTCCAGGCCGGGCAGGAATGCGGCATGGCATTCGAGAATTACGACGATATCCGCGAAGGCGACGTGATCGAAATCTTCACCCGCGAAGAGGTCGAACGCAGCCTCGCCTGAGACCGCTGACCCGGCCGGTGCCACCGCGCAAGCCCGATTCGGGGCGGGTGGGTGGCGGGGGGCCGGAGGCGGGCTTGCGCGACCTCACCTAAACGCGCCGACATCCGGATCGACACACCATGACCTACCGCACCGCCCTGATCCTCGGCGCCACCGGCGGGATCGGCACGGCTATTGTCGAGGCGCTGTCCCGGGACGGCACCGAAGTCACCCCCCTGTCGCGCCGCGACGGTCTCGATTGGCACATGCCTGATCAGGCCGAGGCGGCCCTGACCGCCGCCACTGAAAAAGGCCCCTTTGACTTGATCTTCGACGCCACCGGCGCGCTGATCCTTCAGGGCAAACGACCCGAGAAGAGACTCAGCGAAATCGACGCAGCCGCCATGGCCGCACAATTCTCGGTCAATGCGATCGGCCCAGCCCTCGTGCTGAAACACCATGCGAGGCTTCTGCCGCGCCGCGGACCTTCGGTTTTCGCCACGCTCTCGGCCCGGGTCGGCTCGATCTCCGACAATCGGCTCGGCGGATGGATCGCTTATCGCGCCGCCAAAGCGGCGCTGAACCAGATCGTCAAGACCGCCAGTATCGAGCTTGCCCGCCAGAACCACGAGACGATCTGCGTCGCGTTGCATCCCGGGACCGTACGCACTGCGCTCTCGGCCCCGATCATCGGTGCCAACGCCGAGGGCACGTTGACACCAGAGCAATCCGCAGCCCGCCTGCTCGGCGTTCTCGGAGGGCTGACCCCAGCCCAAACCGGCCGCTTCTTCGCCTATGACGGCCAGGAGATCCCCTGGTGAGCGCGCTGGACGCTCCGCCCTCCGGAATGCTAGCAAGATCGATGAGGTGACAGCGATGGCAAACTCTCCGTCCAGGCACGGCTCCGGCCCCTCGCAACGCCAGCTGCGGGTCGGCGAGGTGATCCGCCGCGCGCTCAGCGATATCCTGATGCGGGGCGAACTGCACAACCCCGATCTCGACGGCGTCTCGATCACCGTCTCCGAGGTTCGCTGCTCGCCCGATCTGCGCCAGGCGACCGCCTATGTGATGCCCCTGGGCGGGGCCAATGCAAAAGGGGTGCTCGAGGCGCTCGACCGCGCCCGCCGCGACATTCGTCGACTGGTCAACCGCCAGATCACCTTGAAATTCTCGCCCGAAATCCGCTTTGCGCTGGATGAGAGTTTCGACCGGATGGACGCCACCCGCGCCATGCTCGCCCGCCCCGAAGTGGCCCGCGATCTAGGCGATTGACCGCACCAAAAACGGACGACTTTCAGTCGGGCCCTTACTGCGCAAACGCAAAAGCGGTCTAAGGTCTCCGAGTACAACACCGTTCCCGGGACATGGCCAGCGCCCCTTGCCGCCAACGCATAGGCCCGTCATCACGGTGACGAACAGTCTCGAGCTTCCGCCATATGGCGTCGTTTTCTTGGTCCAGCAAGGCCGATGCCGGAGCGGGGCGTTGATCCACTGACCCTATGGTTGCGTGGGCTTGCCCGCGCATCCCATTCTCCGGTCGCATTTCCGCCACCAGTGTTGACGGCATCCGATTCGATTGATCTAGTCGGGCCGGGGCAGATTGTGCAGTGCAACGGGCGCTGCCGCTGCTGCGAGAGGTTCTCCGCTCTTGCCCCTGATGAGGCAGGCCGCGGACAACAGACAGTTACGAAAGACAGGGAAGTCAGGGAGACTACAGATGAAACTCAAGCATATGCTGATCGGTGCGGTCAGTGGCGTGGCGATTGCCTCGACCGCGATGGCCGCCGACTCGATCACCGTCGTCTCGTGGGGCGGCGCGTACACCAAGAGCCAGGTAGAAGCCTATCACAAGCCGTTCATCGCCAAGACCGGCAAGCAGATCATCTCGGAAGACTACAATGGCGGTCTGGCCGAGATCAAAGCACAGGTCGAAGCGGGCAATGTGACCTGGGATCTGGTCGATGTAGAGCTTTCGGACGCCGTACGCGCCTGTGACGAGGGCCTGGCTGAGCCGATTGACAAATCGGTCCTGCCCGCGGCCCCCGACGGCACGCCTGCGGTTGACGATTTCATCTCCGGCACGCTGGATGTGGAATGCGCGGTCCCGACCATCGTCTGGTCGACCATCTATGCCTATGACAGCTCGAAAATGGCCGATGGGCCAAGTTCGATCGCCGATTTCTTCGATCTGGAGAAATTCCCCGGCAAGCGTGGCATCCGCAAGTCGCCCAAGGCCAACCTCGAGATGGCACTGATGGCCGATGGCGTGGCAGCGGCCGAGGTCTATGACGTGCTCGGCACCTCGGAAGGTGTGGACCGGGCCTTCGCCAAGCTCGACTCGATCAAGGAGGTGGTTGTCTGGTGGGAAGCGGGCGCCCAGCCGCCGCAGCTTCTGGCAGATGGCGAAGTCACGATGACCACCGCCTATAACGGCCGGATCTTCAACGCCGTGGCCGCCGAGGACCGCCCGTTCGAGATCGTCTGGGACGGTCAGGTCTGGGACCTCGATCTCTGGATCATCCCCAAGGGTGCGCCGAACAAAGATCTGGCGATGGACTTCGTGAAGTTCTCGACCGACACGCAGCGCCTGGCCGATCAGGCGTCGTGGATCTCCTATGGCCCGACCCGGATGTCCTCGGCGCCACTGGTCGCCTCGTATCACTCGAAGCCTGATCTGAAGATGGGCCCGCAGATGCCAACGGCGCCCGAGAACTTCGAGAACGCGCTTCAGAACGATTTCGAGTTCTGGGCCGACAATCAGGACGAGTTGAACGAGCGTTTCAACGCTTGGCTCGCCCAGTAAGACCTTGACGCCTGCCCGCGCCCCCCGGGGCGCGGGTTCTTGATTGGATTTTTTTCGCGTCAGGGGGCACGGGGATGGCAGTCATCGATATGGACCGGGGCGCCGCATCGGGCCTCGCCCCCGAGTCCCTAAAGGCAGCTGACGGAACCCCGCTGAAAAAACGCCTGGCGAAAGCCCTGTTTGTCAGCCGGTTACGCGCCTTCGGGCTGGTCACCCCGTTGCTGTTCTTCCTGGTGGTGTTCTTCCTGTTCCCGATACTCGTCTTCATGAAGCAGGGGATCTATAACGACGATTACGAATCGGCCATGCCGCGCACCGCCGCGATGATGACCGAATGGGACGGCAAGACCGAGCCAGACGAGCCCTATTACGCCGCGGTCGTCGCAGACATAATCCATTCGATGGCCACCGACCGACCGCTACCGACCAAGGCCGCGACCCGTTTGAACCGCGAGGAATCCGGCGCGACGTCGATGACCAAGCGCCTGATCCGGCAAATCGGCAAATTCGAGCTGACCTATGCCGGTGAGGAGATGCGCTTTACCGCCTTGCTCCGCGAGTTGGAGAAAGAGGACGAGGCGGGAGATCCGGTCTATGCCCGCACCGACCGGTCCGAGATCGGCGCCGCCGCAGCCGAGGAGGCCTTGCAGAAATACGCGCCCTTTCAAGAGATGGTGGTCAAGGCAGACAAGAAATGGGCCGATATAAAATACTGGTACGCGATGCAGCGCGCCTCGCAGTCTTTGACCGGGTCCTTTGTCCTGAAAGCCGTGGATCTGCAAATCGACAATGAAGGCAGTCTGGCCTGGCAGCCAGAGGAGCGTCAGATCCACCTGACGCTGTTTATGCGCACTCTTGAGATCTCACTGATCGTCGCGGTCTTGACCTTCCTTCTGGGGTATCCGGTGGCCTACATTTTGGCGACCCTGCCCGCGCGACAGGCCAATCTTCTGTTGATCTTAGTCTTGCTGCCGTTCTGGACCTCGATCCTGGTCCGCACCACCGCCTGGATCGCGATGTTACAGGGGCAGGGTGTCCTGAACGATCTGGCCGTCTTCATCGGGCTGACACCGGACGATGCACGCTTCTCGATGATCTACAACAAGACCGGTACGATCATCGCGATGACCCATATCCTGCTGCCGTTTATGATCCTGCCGCTTTATTCGGTGATGAAGGCGATCCCGCCGCAATATGTCCGCGCGGCAAAGTCGCTGGGCGCGACGAATTGGACCGCGTTCTGGCGGGTCTATTTCCCGCAGACCGTGCCGGGGATCGGGGCGGGCGCGATCCTCGTCTTCATCTTGGCGATCGGGTATTACATCACGCCGGCGCTGCTGGGCGGCAGCGATGGGGTGATGATCTCGAACATTATCGACGGTCATATGCGCTCGACATTGAACTATTCGCTGGCGGCCGCCCTGGGCTTGGTGCTCCTGGTGTTCGTGCTGATCTGTTACTGGATCTACGACCGGGTGGTCGGGATCGACAATATGAAGCTGGGATAGATCATGGCCCTGCCCCCCTATGCCACCGGAGGAGAGCGCGCCTGGTATTACGGGTTCCGGGTGATCTGCGGACTGATCTTCCTGTTCCTGATCGCGCCGATCCTGATCGTGCTGCCGCTGAGCTTCAATGTAGAGCCCTATTTCAGCTTCACCCCCGGCATGCTGTCCTTCGATTCTGAGGCGTTCTCGACCAGGTGGTATGCCGATATCCTGCGCAACGGGATGGCGGCGCCCGATGCCGATCAAGGCTGGTGGGCCGATATGTGGCAGAACGCGCAATGGATCAGGGCGATCCGAAACTCCTTTTTTATCGGCTTCTGGTCGACACTGCTGGCCACCGCCCTGGGCACCCTGGCCGCCATCGGTCTGAGCCGGTCGGAGATGCCCTATAAAGGCCCGATCATGGCGCTGTTGATCTCGCCGATGATCGTGCCGCTAGTGATCATCGCCTCGGGCCTGTTCTATGGGTTCAGCCAGGTCGGGCTTGACCGGAGCTATTTCGGCCTGATCCTGTCGCATGCGGTCCTGGGCACGCCTTTCGTGATCATCACGGTGACCGCAACCCTGGTAGGCTTCGATCAGAGCCTGGTCAGGGCCTCGGCCAGCCTTGGTGCCGATCCGGTCAGAACCTTCTTCAAGGTGCAGATGCCGCTGATCCTGCCCGGCGTCATCTCGGGCGCTCTGTTCGCCTTCATCACCTCATTCGACGAGGTGGTCGTAGTGCTGCAACTGGCCGATGTGAGCCAGCGGACCATCCCACGGCAGATGTTCTCGGGGATCCGCGAACAGATCTCGCCCACCATTCTGGCGGTGGCGACGATCCTGGTGATCATTTCGATTGCGCTTCTGGCGATGGTGGAGATGCTGCGGCGCCGGTCCGAGCGGCTGCGAGGGTTGAGCCCGAGCTGAGAGTCAGAACAGGAAGTTATCCTCTCCAAGATCGCTGATCTCGACATCCTCTAGCCGGATCGAGCCGGCCGAGAGGGTGATCACCGTATCCGCTCCGTCCTGGCTGAAGCTCAGATCCTCTATCCCTGAAGCCAGACCCTCGAGCGATATCGTCTCGGCCCGATGGAAATCCATGATGCGGTCATCGCCGAAACCGACCTCGGTGAACACGAACCGGTCGAAACTGCCCCCACCCCAGAGGAGATCATCGCCCAGCCCGCCCTGGATCAGATCGCGGCCGACATCGCCATAGAGCCGATCGCTGCCATCCCCGCCGAAAAGCAGATCATGCCCACGACCGCCATCGAGCACATCCGCTCCGTCCTCACCGCGGAGCGTGTCGGAGGCGATGCCACCGACCAGACGATCCGCCCCCGCACCGCCGTTCAGAAGGTCATAGCCATGGCCGCCATAGAGCCCGTCATTCCCGGCACCTCCGATCAGCAGATCGTCGTGCTCCTCGCCGAAAAGACGATCATTGCCTGCGCCGCCATCCAGAATGTCCTCCCTGGCACCGCCGCGCAGCCGGTCGTCGCCGGAACCTCCCGAGAGATCGTCGGTACCGTCTCCACCGACCAGCAGGTCTTCTCCGGCATCGCCAAACAGCGTGTCATCGCCATGCTGCCCGCGCAGCGTATCCCCGCCAGCACCGCCTCGGAGCATGTCGTCGCCATCACGCCCATCCAACGTGTCGTCATCCGTGGCTCCGGTCAGCCGGTCGGCCTTTTCCGAACCAATCACCCGCTCTATCCCTGACAGCCGATCACCCCAGGCATCGCCACCCTGGCCCGCGCTGCCATCGAGGCTGACCTGCACGCCATAGGCTGAATCGCGATAGGATGCCGTGTCGATCCCTGTGCCACCGCTGAGCCGGTCGGCCCCGGCGCCTCCGGTCAGCACATCATCTCCCGCGCCGCCCTCCAACCGGTCGGCACCCGCTCTGCCAACCAAGAAGTTTCGCACTTCGTTGCCGGTGATCGTGTCTGAACCATCGCCACCGCGAGCATGCTCGATCACCACTCCATTGGCGATGGTGAACCCGCCATGCACTGCCTCGATGCTCGAGACATGGCCCGCCCCGTCCGGGCTGAGCGTCAGAGTGGCGGCGCGTAGATCAATGATGCTGGGCGTCTTGCCATTGGCCACGATCCAGTCACGGCCACCGGTGTCCCAGATCGCCTCATACCCGGTGCCGATCCCATTATGA
>JBCDKL010000180.1:0-6624 GCA_038746695.1 Pseudomonadota bacterium | reverse complement strand
TGCCGGCACGGGCAGCCGCGATGCTGGCACTGGCGGTGCTGGTTGCCCCGGATCAAGCCCTGGCGCAGGGGCAGGGCCCGGATCCTGTGGCAGCGACAGCCGAGACCACACTCGGCTACATTCGCACTGGCACTCCCAGAGTCGACGATGTCTCCGAGGCGGCAATGCGCGGCCTGGGGATGGCATTGAATGCCCGCACCTCGGTCGAACCTGGGCCACCAGTGGGGGTGGTCGCGGCCAGCGATCCACTGCATCTCTATCCGGTGCTCTACTGGCCACTGACCGGAGGCACCTCACTGGACGACTCCGCCCTGGAGCGGCTCGGCGAGTATCTGACCGGCGGCGGGCTTTTGCTGATCGACACACAGAACGGGGCTTCGGGCTTCTCCGGCACCTCAGCGGTCGAGATGCGCCGGATTGCCCGGGCTTTGAACCTGCCCGCGCTGGCGCCAGTCGATGGCGACCATGTGCTCACAAGGGCCTTCTACCTGCTCGACCGCTTCCCTGGGCGCTGGCGCGGCGGGCGACTTTGGGCCGAGGCACCACCGCCCGATGACGGGATCGCTCGCGATCCTTCGGTGCCACAATTCGACCGGGTGGATGACAATGTCTCGCCGGTGGTCGTGGGTTCGGCCGATTGGGCTTCGGCCTGGGCCGTAGACGAGGGCGGGTTCTTCATGTTCCCGATCGGACGCGCCGGCGAGCGCCAGCGAGAGATGGCGCTGCGGTTCGGGGTCAATCTGGTCCTCTATGCTCTGACCGGGAATTACAAATCTGACCAGGTGCACGCGCCTGCCGTGTTGGAAAGGTTGAGCCAATGAACGGGTTCGGCATCGCTTTCGACCCGGCCTTGCCTTGGGTGGCGATCGGCGTTCTAGGCACGGTCGCCCTGGCGTTTACGCTGTTCACCGCGCTGCGGGGCGGGCCGGGGTGGTGGTTGCGGCTGGCGGGTCTGGCGGTCCTGATCCTCGCCCTGTCTGGCCCCGAATTGCGCCGCGAGGAACGGGCGGGTCTTCCGCTGGTCGCTTTCCTGGTGGTCGACCGGTCCGAGAGCACCGAATTGGAGGGGCGGAGCGCCCAGATCGATGCTGCAGCGGAGACGCTGACCGCCGGGATCGAGGCGCTGTCCTCGGTTGAGCAGCCGATCGATCTACGCGTGGTCGAGGTCTTGCCAGATCCGGAAGGCAATGGCGGGACCGAAATGCTGGGCGCCCTCGACGATGCGGCCGCGCAAATCGCGCCAGATCAGATCGCCGGTGCGATTCTGTTGGGCGATGGGCAAGTGCATGACGCCGATCTGCTGGAGAGTTTCCCAGCACCCGTGCACAGCCTCCTGGCCGGCGAGCCGGATGGTTTCGATCTGAAGCTGGAATTGAATGCTGCCCCAGCCTTTGGGATCGTGGGTGAGAGCGTCACTTTCGCCTTGACCGCCCGGGCCCTGGGTGTGCGGCCCGCGGATCTGGGCAGTTCAGTGACCGTCGAGGTTGCCTTGGATGGTGGTGCGCCGAGCGTGATCTCGGTGCCCTTGGGGGTCGAAACCGAGCTCGAGATCGCCATCGAACATGGCGGTCCGAATGTGGTCGATATTCGGCTTCCCGGGCATCCGGAGGAGTTAACCGAGCGCAACAACCGGATCCTCTCGGAGGTCAACGGGGTGCGCGACCGGTTGCGGGTGCTGCTTGTCTCGGGCGAGCCGCATCCTGGTGGGCGAACCTGGCGCGATATTCTGAAGGCCGATCCGGCGGTCGATCTTATCCATTTCACCATTTTGCGGCCCCCGGGCAAGCAGGACGGCACGCCGGTCAGCGAGTTGTCTCTGATCACCTTTCCGACCCGTGAACTCTTCCTTGAGAAGATTGACGGGTTCGACCTGATTGTCTTCGACCGATATCGCTGGCGCGGGATCCTGCATTCGGCCTTTCTGACCAATATCGCGAGATATGTCCGCGAGGGCGGGGCTGTGCTGGTCGCTTCGGGGCCTGCGTTCGCGGGGGCTCAGAGCCTCAGCCGGACGCCCCTGATCGAGGTGATGCCGGCGCGGCCTTCGCTCGATGTGATCGAACGGCCCTTCGTGCCAAGGGTGACCGATCTCGGCCAGCGTCATCCTGTGACGGCGGGTCTCGAGCAATCGGTGGGCCTTACCGAGGGCGTTCCCAATTGGGGCCGCTGGATGCGGCATATCCCGGTCGATCCGGTCTCGGGCCATATCGTCATGTCGGGGGCGGAGGATCTGCCGCTCTTGATCCTCGACCGGGTGGGCGAGGGGCGGGTGGCGCTGCTCGCTTCCGACCATGCCTGGCTTTGGACCCGTGGGTACGAAGGCGGCGGGCCGCAGGCGGATCTGCTGCGCCGAACGGCACATTGGCTCATGCGCGAGCCCGAGTTGGAGGAAGAAGCGCTGGTTGCCCAGGTCGAGGGAACGCGGGTGGTGCTCGAGCGCCGCTCGCTGTCCGACACGCCGCCTTCCGCTGCCATCGCGACACCGCCCGGCGGGCCTGAGCAGCGCGAACTGATCTTTTCGGCGGCGGAACCTGGGCGTTGGCAAGCGGTTCTGGAGGACGCGGAGGAAGGGCTTTGGCGCTTCCGCTCGGGCGAGTTCGAGGCGGTGGCGGCGGTCGGCCCGCCGAGCCCCAAGGAATATGAAAATCCGCTGGCGAGCGCTGAGCCTCTGGCACCCCTGGTGGCGGCAACCGGTGGCAAGAGCGCCTGGATCTCGGACGGGGTGCCGGATATCCGCATGGTTTCCGAGGGGCGGCGGGCATTCTCCCGGCGATGGCTGGGTTTCGAAGCGCGCGACGCCTATCAGGTCACCGGGGTCGAATTGATGCCCCTGTTGCCCGCCTGGCTGGCGGCTTTGCTGGCCTCGCTTCTGTTCCTGGCGGCTTGGCGGCGCGAGGGCCGCTGAGCCCTGTCGTCGCATTTCTGGCAAAAACGCGGCCATATCCGTGCACGCACGGATCCCGGGAGGGGCAATCCCTCCCGCAGTCTGCAAGCATCCGGATGGCCGCTTTGGGCCTAGCGGGTCGGTTGGCTCTCGTGGCTGCCAGATGCTAAGGGCGGGGAAAGCGGAAGGAGGCCCCAATGGCGCGGCGGCGCAGATCCGGCAGACGGGTGGATGGCTGGCTGGTCGTGGACAAGCCTTTGGGCCTGAGCTCCTCAGCCGTGGTCAACAAGCTGCGCTGGGCGTTGCAGGCGCAGAAGGCGGGGCATTCCGGCACTTTGGATCCTCTTGCCACGGGCTGCCTGGCGATTGCCTTTGGCGAGGCGACAAAGACCGTGCCCGTGGCGCAGGAAGGGGACAAGCGATACCATTTCACGGTGCGTTGGGGGGCTGAGACCGAGACTGACGACTTGGAGGGCGCGGTCACGACGCGATCTGAACGGAGGCCGGAACTCGCCGAAATCGAGGCCGTTTTGCCCGTGTTCCGGGGCGAGATCGCACAGATCCCGCCTGCCTTCTCTGCGGTGAAGTTGGACGGGGCGCGGGCCTACGCGCTGGCGCGGCGCGGAGTGGAGCCAGCTCTCGAGGCGCGGCCGATCCAAGTGGAGCGGCTGGAGGTGATGGAGCACTACTCTGACGAGGCGGTTTTCGAGATGACCTGCGGCAAAGGCGGTTATGTCCGATCCATCGCGCGGGATCTGGGTCGGGCGCTTGGCTGCTATGGCCATGTGAGCACGCTGCGTCGACTCGCTACCGGGCCGTTTGATCTGACCCGCAGCATTGCTTTTGACGGGGTTGACGCTCTGCGCGAACGGCCGCTCCCACCGGAGCTTCTTCCGTTGGAGGCGGGACTGCACGGCCTCACACGGATCGATTGCGATGCCGAAGCGGCGCGGCACCTTCGCCATGGGCGGGCGATCCCTGCAAGCCTGGCTGTCGCCGGGCAATGCTGGGCGGCCATGAACGGGCAGGCGGTTGCACTTGGCCAGGTTCGAGACGGGATCTTCCACCCCGACCGTGTCTTTGCCGCGCCGGAGGAAACCGCCGACCTGACGGTGCCGGGCGCCTGAAACTTTCCCTGGTAATCGGCGCCGTTCCACTGTAAGAGCCGCGACTTGCGGAGGATATCTCCGCATCCGTTTTCTCCGCGACCGCGCTGGACGACATCCCGGCCCCGGCCTTGGGAGAAGCGGCAGATCCCGAACCAAGAGGAGACCCACGATGTCGATCACGCCCGAGCTGAAGGAACAGCTCATCAAGGATTATGGCACCAAGGAGGGCGATACCGGCTCTCCCGATGTTCAGATCGCCATCCTGACCAGCCGGATCACAACGCTGACCGAGCATTTCAAGACCCATAGGAAGGACAATCACTCGCGCCGCGGGCTGCTGAAGATGGTCAGCCAGCGCCGCAAGCTGCTCGACTATGTGAAGGCGAAGGACGAGGAGCGGTATAAGAGCCTGATCAAACGGCTGGGGATCCGCCGCTGATCGGGTGACAAGTTCGGGGGGCGCCACTACTGGCGCCCTCTGCCATTTCGGGCCGCTGTGGGGCCCGGGCCGACATCGGCCAGATGCCGCAGATCACGTCCGTAACCGCCGCTGCCCGCCCCGCAGCGCGCGGCAGGGAAAGAGACGGGGCCCCGCCCGGAAAGGCGGGACATAGGCCGGACCGGCAATGGGGCCGGACGGCCGGAAAAGGAAATCGCATGTTCGATATCGTAACCAAACAGCTCGAGTGGGGCGGCGAAACGCTCACCCTCGAGACCGGGAAATTTGCGCGCCAGGCCGATGGGTCGGTGGTGGCGTCGATGGGCGAGACCACAGTGCTGGCCACCGTCGTCTATGAGAAGAAACCGAAGGAGGGTTTGGATTTCTTCCCCCTCACGGTCCACTATCAGGAACGCTACTATGCCGCCGGCAAGATCCCGGGCGGGTTCTTCAAACGCGAGGCAAAGCCGACCGAGAAGGAGGTTCTGACCTCGCGCTTGATCGACCGGCCGATCCGTCCGCTCTTCGTGCCGGGTTTCAAGAACGAGACCCAGGTGATCGTGACGGTTCTCAGCCACGATCTCGAGAATGACCCCGATGTGCTGGGCATGATCGCAGCCTCGGCTGCGCTGACCCTATCGGGCGCGCCCTTCATGGGGCCGATCGGCTGTGCACGTGTCGGGTTCGTCGATGGAAATTACGTCCTCAATCCCCGCGTCGACGAGATGCAGAAGCTTATGGAGAATCCCGAGCAGCGCCTCAACTTGGTGGTCGCGGGCACCAAGGATGCGGTGATGATGGTGGAATCGGAGGCCTATGAGCTCTCCGAAGAGGAGATGCTGGGAGCCGTCAATTTCGGTCATGAGGCGATGCAGCCGGTGATCGATCTGATCATCAGCCTGGCCGAGGAAGCCGCCAAGGAACCGTTCGACTTCCAGCCCGAGGACAACTCGGCGCTGTTTGGCAAGGTGAAGAGCCTCGGCGAAGCGGCAATGCGCTCAGCCTTTGCGATCACCGACAAGCAAGAACGCCAGGGCGCAATCTCCGCCGCGCGCGACAGCATCCTGGCTGGGCTGGGCGAGGAAGATCTGGCCCAAGACAGCGCCCTAAAATCCTGCTTCAAGAAGCTTGAATCCGAGGTGCTGCGCGGCGATGTCATCGCCACTGGCAAGCGGATCGACGGACGCGATCTGACCACGGTCCGCCCGATTGTCTCCGAGGTTGGGATCCTGCCCCGTACCCATGGCTCGTCGCTGTTCACCCGCGGCGAAACGCAAGGCCTGGTAGTCACCACGCTCGGCACTGGCGATGACGAACAGATCATCGACAGCCTTGAAGGGGATTGGCGAGAGCGCTTCCTGCTGCATTACAACTTCCCGCCCTACTCGGTGGGTGAGGCGGGCCGCATGGGCCCTCCGGGGCGGCGTGAGGTCGGCCATGGCAAACTCGCCTGGCGGGCGCTGCAAGCGGTGCTGCCGGCGGCGACGGACTTCCCCTACACGATCCGTCTGGTCTCGGAGATCACGGAATCGAATGGCTCGTCCTCGATGGCCACGGTCTGCGGAGGCTCGCTCTCGATGATGGATGCGGGCGTACCGCTGAAGGCCCCGGTGGCGGGTGTCGCCATGGGCCTGATCCTGCAGGAGGACGGGCAATTCGCGGTGCTGACCGATATCCTGGGCGACGAGGATCATCTCGGCGATATGGATTTCAAGGTGGCCGGGACCGAGGCAGGGATCACCTCGCTGCAAATGGATATCAAAGTCGCGGGAATCACGCCCGAGATCATGAAACAGGCGCTGGCCCAGGCGAAAGACGGCCGGTTCCACATCCTCGGCGAGATGGCCAAAGCCCTGACCGAAGGCCGGACCGAGTTCTCCGCCCATGCGCCGCGGATCGAGACGATGCAGATCAACCCCGACAAGATCCGCGAAGTGATCGGCTCGGGCGGTAAGGTAATACGCGGCATTGTCGAGGAGTCGGGCGCCAAGGTCGATATCAACGATGATGGCGTGATCAAGATCGCCTCGGCCGATGGCAAGGCGATCGAGAAAGCCTATGAGCTGATCAACGCCATCGTGGCCGAGCCCGAGGTCGGCAAGATCTATACCGGCAAGGTCGTGAAGATCATGGATTTCGGCGCCTTCGTGAACTTCTTCGGCAAACGCGACGGTCTCGTCCATATCAGCCAG
>JBCDKL010000179.1:0-6657 GCA_038746695.1 Pseudomonadota bacterium | reverse complement strand
ATGTCATTGCCCGAGCCGCCGAAGAGCTCGTCCGCTCCTTCGCGGCCCAGAAGACGGTCATCGCCGTTTTCGCCTTCCAGCGTGTTGGCCGAACGGTTGCCGCGCAAGGTGTCAGCCCCGTCGGAGCCGAGCAGATCCTCGATTCCGTCAATGCTCTGCCGCGCGCCGTTGATATCGGCGCTGCCCTGGCCGAGATCGACAGTGACACCGGAGAAGGCAGTCAGATCGATCAGATCGCGCCCGCCGCCACCGGAAAGTCGGTCCGCCCCAGCGCTGACCAAAAAGACATCGTCGCCGATCCCGCCGAAGACCTGATCATTGCCAGCGCCGCCATCGAGAGTGTCATTCCCGGCCCCGGCGTCGAGAAGATCATTTCCGTCGCCGCCGCGCAGCGTGTCGTCGCCCTTGCCGGCGTAGAGGCTGTCATTTCCCGCGCCGCCATCCAAAAGATCATTGCCATCGGCATCGCTGAGATGATCGGCATCGGCCCCGCCAAAAAGCGAATCGTCGCCCGCATTGCCCTCGAGCCGGTCGGTCCCGGCCGAGCCCAGCAGACGGTCGTCTCCAAACCCGCCGAGCAGGCTGTCGGCATCCAGACCGCCATTCAACAGATCGTCGCCGCGTCGCCCGTTGAGAAAATCCGCGCCTGCCAGCCCGCTCAGCGTATCGCCCTGCCCGGCACCGATGATCCTGTTGCCGTCGGTCGAGCCTGTCAGGTTATAGAAGGCATTGTCGCGCTGCGCGGTGACATCCTCGATATTGGTGCCGAGCAGCGAGAAGGTCAGCCCACGGTTGAGCGTGACCGGCGTGGGCGAGATATCGCCGACCAGGATGGTGATCGTATCGGCATTGACCAGAACGACCCGGTCGCGCCCCTCGCCCGGATTCTCGATGGCGCGGTCCAGGCGGGTGCCGGGCTCGGGCTCTCCCGGAACGCAGACTTGGCGGGTGCCGACATTCACGCAGAAGCCGCGGGTGCCGAAATTGAAGAAGTCGAGATGCAGGAAATAGAGATCGTTTCCCGGACCGCCGGCGAAAATCTCGCGGCTGGTCGAGCTTCCGTCGAAGGTATCGTTGCCATCCGTGCCGTTGATCGCCGTCATTATTCGAAATCCCGCAATAATCTGATTTCAAACAAATTTTACCACGATTTCGCAGGTGCTCAATAGGAACGGGGCATTCCAAGCACATGTTCGGCAAGGTAGGAGAGGATCAGATTGGTCGAGATCGGTGCCACCTGATAGAGGCGCGCCTCGCGGTATTTCCGCTCGATATCGTATTCTGCGGCAAAACCGAACCCGCCATGGGTCTGCAGACAGGCCTCCGCCGCGGCCCAGCTTGCATCGGCGGCCAGAAGCTTGGCGAGATTGGCCTCCTCGCCCGGATTGCCACCCGCCTCGTAAAGACGGATCGACTGATGGAGCATCAGTTCGGCCGCCCGCATCTGCGCATAAGCCCGGGCAATCGGAAATTGCACACCCTGGTTCTGGCCGATTGGGCGGCTGAAGACCTGCCGCTCAGAGGCATAGGCGCTGGCTTTCTCGATGAACCATTTCGCATCGCCGATGCATTCGGCGGCGATCAGGATCCTCTCGGCATTCATACCCGAGAGGATATAGCGAAAGCCCTGCCCTTCTTCGCCCACCAGTGCGTCGGCTGGGATCGCCATATTGTCGAAGAAAAGCTCGGTCGTGGCATGGTTCATCATTGTGCGGATCGGGCGAATGGTCAGGCCGCTGACCGCGCGCATATCGACCAGAAAGACCGACAGGCCTTCGGTGCGTTTCGCGACCTGATCGCGCGGCGTCGTACGGGCGAGGAGCAGCAGCAGATCGGAATGCTCTGCCCGGCTGGTCCAGATTTTCTGGCCGTTGACGAGATAGCGATCCCCCTCGCGCCGGGCAGTTGTGGTGAGCGCGGTCGTGTCAGTGCCCGAACCGGGCTCGGTCACTCCAAAGGCTTGAAGGCGCAGCGTACCCGCGGCGATTCCGGGCAAAAATGCCCGTTTCTGCGCCTCGCTTCCATGCCGCAGGACCGTTCCCATCGTATACATTTGCGCATGGCAGGCTGCGGCGTTGCAGCCTGCGCGGTGGATCTCCTCTAGGATTGCCGCCCCTGCGGACAGCGGCAGGTCGAGCCCGCCATACGCCTCGGGGATCAGGGCGGCGAGATAGCCGTTTTCGGTGAGTGCCGCGACAAACTCCGTCGGATAGGCCTCGGCCCGATCCTTCTCGCGCCAATAGGTCCCGGGGAAGCCCTGGCAGAGCCGCGCCACTGCTGTGCGGATCTCGGCATGGGGGTCGTCTGCGGGCGCTTCCATTCTGTCTCCCCTCAACTGCGGCATTCCACGCCGGCGCCAGGCTGTTCTAGGATAGCCGCGCCAAATCGCAAAGAGGCCGCCCCGATGACCGAGATCCCCGAGACGCCGACCCTGCTGCTCTCCGAGCCTGCGCCCTATCTGCGCCAAATCACTCTGAACCGGCCAGAGGTGCGCAATGCGTTCAACACGAGAATGGCGCAGGATCTCGTCACCGTGTTTGAAGCCATCGCGATGGCACCAGGCGAGACCCGCGCGGTGATCCTGACCGGCGCGGGCGAGAAAGCGTTCTGCGCGGGCGGCGATCTCAAGGAGCGCGACGACATGACCGACGCCGCCTGGCAGGCGCAGCATCTGGTCTATGAGCGCATGGCCCGCGCGGTGATCCACTGCCCGCTGCCCGTGATCGCAGCAGTGAACGGTGCAGCCTTCGGTGGGGGATGCGAATTAGCGTTGGCCGCCGATTTCATCTATGCCGCCGAGGGGGCCATCTTCGCCCAGACCGAGACCCGGATCGGCATCATTCCAGGTGCGGGCGGCACACAGACCCTGCCCCGCGCCGTGGGTGAGCGCCGGGCGAAGGAGCTGATCTTCTCCGCCCGACCGTTCTCGGCGGAGGAGGCGGCCACATGGGGTCTGGTCAATGCGATCTTCCGCCAAGAGGAATTGCTGCCAGCCACAATCGAGACCGCCGCCAAGATCGCGGCCCAGGCCCCGATTGCCGTCCGCCAGGCGAAACTGGCGATCACCAGGGGCCAGGGGCTCGGCCTCGCGGATGGTCTGGCACTGGAGATCGAAGCCTATAACCGCACCATCCCGACGAAAGACCGCCGCGAAGGCGTGCGCGCCTTCAACGCTCGCCGGGATCCGGATTTCACCGGGGAGTGAGCGAACCACCGGCAGAGCCGCTGCGAGACTGCATCCCCTCTCAGACCACGGCATGGCGCGAGGCGGAGAGCATCTCCTCGAGATGCCGCCGCTTCGCGTCAGGCATGCCACGGACCAGCGCGAGATACTGATCCGGCATCTCAAACAGCGCATAGCAGAGCAGATTGGCGATCCGATCCACCGGATGCGGCTCGGCGCTTGGCATCCGGATGAGAAACGAGATGAACGAGTATCTGAGCGCCTGATGTTGTTCGATCCACGCGGTTAAAGCGACCATTGAGGCAAGATCTTTGCCAGTGATCCGCGCGGCAACGGCATCCAGCGCCGCTTGCAAATCATCGGTGACGCGGAGAGCCAGGCGGTCGGCGGAATAGACCGTGGCGCGCAGATAGGGCCGGATAAAGAAACCAAGGACCGGGATGCCCGCGATCACCAGACTGCAACGCGCGATGAAGGCGGTCCGCAGCATCCGCGCCCGAATTGCCCCAACATGGCTGGCGATAAAGAAGGCAAGCTCGCCCGGCGCGTCGTAATCATAGACGCTCTCGGCAATCTCGGAGGTCACGATCAGAAACCTTCCGCGCCACGAGCGGAGCATGCCTATGCCATATATCTTCTGCTCGATCAGAAACGCCTCGATTGAACGGCGCGGGTAGTCAAGCGATAGGCAGACCTGCGATAGCACTTCCTCAATCTCCGGAAGCGAGGTGTCGTTGACCTCTGCCGCATAGGCCCTGAGCCGCGCGCGCAGGAACAGCGTACCGATCCAGAGTAGGACGTAGAAGGATAGTAAACCGAAGAGCAGCCCTAGGATCCTTATGACCGACTGGATGATAGCCCCCTCCAGCGGCATCGAGAAGAAGGGCTCAACCCAATTAATCACCATCCCCGCGGCAATCAGGATCAGGCCGATCAGAACAAACACCAGTGCCAGGATGAAACGCATCCGCTCATCCGGGTGCAGGCAGGCGCGGATTTCACGCTCGCTCAGCCGGTGGATCTTTGGCCGCCCGCGCATTCGAAAATGCCCGGCCGCCGTCATAGATCCTTGGTCTGCTCTTCGATCACTCTGATCTTGCGCAGTCCGGCCAGCACACTGTCGGAGTCTCCACTGGCCGCGGCCAGATCGAGGCGCCGACGCTCGGCATCCAGATCGCGCTGAACCTCGGCAATCCGGGCCAACTCATCGCCGGAAGCCCCCTGTGATTTTGCCCGGTCGATCCGGCTTTGCAGGCTGTCGATCCGGTTGCGCGCCCGGCTCACGCGGCGTTCCAGCGTGCTGCGCTCTGTTTCAAGCTCACCGGTTTCACGCTCGATCTGGCGGTTCTGCTCCACCGCCGCTGCGTTGCGCTGCTCGCGCTGCTCCAACCGCTGATCATAGCTTCCATCGGTCTGGTTGCGGATCGAATCGAACAGATTTGCGCTGCGGGGATCTGTGTTGCCGGTACAGGCGGCCAAGAGAGTCAAAGCCAGGATCGCCGTGGCGCGGAGGGGTCTCGCACCCATGATCATACTCCTATGTCGTTTTCCAATTCGCCGACCGTGTCATCGGCGTCGTAAATCGTGTTGAAGCTGGCATTGACGATCCTCTTCGAGCGGGGCTCGAGTTCGGTCTCCTGCTCCTCCAGCTTGGCGTTGCGCTCTTCGACTGCCTCGACATTGTCCTGCGTGTTCTCCTTCAACAGGACGAGGTCGCGCTTGATGGCTGCCGAGCGCGCTTCGGCTTCTTCTGCCGAGATCTCTTTGGCGGCCTGGAGCCGGCGCAATTCACGGTGGTCGGCACGCAAGCGGCGCACCGCGACCGAGACCTTCGACTTGTATTCTGAAAGATTGGCCTGTTCGCGTTTCAGCTCGGCAAAGATCCGGTCAGCCTCGCTCTCGGCCTCGATCTGCTCGCGATTGCCTTCGGCGACGACTGCACCGGTCCCGGCCCCGGCGGCGAGCCCTACACCTGCGCCGACCGCGCAGCCTCGACCCCCTGCGATCAATGCACCGATTCCACAGCCGATCGCCGCACCGACAACGGCCCCCTGGACGATCAGACCAACCGAGGAATACTCCACATCGTGATCCAGAACCGCGGCCACCTCGGGCGTCGAAGGCTCCTGCAAGAAGGTCGGCAGGGCTGCGTCGATATCCGAAGCTATTCCCTGCGTCTGGGCGCAACCGCCCAAGACCAGGAACGCGGCACAGCCAGCCCCTAATGCTGTTGTTCTAATCCATCGAGACATCTTCAAATCTCCTCCAATATTACAGAACGATCTTTTCAAAGTCGGCGAGCCAAACGCCGGTGCGCAAACGGCCATCGGCGCGTGCGCCGTCGAGATGGGCGGAGCTCAAGCCGAGGCAGGCGAGCAGGACCGAGCGGCCTTCATCGCCCAGTTTCTTGCGCAAAAGATCGGCTTGGGCATCAGTCACATCCGGGCCGTAATCGGCCTGGAGCGTGGCGATGAATTCGGCATAGGTGTCGAGATGGCCCTGGATCCGCTCGGCCCGGGCAGAGTTGCGGGCGATGATCCGGGCGACCGCTTCCTCGGCTTTTGGAAGCTCGGCCAATTCTTCGGCTGTGAGGTTGCCTTCGTCGCGCAGTCTGCGGATCTTCTCTAGCTCTGCCACGGCCTTCTCTTCCTGGCGGCGGGCAAAGCGCAGATTGCGGATCTGCTGCACGGCGGTATTGCAGGTCGATGCGGCGGCGAGAAACAGGCTCTCGATCGCCCTGTCACGCTGGCGATTGCGTTCAGCGCGCGCGGCGTCGAGGGTCAGGGCAATCTCGGTCAAGGCCGTGCGGCGCGCCTTTGGGTCCTCGATCCGCGCTGCCGCCTCGAGATCGGCGAGTGCCTTGGCCTCCTGAGTGCCAAGCTCGCGCTGGAGATCCGGAGCGGCGGCATTGCGCGAGGCATCTTCATAGGCCGCGCGATCCTGCTCGGTGCCGATCGCCAACGCCGAGATCACCGGTCGAAAACCGATGAACTTACTGCTGAGCGGCGCGCCCGTCGTCTCGTCGAAATAAAGCAATTCCTGGCGGGTGACCGCGGTGATCTGAGACAGATCTGCATTCGCATCGCCGCCGCGTTTAACGAAACCGCCGATCCGGCCATGGCTGCGGCCATGGCGCACCGGGCGGAAAGGTTCGAGCATCAGCTCCGCGACATTGCCCAGCATGTCATGCAAACCCAGCGGATTGCCGGACAGCGAGCCGACCGGCTGTACCTTCCCGTTGGCCGAGGAGGTCGCGCCATAGGCTTCGAACTCGGCCAAGGTCGCTGTGCCCAAGGGATAAACCGGCTCGCGAAACTCGGCTGTTGTCACCGCCGCCCCGCCGCGCGCGGCATATTCCCATTCCGCCTCGGTCGGCAGCCGGAGATAGGCGGGCAGGCCAAGTTCGGCGATCATCTCGGCCCTGGCATTGCGATGCAGCCAGGTCGAGTAGCGCTGAGTAAAGGCGACCGCAT
>JBCDKL010000178.1:0-6761 GCA_038746695.1 Pseudomonadota bacterium | reverse complement strand
GTTCATTCGGATGCGGGGGGGCTTGGTCATGGCGCGCAGTCTCTCCTCGTCGCACAGTCTATAAGTCGACCGGGCCTGTTCCGACCGGGTCCTTGGCGAAAACTCTAGTCAGAACCTACCGCAGTGCAAACGCTGAATCGGAGAACTGCGCTTCTCAAGCCTCAGGCGGGCCGCTAGGCTCGCGCCATGGTGGAGCCTGACCTGCAGACCCTAACGGTGGACGAGATCGCTGCCGAGATCGCCGATGGCGCGCTGCTCGGGGTGCCCGCAGATTACTCCGGCGTGCCGATGACAGCCACTCGCGCTCTGATCGCCCGCGGGGTTCGAGCGCTCCAGCTCTATTGCCTGCCCTACTCGACGATACAGGGCGATCTGCTGATCGGCGCGGGTTGTGTGGCCGAGGTCGAGGCAGCCGCCATAACCTTGGGCGAATATGGTCGGGCACCGCGCTTCTCGGCAGCCGTCGAGGCGGGCAGGATCACCATGCGCGACAGCACTTGCCCGGCTCAGCACGCCCAGCTTCAGGCAACCGAGCGCGGCGTGCCCTTCCTGCCGCAGCGCGGGCTGATCGGCTCGGACATTCTGGCGCATCGCCCGGATTGGCAGGTGATTGAGGCACCACTGTCGTCTGCCCCCGACCCGATCGTCGTGGTTCCCGCTGTGTCACCCTATGTGTCGCTGTTCCACGCGGCCCGGGCCGACCGGCATGGCAATGTCTGGATCGGGCGGCGCCGCGAGCTCGCCACGCTCGCGCATGCCTCGCGCAGGGTTTTCGTGACCGTCGAGGAAATCGTCGACGCCGATTTCTTTGCCTCGGAGGAAACCGCGCCCGGCGCTCTGCCCAGTTTCTATATCGACGGGATCGCTGTCGCCCCAAAAGGCGCCTGGCCCTGCGGCCTCACCGGCTGTTACCCACCCGACGGCGCGGCGCTGGCCGCTTACGCTTCCGCCGCCAGAACCCAAGATGGTTTTGATACCTGGCTTACCGCTAGTCTCGCCCCTGCATGAACGCCGATCCCCTGCTCCTGATCTTAACTATCGCCGATATGCTGGCGGGCGACCGGCATGTCGCCGTCGGAGCAGCATCGCCCATCCCCGGGGCCGCCGCCCTTTTGGCCCAGGCCGAAGCAGCCCATCGAATGCATGTCACCATTCTCCATTCCGAGACCGAGAACCGGTTCACCGAGGGCTCGCGTGAGCTCTTCGATGCCGCATGTCAGGGCCGAATCGACACTTTCTTTCTGGGCGGGGTGCAGATTGACGGGGCGGCGAATATCAACTTGGTCGGCACCGGTCCCTATCCGCAGGCCGAGCGTCGCTTTGCCGGCTCCTTCGGCTCGGCGCTGATGTATGCGGCCGTGCCCAAAGTCATCCTGTTTCGCGAGGAGCATTCACCCCGCACGCTGGTCGAGAAAGTGGATTTCATCTCCGCCCCCGGGACCAATGCGCCCGAGGTCTGGCGCCAAGGAGGGTGCCACGCACTCGTAACCGGCCGGGCGGTCTTCGGTTTCGACCGCGGCGCTGCACGGTTCCGGCTCGACCAGATCCACCCTGGCGAGAGCGTGGAGGGGATCCGCGCCGCCACCGGCTTCGCTTTCGATCCCGGAACGCCGCGCCCGACGCCCGAACCGAAGCTCGACCGACTAGAACGCCTCGCCGAGCAAATCGCCCCTAGGGTCGCCCGGTTCTATCCCGAATTTGCCCATAGGCTCTGGGGGATAGGCTAGGAAGGCCCCCCCCCTCCGTTTACCCTTCATCAACCATAAACCCAGAAAAGTTCGCATCTTGTTCCTGATGAGGTGTGGTATGCGTCTGGCTCTTTTGGTCCTCCTACTCTCACTTTTGGCGCCGCGTCTGGCCGCTGGTGCCTCGATGGAGTTCTTCACCGATCGCAGCAGCTTCACCGCACAGACCGCCCGCTTCACGACCGAGACTTTCAATACCGCCCGCGCGGATCGCAGTTTCGCGCAAGGCAGTCTGGCCTTCGATGGGTTTCGGGTCGAGCATCGGGGGACACTTGGCAGGCCTTTCATCAGGCTTGACGTGCCGCCCGCGAGCGACCCTCACACATCAATTGATGGCAGCCCATTCCTCTATGCCGGGCTCGGCGAGGACGATGAGATCCGGTTCCTGTTCGACGCGCCGATCATGGCATTCGCTGCGGATTTCGCCGGGGTTGACGACGATCAGACCCGCGCGGTCGAGATTGCCGCAGGCGCGGGTGGCAACATTCCCTTCCAGGTGGCGCAAAGGATCAGCTTTTTCGGTCTGATTTCTGGGGCGCCCTTCACCGAGATCACTCTCAGCGGAGGGCCGGGCGCCGATCTGGGGATCGGGATCGACAATATCTCCTTTGGCGCAGCGATGCCGACCGTGCCGCTGCCAAGCGGGATAACGCTCTATCTGAGCCTTCTGGCCGCATTCGGTCTTCTCGGCTGGTATCGGGCAAAGGCCTGATTTACGCTCCGCCTCAGGCCAAGCCTTGAGCAAGCGGAGGGCGAAATGGGCGCGTTGGACGGTGTGAAAGTGATCGATCTCACCCGGGTCCTCGGCGGTCCTTTCTGCACTCAATGGCTGGCCGATCACGGCGCCGATGTGATCAAGATCGAACCGCCGCAGGGCGATGATGTCCGCCATTGGGGTCCGCCTTTCGACGAGGAAATCGGCGCCGCCAGCTACTTCCTTGGCGTCAACAGAAACAAGCGCGGCATGGCGCTTGACCTGCGGCAGGAGGCCGGACGCGCCGTGCTGCTCCGCCTGATTGAAAGCGCCGATGTCCTGATCGAGAACTACAAACCCCATTCGATGGAGCATTGGGGTCTCGGCTATGAAACCGTCCTCAAGGAGCGGTTCCCTAGGCTGATCTATTGCGGCTTCACCGGCTTTGGCGCCGATGGCCCGATGGGTGGCCTGCCGGGCTATGATGCGGTGATTCAGGCCCAGGCGGGGATGATGAGCATCAATGGCCCCGCCGGCGGCGCGCCCACGCGGATCGGGATCTCCTTGGTCGACATAGCCGCCGGAATGGCCGCGGCCCTCGGCATCGCCATGGCGCTTTACGAGCGGGATCGTTCGGGCCTCGGCCAGTTCCTCGACATGACCCTATATGACAGCGCGCTTTCGATCCTCTATCCGCATTACGCCAACTACCTGCTCAGCGGGGCCGAGCCCGGGATCTTTGGTAACCAGCATCCCAATCTCGCCCCCTATGACGTCTATCCGACCAAAACCTGTGATGTCTTCATCGCAGGGGGCAATGACGGGCAATTCGCCAAGATCTGCCGCGTGCTGGGCGTGCCGGAGCTAAGCGAGGATCCGCGGTTTCACCACAATGCCGACCGGATCACTCATCAGGCCGATCTGCGCGCAGCCTTCGAACCGCTGATGGCGGATTGGGACGGCGAGGCGCTGGCCCATGCGTTTATGCAGGCGGGCGCCCCGGCGGGCCCGGTTCTGCCGGTCAGCCAAGTGCTTGACGCGCCGCAAACGCGCCATCGCGAGATGGTCCGCGAGATCGACGGCTTCCGCACCGTTGCGAACCCGATCAAACTCAGCCGCACGCCACCCGACCCAGCCCGCAGCAAACCGCCCCGCTTTGGCCAGGACACGCGCGAGATCCTGGCGGAGGCTGGATTCTCCGCCGACGAGATTTCCGCCCTGATCAGTTCCGGCGCTGCGTTGGAGGCGCCCCGCGCCTGAGCGTCGGGTCGAAAGCGGCCGCCAGAAACACGCTACCTAAGGCCAGCACGGCCAAGTTCTGCCAGGCGATCAAAGGCACGAATGGCAAGGCTGCCATCACCGTGTAATGAGGCACCCAGGCCAAGGCGAAGCCGAGCCCACCCAAGAGCTGCATCGGCCAGGCCAGCCGCGCCAGCATCACCAGAGCGACCGAATAGATCGCCAAATCATAGGTTTTATGCGGCACCAGGAACGCTCCGAACACGATCGCGCAACCGATCACGGGCCAGGCACGGTCGATCCCGCTTGCGTAGCTGCTCTGAACCCGCCAGACGAGCGCCAGCCAAGCGACAAGACCGGCGATTAGGAGAGAAAGCGTCAGGCCCGAAACCTGCGAGACCAGCCCGGGCAGCGCCAGCATCCCATTCAGACCACCAGGCTCGGACAAACGTGTATGGCGGTTCTGAAGATGCTCTTGCATCGAAGCCGTGAAATGCACCGCCGGATCTGGGTCGATCGCCAAGACGGCGGCCGCCAAAGCGGCCAAGACCGCCAGAACCGCCAGTTTCCAGCGCCAGAACGCCAATGGCGGCCCCAGCCAGAGCAGTGTCAGCACCATCAGGGAAAGATGCGGCTTCCAAAGGGCGAGCAGCGTGCCGAGCGCCAGCATCCATCCCCTCCCGCTTCGCTGGCCAAGAACCGCCAAGGCGATGCCGAGCGCCGTGAAGATCGCATATTGTCCGACGATCACGGTCACCACCACGCCATGGCCGATTAGCGCGAGCGCCACCCAAAGCGCGGCGGTCAGGCGGGCGCGCGGCTCGGTCGCCTTTCCCATTCCGGCCAGCGAGGCCAGCACCATCGCCAGCGCCGCGCAGGCCGCTATTTGTACGAAATCGAACAATGCCTCGGCCGCGAGCCAGGGCATCAGACCCATGGGAAGCGCCAAAATAAAGCTCACCGGCGGCAGCACGAAGGAGGAATGCAGGCCCTCGCCGGTCGCTTCCTCCCAACAGCCCCTGAACGCGGTCAGATCATAGGGCGATAATCCCTGCCAGAGGCAATGCCCCGCCGCGTGTAGATAGCGCGCGTCATAGGCCAGCACACGCTCCACTCCCTCGCCACGGGCCAGGGGATAAGTGGCCAACAGGACCAATGCGGCGGCGATCAAGCTCCAGGGCGCCATTCGGGCGGTGAACGAGGTTTCTATGGGCTGTGCTATGACCATCCCCCTCCCATGCGCTTCGGCCTCATCCCGGCGCGAGCATCCGCGATCAATCCGCCAAGAGCGCCGGGCGGTACAAGCTACCAGACCCAGCGCCCAGCCGCGTCAACCCTATTGCCATTTTCCTCCCTCTCGGGGATCGTGACCACGAGAGGAGCCAGCCATGACACGCCACGATCCGATCGACCCGATCGCCGAGCTCAAAGCCCAGTCCGCCGAACCTTTCGAACGCGCAAGGACAATGCCGAAATCGGTTTATACATCCGAGCGGTTTTTGGATGCCGAGCTTTCTCACATCTTCCGCCAGGAATGGATCTGCGTTGGCCGGACCGATCAGCTCAAGGCCCCCGGGGATTATCTGACATATGAACTGGCAGGGCAGCCGGTGATCGTGCTGCGCGATGCCACGGGCACCTTGCGCGCGATGTCGAATGTCTGCCTGCACCGCATGTCGACCCTGCTGGAGGGCACTGGGAATACGCGGACAATCGTCTGCCCCTATCACGCCTGGACCTATAATCTCGACGGCAGGTTGCGCGGAGCACCGGCGATGACCGGCAATCAGGGCTTTGACCGGGGCGATTACTGCTTGCCACAGATCCGAGTCGCGGATTGGTTGGGCTGGATCCTGATCACGCTCAATCCAGACGCACCCAATCCAGATACCCATTTCGCCGAGGTCCAGGATCTGGTCGGCGATTACGAGATGCAGCATTACGTCCAGACCTGGCAGGAGGAGCATCATTGGGCGACCAATTGGAAGGTGCTGGCCGAGAACTTCATGGAGAGCTATCACCTCCCGGTCTGCCATAATGGCACGATCGGTTGGGCGGTGTCGCTGGATGAGATGGATTGCCCGGAAAGCCCGGCGACCTTCAACTATCACTCCATCCAGAAGGACCCGTCCTTCAAGCTGTCAGTTGCGCACCCCGATAGCACCCGCCTCAACGGAGAACGGCGCAACACCACCTATCTGATCTCGATCTATCCGAGCCTGATGATCACTTTGACCCCGGGCTATTTCTGGTATCTGAGCCTGCATCCCGACGGTCCGGGCCATGTTCGCATCCTTTATGGCGGCGGGCTCTCGCCCGACTTCGTGGCAGATCCGGAGGCGGACGAGATGCTCGCCCAGGCCAAGGCTCTGCTCGACGATGTGAACGAGGAGGATCGCGGTTGTACCGAGCGGGTCTTTCGCGGCCTCTGTTCAGATCTGGCGATGCCCGGACATCTTAGTCATCTGGAACGGCCGAATTTCGACTTCGCTCAGTATCTTTCCGGCAGGCTAGGATGAAGTCCAAGTGGCTCGGCCGCACCGGCATAGAAGTGTCGGCGCTCTGTGCCGGGACGATGGCTTACGGAGGCGATGCGGATGAGGCGGCCTCGGCCGCCATGTTTGCCGCCTGCCGCGATGCCGGAGTGAATTTTTTCGACTGCGCCAACATCTATAATGGCGGCCGGGCCGAGGAGATCCTGGGCCGCCTGATTGCAGGCAGCCGCGACGGGTTGGTGATCACCTCGAAGACGGGCTATGAGACCGGTCCGACCGGGAACGATCGGGGCAATAACCGCCGCCAGGTCACAGTCTCAGTCGAAGCCTCTCTTCAACGCCTTGGCACCGACCGGCTGGATGTACTGTTTTTTCATCGATGGGATCCGATCACTCCGCTCGACGAGGTGATGCGAGCGGCGGAGGATCTGGTCCGCTCCGGCAAGGTGCTGCATCTGGGAGCTTCGAACTGGGCAGCCTGGCAATATGTGAAAGCGAATGGCATTGCCGGGTGCCGCGGCTGGCCGCCGCTCGACGTGATCCAGCCGATGTACTCGCTGGTCAAACGGCAGGTGGAAGTCGAGATCC
>JBCDKL010000177.1:0-6817 GCA_038746695.1 Pseudomonadota bacterium | reverse complement strand
TCGGTTTCACCGGTGCTGCCTTCGCCAGGGCGGCGAAAGTTCTCAATCTCAGTCAGTCCTGCGGGATCGTCTCGCCGCCTACCAGCTTCACAATGAAGACCGAGGAATATCCGCTGGCAAGGCGGCTCTATCTCTACTCGACCCCTGGCGAAGCGCCGGCCCATGCCCGCCGTCTGGTGGATTTCGCGCTGTCCGATGAGGCGCAGGATTTGGTGGCAGATGCGGGTTTCATCAATCTGCGAGAGGAAAGGGTGACCATCGCCGATCAAGGCAACCGACTGATTCATGCGATCACAGGCGAGGACGAGGTCTCTTTCGCTGATCTGCGCGAGATGCTGGTCGAGCTGCGCGATGCCGAGCGTCTGACCACGACCTTCCGTTTCAATCAGGGTTCGACCCAACTCGATGCCAGATCGGCCCGCGATGTGGCGGAGCTGGCCAACGAGCTGCAGGATGGCGAATTTGACGGGGCCGAGCTCTTACTGATCGGATTCACCGACTCGATCGGCCAGTTCGATCTCAACCGCTCGCTGGCGCTGCGCCGGGCCGAGCAGGTACAGGCGCAATTGGCGCAGATCGTCGGCCCCCTGACCTTCAGCCGGTTGAACATTCGTACGCTGGGTTATGGCGAACTGGCCCCGGTTGGATGCAACACGACGTTCGAAGGTCGGCAGATCAACCGCCGGGTCGAGGTCTGGGTCCGGTCGCTCTGATTTAACCCGCCGCTCTTCTCTGGTCCTTCCCCGGTTTCTTCTGTAAGCGGGGAAGGACAGATAACCGGAGGAGAGCCCATGACCCGTGACGTCGTCATCCTGGATGGAGCACGCACCCCAATCGGGACCTTCGGCGGCATGCTCGCCGCCATCCCGCCCGCCCAAACCGCTGCCCATTGCGCCAAAGCAGCCTTGGAGAGATCCGGGGTCGAGGGCGCGCAGATCGGCCATGTCGTCTTTGGCCATGTGATCAATACCGAACCGCGCGACATGTATCTTAGCCGCGTCGCGGCCATCGAGGCGGGCGTGCCAGACACTGCACCGGCGATGAATGTGAACCGGCTCTGCGGTTCGGGTGCTCAGGCGATTGTCTCGGCGGCCCAATCGGTCATGCTGGGCGATGCCGACTATGCGCTCGCCGGCGGGGCAGAGCACATGTCGAAAAGCCCCCATGGCCTGCAAAACGCGCGTTTCGGACAGAAGATGGGCGATGTGAAAATGCTCGATTTCATGATCGGCGCCCTCAACTGCCCGTTCGGCACGGGACATATGGGTGTGACAGCGGAGAACGTCGCCAACGAGCATCAGATCACCCGCGAGGACCAGGACAGCTTTGCCCTGGAAAGCCAGAAACGCGCCGGGGTGGCGATGGCCGAGGGCCGCTTTGCCAGCCAGATCGCGCCTTTCACCGTCTCATCGCGCAAAGGCGATATCGTGCTGGACACCGATGAGCACCCAAAACCCGATACCACGGCGGAGGATCTCGCCGGTCTGCGCACGGTGTTCCAGAAGGATGGCACGGTGACCGCGGGCAATGCCTCGGGCATCAATGACGGTGCCGCGGCCATGGTGCTGGCCAGTGCGGAGGCAGCCGAAGCGGCGGGGCTGAAGCCGCGTGCCCGGATCCTCGGCTATGCGCATGCGGGCGTCAGGCCAGAGGTGATGGGGATCGGCCCGATCCCCGCGGTGCAGAAACTGATGGAGCGCACTGGTTTGACCGTCGGCGATTTCGATGTGATCGAGTCGAATGAGGCCTTCGCGGCTCAGGCCTGCGCGGTCACCAAGTCGCTGGATTTCGATCCGGCCAAGGTGAACCCGAATGGCGGGGCCATCGCGCTCGGCCATCCGGTTGGGGCGACCGGGGCGATCATCACCCTCAAATGCTTGGCCGAGCTCGAGCGTATCGAAGGGTCGAAAGGGCTCATCACCATGTGCATCGGCGGCGGCCAGGGCATCGCCATCGCCGTCGAGCGCATCGCGTGATCCCCGAAGAAGGTTTGGCCGGCGGCGTCATCGTCGCCGGTTATGTCAGCTTCGCCGCGGGCGAGGTCGACCGGCTGCGCGCCAGCATGGATACGGTGATCGCCGCGACGCGGGCGGAACCAGGCTGCATCCTCTACACCTATGCAAGACTGCTGGAAGATCCCGATACCATTCGGATTTTCGAGATTTGGGAGAGCGGCTCGGCCCTCACCGCCCATTTCCAGACCCCTCATATGGCCGACTGGTATGCGATCCTCTCCGAGGCGCAGGTCCGCGAACGCCATGTGAAAGTGCATCCTTTCACTGGTACCGATCCGCTCTCGGCCTATCGGTCCTGATCGATTGCCTCCGATTTCGGGCTGCCGTCGCAAGCCCCTACGGGCGTCGTCATGCGGTGGCCGGGTGAACTGAAGAATCTCAGCTCGGAGGGGTGAGCGGCGATTTGCTGGGGATATCCGTCGGCGGCGCGCCCAACAGGATCAGATAACTGTTATGGTTGTGCTGCGCCTCGACCTGCGAGAAATAGCTGCCGCCTTCGGGATCGGCTTCCGAGGGCAGAATGGTCACCTCACCCGCCTGAGCCCAAACCGTCTTGTAACTGCCCGCCAATGCCACCGCGCCGAGCGCCGCTGCGATGATCGCGTCCCGCTCGGTATGGTCGGTCACGGCGATCGGCACCCCGTCGAGCCAGATGCTCATGATCTGGTCATAGGCAAAGGGGACAATGTCATTGGGGTTCTTCACGAGAAACGAGGCAGAGGCGTTGCCGCTCTTCCCGCCATCGGGATTGCCCTTCACCCAGGATGCAAAATTGGCGCCGCCCGAGGTCGGTGGCGCAAAGCCATATCCGATCATCGTCGCATCCGTGCTGGGCCAATTCGCTGCCGCATGGGAGATCAGCCAGGCGAGCAGCACCGGGGCCAGCCCGCCGCCCTGGCTGTGCCCGGTGATATAGAGTGTCAGGCTTGAATTGGCGCTGGCCAGCCCGTCCAGAAAGGCGGCCAAGTCCATGGTTTGCCCGGTTGCCGCCACCGGTCCTGGTGTGGTCATCAGCGTGGTGATCGCCGTGTAGAACTTGTCAGAGACATAAGGTGTGGTGCCGGCCACATCACCCCCGGTCCAGGCCGAGACATCGGTCATGCCGGTGGGGAAATCCTCGAACCAGGAGGTCAGCGAATTAAACTGCGTGCCACGGATCACTAGAGAATAAGTTCCCGGAGTCTTCTGGACGACATACATCATGTTGTCGTCATAGGTGGAATAGCCCGGCCCCCAGGCCAATGACCATTCTCCGCCGGTGGCGTAGCCGGTCTTGGACAATTCGGTCGTTATATCGCCCGGTGTCGGCGAAGCGCCGCCATTGCTGTCGGGGGTATAGGCAATGGCGCTCAGCGTCATCTGGACCTGCGCCATGCTGGCATCATAGGAAATCGTCATTCGGCTGCCCCCTCGTCGCCTGCTCCTGATGGCGGAATCGTAACACGCAAAACGAGGGTGACCTAACCATCGTTCAATCCTGGGCGGTGTTGCGGACCCCTCCAATCACGACGCGGCCACCGCCCGCCCCCACCCACCCCCCGGCTTGCGGTGGCAGCATCGTGCTTGGAGGGGTTTCAGTTTCCGGCAAAGCGGGTGGCCATCGCGTCTCGGGCGTCGTCGGTGATTTTCTCGAACAGATTCTCGGGCACGAGGAAACCCTGGCCTTTGGGGAGCTGGTTGAAGCTTTTGATCCGGTCCTCCGGCCAGGCGAGCGCCTGATCCTCGGCCCCCAGTGCCCGCAGGATCTTGTCGGATGCATCGGGGATGAAGGGGCGTGAGATCACCGCATAGAGCCGGCAGAGATTGAGGGCAAAGCGGATCACCGCTTGCGCCCTCGCCGGGTCGGATTTGACCAGGGTCCAGGGCGCCTGATCTTGCAGGTATTCATTGCCGATCACCCAGATTGCCCGCGTCTCGGCCGCTGCCTTGCGCAGCTCGATCGCCTGCCAATGAGCCTCGAGCGTATCCAGACGGCTAGATATCGCCTGGATCGCCTCTTGCTCGGGCAATTCATAGACCCCGTCCTCCGGCACTGCTTCGCCGAATTTCGAGCGGCAGAACTTTGTGACGCGGCTGACGAAATTGCCGAGCACATCCGCGAGATCCTTGTTGACGCCGGTTTGGAAGACTTCCCAGGTGAAATCGCTGTCCGAGGTTTCTGGAGAGTTTGCCAGCAGCCACCAGCGCCAGTAATCGGGCGGCAGGATCGCCAGCGCCTGATCCATAAATACGCCCCGGCCCTGCGAGGTGGAGAATTTCCCCCCCTCATAGGTCAGCCAGTTGGTGGATTTGATCTGATCCACCAGCTTCCAGGCTTCGCCGGAGCCCATCAGGGTCGCGGGAAAGCTGAGCGTGTGGAAGGGCACATTGTCTTTGCCCATGAACTGGACATAGCTGACATCCTCGGCTCCGCGATCGATGCGCCACCAGCTCTCCCACGCGCTGTCGTCGAGCCCATTTGCGTCGGCCCATTCAGCGGTGGCGGCGATGTATTCGATTGGCGCGTCGAACCAGACATAGAAGACCTTGCCCTCCATCCCCGGCCAGTCCTCGGCCCCGCGCCGCACCGGGATGCCCCAGTCGAGATCGCGGGTGATGCCCCGGTCCTGCAGCCCGTCTCCATCGGTCAGCCATTTGCGGGCGATCGAGGAGGTGAGCAGCGGCCATTCCGTGCGACTTTCGACCCAATGGGCGATCTCATCCTTCAGAGCCGATTGGCGGAGATAGAGATGTTTTGTCTCTCGTATCTCGAGATCCGTGGCGCCCGATATTGCCGAGCGCGGGTTGATCAGATCCACCGGGTCGAGCTGCTTGGTGCAATTCTCGCATTGATCGCCGCGGGCCCGGTCATAGCCGCAATTCGGGCATGTCCCCTCGATATAGCGGTCCGGCAGATAGCGGCCATCACTGGGGGAGAAGACCTGCTTCTCCATAACCTCGGCGATCAGCCCAGCCTCGGCCAGGCGCCCGGCGAAATGCTGGGTCAGGGCATGGTTGCGCGTGCTTGAGGAGCGGCCGAAATGATCGAAGCTGAGGCGAAACCCGTCGGCGAGATCCTTCTGCACCTGCCACATCTGGGCGCAATACTCGGCCACCGGCTGACCAGCCTTCGCGGCGGCAAGCTCGGCCGGAGTGCCATGCTCGTCGGTCGCGCAGATCAGCATCACTTCATGGCCGCGTGCGCGCATATACCGGGCATAGGCATCGGAGGGAAGCTGGCTGCCGACCAGATTTCCGAGATGCTTGATGCCGTTGATATAGGGCAGGGCCGAGGTGATCAGAACGCGGGCCATTTGACTCTCCTTTCCGGCGCCTTCTAGCGCCCTGCAGGATCGAGGCAAAGCGTTTCCGGGGGGCAGCTCAATCCAGCACCCGCCACATCAAAACCAGGCCAGAGGCGAGCAGCAGTCCGGTGACGACGCGGCGGAACAGAGCCGGGTTTGCCAGGCCAAAGGCCCGGTTGCCGATCAGGGCGCCCAGGATGCTGGCTGGAGTGATCACGGCGATGGCCATCAGAACGTCGGCGGTCATAAGACCTGAAAGCGCCATTGTGGCCGAGGCCAAGCCGAGCAGCACCAGGTTATAGGCTTGGAGGATTCCCCTGCTCTCGCCGGGGCTGGCGTCGGTCAGTTGCAGCCAGACCATCGGCAGCACGCCCGACAGGCCGGCCAGCCCGCCCAGGATGCCGCCCACCCCACCGATCCCGGCATCCCTGACGCGCGAGCGCAGATGGCGGCCCAATGGGCGGAGCACCCCGCTTAGCACTGCCACGCCATAGCTGATCAGCACCGCCCCCACCACAAGGCGCAGCGCATCGGCGGAAATCACGGCCAGTAATGCCACACCGATCGGGACGCCGATAACTCCGCTGGCGAGAAAGGGCAGGGCGGGGCGAATCTCGGTCAATTGCCTCGATGCGATCATGGTGGTCAGATGCGCGATCACTGAACCGGTGACGATCAGCGGTGGCACTGAGGCCGCTGGCAGCGCGTGGAAGTAGAGCCCTGATGCCATCAGCGCCGTGCCGAACCCGGCAAAGCCCGCGATGAAGGCCGCCAACCCCGCTCCCGCCAGCAGAAATAGAACTGTGACCAGGTCGAGCGTCACAGCTGCTTGCCCAGGCTCAGCTGGTAATCGGAAAACCCCAACCGGCGGTAGAGATCGATGGCTCGCCTGTTCGAGACGATCGCCCCGATCTCCACTCGTTTCAGCCCGGCATCCCGCATGCGCGCCTCGGCCTCGGCAATCAGGGCACTTGCAATACCCTGGCGGCGGAATTCGGGCTCGACCCAGAGAGCGCTGATCGAGCCTGACGCTCTCGTCTCTTCGGGCGTGATCTTCTCCTCCTCTTCATAAACGGCGAAGAACAGCCAGCCGGCGGGCACAGCATCGATCTCGGCGATCAGATGGGCGCTGACGGGCGAGGCATCCGCCCAAGCGTCCAGAGCATCGATATGCTCGGCCGCCATCTCAGCACCCGGGCGGCGGTTGGGCTCGCGCTCGCGCTCGAAATCCTGGAGGGCGATTGTGAAGCGCTCGAGCAGTGCGCGATCTTCCGGTACGGCGTCGCGCAGGATCATCGCCCGCCCTCTGGCACAGCGCGCATCATCGCGGCCAGGGCCGGGGTCTCCATCCCCGCGGTGGCACCTTCAGCCAAGTGATCCGCGGCGCGGGCACGGGCCGGGTCAGGCTGGTTCTGGTTCAGCTTGAAAGTGCTCTCCAAGGCTTCGATCTGCATGGTCACCGGCACGATCTGGCGCATCATCTTTTCCATCGCGCCGGGGGACATCTTGTGATGGGTC
>JBCDKL010000176.1:0-6855 GCA_038746695.1 Pseudomonadota bacterium | reverse complement strand
TGCGATGAGCCGCCGACCCTTGCCAGATGCGATAACGCTTGAGACGCCGCCTGTGGATGTGGCGCTCTCGATCAACCCCCGCGCGCGACGCTTTACCTTGCGGCTGAACCCGCCTGGGCATGGGGCCACCCTGACACTGCCACCACGTGTGCCGGAGGTGGAGATCCGGCAGTTTCTGGCGCGTCAGAGCGGTTGGCTGGCCGAGGCGTTGTCCAGGCAACCAGGACCAGTAGAGATGGGCGACGGGGCCTCTCTGCCGGTGGCGGGCGAGATGGTGCGTGTGGTGATCCAACCGGGTCCGCGCCGCACGCCTGTGCTGGGTGAGGGGTGCCTCTCGCTCTCTGGCCTCAGCGCCCCTGGCCCACGCATAGCAGCCTGGCTGAAGGAGCGGGCGCGGGCGCGCATGGCGCCGATGGTGCAATTCTATGCCGAACGTCTAGGCCGGGAAGTGGCTGGGATCGCGCTGAAGGACACTCGTTCGCGATGGGGGTCTTGTTCCTCGGCGGGGCGGATTAATCTCTCGTGGAGGCTGGCCATGGCGCCGACCGAGGTGCAGGACTATCTCTGCGCCCACGAGGCCGCCCACCTGGTCGAGATGAACCATTCCTCCCGCTATTGGGCGGTGCTATCAAATCTCATGCCTGGATTCGAGCGACCGAGGCGATGGCTCAGAAGCGAGGGGCCGAAGCTTCACGCATATCGTTTCGAAAGCGCCTGAGGATTAGGCACTGGGGGCTCAGCCCTCTTCCAAGACCCAGGCGATATCCTCGGCGATCAGGGCCGGGTCATAACCGTTGCGGTACATCGCCCGCAGACCGCTCGGATCGGCGAGATAGAGATACGCGGAATGGTTCATCAGATACTCCGCCTGTCCCTCCACATCGACCCGCTGGGCGTAGACTTTGTAGGCGGAACGAACCGCATCGATCTGCGCCTGGCTGCCGGTCATGGCGATCATCTCGGGATGCATGACTTCGGCCCAAATGGCCATGGTCTCGACATCGTCACGTTCGGGATCGACCGTGACGAAGATCGGAGTGGCCTCCAGCCCTTTCTCCGCCAGCATATCGGCGATATCCACCATGTTCTGCGTGTCGATCGGACAAACATCCGGGCAATAAGTGTAGCCGAAATAGATCAATGTAGGCCCGGTGATGACATCCCCCGCGCTGCGCGTCTGGCCCAGATGATCGACCAGGGTAAAATCGCCGCCGATATCGGCCCCGGAGATGTTCAGCGCCGCGGCCGGCGCCGGGCGCTCGCCCCGTCCACCCGCCAGAAACACGGCTGCTGCGACGATCAGAACCGTCAGCGCCCCTGCCGTTGCCAGAATGATCCGTTGCATGTCGCCTCCTCACGCGCGTGCCTCCGTTCAGACAAGGGCAAGACCCGCGTCGAAATCAAGGTTCCCGGATCAGGCGGGTTGCCGCATCCCTTCCCAATCGCGTGAAGATCGGATCATAGTGCGCCATGGCGACCACGCGAGGCACTCAGCTTTTGTTCAACATGCGCGCCCGCGGCGATTGGGTAAGGCTGCGCACACTGCTTTTGCTGCGATGGCTGGCCGTGGCAGGACAGGCTGGAGCGGTTCTGTTCGTCAGCCAGGGCTTGGGATTTGACCTGCCCTTGACGCAATGCGCGCTGCTGATCTCGGCCTCGGTCACTGTGAATGTGATCACCTTCCTGATCTTTCCCGCTGAGAAGCGGTTGGGCGAGCGGTGGACCCTGGCCTCGCTGTTCTTCGATCTGGTGCAGCTGGTCGGACTGTTGATGCTGACCGGCGGGGTCAACAATCCGTTCGTGGTACTGGCGATGGCGCCGGTTGCGATCTCGGCCACGGCGCTACGGCTGCAATCGACGCTCTATCTGGGGCTGGCGGCGATCTGCTCGATCCCGCTCATGTGGCTCTATCACGAGCCGTTGGTCGGGCCGGATGGCTCGGTGATGGAGGTGCCGGGGCTCTATGGTGTCGGGTCCACTGCAGCACTGGCGATTGGGATCGTGTTCCTGGCGCTTTATGTCCGGCGGGTCACGGTCGAGGGATACCGGATGAGCCAGGCGCTGAACGCGACCCAGGTGGCCCTGTCGCGCGAGCAACGACTGGCCGCGATCGGCGGGATCGCCGCAGCGACGGCACATGAACTCGGCACCCCGCTGGCCACGATCAAACTGGTGGCAGGCGAGTTGGCGCGTGAGCTCAAGCAATATCCCGAACTTCCCGAGGAATTGGCCGAGGATATCGCCCTGATCCGGCGCGAGGCGGATCGCTGCCGCGACATCATGGCGGATATGGGCCAAGGCGGTCGCGATGATCAGCACGTGAAGGCCGCCCCGGTCTCGGCCGTGGTCGAGGAAGCCGCAGCGCCCCATCTCGGCCGCGGCAAGAACCTGATCATCCGCTATGGCGGCGCGCCAGTGGCCGAGGCGGGCGACGCGCAGCCAGCGATACCGCGCAGCCCCGAATTGATCCACGGTTTGCGCAATCTGATCCAGAACGCGGTGGATTTCGCCGATGCCACAGTGTGGATCGATATCGACCTTTCCGAGCGCAGCTTGCGCATCGCGATCGGCGATGACGGCAAGGGTTTCAGCGCCGATATTCTGCCTCGGCTGGGCGAGCCATACGTCTCCTCCCGGTCCCGCGGCGGGCCAAGCGATCCCGAAAGCTACGAGGGCATGGGGCTGGGCCTTTTCATTGCCCGTACCTTGCTGGAGCGGACCGGAGCCAAGATGACCTTCGCCAATGGTTCGGACACGCTGAAAAGGTGGCGAGGCGCCGAGCGTGGGTCCACGGTCTCGCCCGAGGCGATGCGCCCGCCTGGTGCGATCATCGAACTGGTCTGGCCGCGCAAGGCGATTGCACAGAGCAAGCAGATGGAACGCCGCGCGCTCGGCAAGAACACCCGCTTCGACGCCGAACCACTCCCTAATCCGGTCAGTTGAGACCCACGTAGGGCCGGATCATAGTGACGAACAGGCGACCTGAACCCCGCTTGCTACCGCATGAGTTGCATATATACTCGACTCCCGGGCAAGGGAGGGTATCGCCATGTTGGCTGGCCTGGAGATAATCGAAATGAACTGGGGCCTCGCGGGGCTCATCGTTCTGTTATCGGCGGTAACGACCCTGTCGATCCTGATCGGTCCACCAGAGCGGCGCTCGGCAAGCTTCGATCCGGATCTCGCCGATGGCGCCGTGGTGCTTGTGGATCGCGGGCGGATAACCCGGGCCTCGCATCAGGCGACGGAATGGTTCGGGGCCGAGCGAGGGCGTGCGCTTGACGATATGCTGCGCCGACTTCTCGGCCCAGGTGCCGATGGGGCGGTGGCCGCGCTCTCACAGCTCGAGCAGAATGGCGACCCCGTGCATCTCTTGACCCAGGACGTTGCCAACCGCCCGTTGGAAGTGATGGGACATCCGGAGGGTGGGCAGATCCGCATCGTCCTCCGCGACGCATCCTTCACCGATCGCGAGCTGCGCAACGCGAAGGCAGCCCTGGAAGAGCGTGACGAAGAACTCAGTAAGCTCGACTGGAAGCAACGCACCGTCTCGTCACTGCTCGACCGCGCACCCTTGATCGCCTGGAATCGCGATACCGATGGCACGATCAACTGGGCCGACGGCAAGGTCGCCACCCGCGAGGGCGAGGTCGCCGCGCTCGACGCCGTCAATCTGCTGGTCAGCCGGCAGGAGATCGAGGGGATATCGAGCAACCCGATCGACCGGACCCGCCTGGAATTGGGCGATAAAGGCCCGATGACGCTGCATGCCGTCGAGATCGATGGGCCAGAGGACACCCGCCTTGGTTTTGCCGTCGACGCCTCGCTGACCGCCTCGGCCGAGCGCACGCTGACCCGCTTCATCCAGACGATGACCGAGACCTTCGCGCATCTTACCGTAGGCCTGGCGATCTTCGACCGCAATCACCGGCTGATCCTGTTCAATCCAGCCCTCTCGGAGATGTGGCAGATCGAGCCCGCCTGGTTGGCCCGCCGACCGGATCTGCGCGAGATCCTGGACCAACTCCGCTCAACCCGGCGGATCCCGGAACTGAACGACTATCGTGCCTGGCGCGACAAGCTTCTTGAATTGTTCGAAAACCCCGAAGCGGTGGATTACGAGGAGAGCTGGGATCTCTCTTCCGGCGCACGTATCCGGGTAATGGCCAGGCCGCACCCGCATGGGGCGCTGGCCTTCGTGTTCGACGATGTGACCGAGCAGATGAAGCTGGAGAACCGCTTCCGGCATATGGACGATCTGCTGCGCACCGCACTCGACAGGCTGGACGAGGGGTTGGCGGTGTTCGGCGCCAATGGGCTGATGCAATTCGTGAACTCGGCCTTTCATGAGATCTGGGATACCGATCCCGACAGCGTGACCCAGGGAATGCATGCCCGCGATCTCTTCAAGCTCTGCTCGCGCCAGACGGTCGAGACCGACGTATGGGCCCGCGGCACCACCTTCGCCACCGGCGATGTCAGCCGTGAAGTTTGGACCGAACGGCTGACCCTGGGCGGCGGGCGGGTCTTGCGCGCCCGTTTTGCCCCGCTGCCCGGCGGCTCGACCTTGGCTGCCTTTGCCGATGTGACCGACAGCGAGCGTGCGGCCTTGGCCCTTGTCGAACGCAACGAAGCGTTGGAGAGCGTCGAGGAGATGCGCCGCGTGGTGCTCGACCAGATCTCGCATCGGCTGCGCACCCCACTGAACACGGTCTTCGGCTTTGGCCAATTGTTGACCGATCCGCGCTTCGGGAAGCTAAACGCGCATCAGCAGACCTATGCGGCGGGTATCATCGAGGCGGCGGGGCATCTGCTCGAAACCGTCAAGGACGTGACCGAACTTGCTTCCCTCGAGCTGGAGTCCTCGAGTCTCGATCCCGACGGGATCGCAGTGGACCAAGCCATAGAGATCACCTGCGAACTCCTCGAGCACCGCACCCGAGAGGCGAAGGTCGCCCTGACCGCGCAGATCGATGAAAGGATCGGTCGGCTGCAACGCGACGGCACCAGGGTACGCCAGATCCTGTTCAACATGGCGGCCGATGCGATCCACCGCTGCTCGGGCGGCGGCGAGGTCGGCATTGGCGGGCGGCGCGAATCCGATGGCACCGTCGTGCTCTTCACCCGCGAGACCCCAGCGGGAACGCGCCCGGTCTCAATCGAGGCGACCGAGAAGGACAGCCCCGCCCTGCCATTGGTGCGCCGCCTCGCGGCAAAGGAAGCCGGAATGCTCCGGCTGACCTGCAATACCGAGGCGCGACGGATCGAGGTGACCTGTCATTTCCCGCCGATCCATCCAAGTGGCGACGGCACCGAGGGCGAATTGCTCGAGAAGATCTGATCCCCGACCACACACTCGCGTGAATTCCCCAGTTTAGTCAGGCTGCATTTCCCGCTAGAGCTAGGCGGACAATGACCCGGCCCGTCCTGACCGCCAATTACATGCTTGCGACCGAGGCCGAGACCGGCCGGCTGGGCCGCGCTTTGGCCCCCGATCTCGTCGCTGGCGACTGCGTATGTCTTTTTGGTCCTTTGGGTGCGGGCAAGACCGCGCTGGCCAGGGCGCTCATCCAGGCACGGTTGGGCGATACCGTTGAGGTACCATCGCCGAGCTATACCCTGGTCAATGTCTATGCCGCCCCGGTCGAGATCTGGCATGCTGATCTCTACCGGCTCACCGGGCCGGAGGAGGTTGATGAGTTGGGTCTTCTGGATGCGCTCAGCCATGCGATCCTGTTGATCGAATGGCCCGACCGTCTGGGAGAGGATCTGCCAGAGCGCAGATTGGACATCGAACTCTCGCATCTGGCTCAGGGGCGGCGCGCCACCCTCTCGGCCCAAGGCCAGGGCTGGCACCTGCCCGAGGCTGTATGATGGAGCGCAGCGCCGAGCTTGCCGCATTCCTCCGCCAGGCCGGTCAAGATCCGGCGACGCTGCGGCTGCTGGCCGGAGATGCTTCGAACCGCCGCTATCACCGGCTGAGCGGTGCCCAGCCCCTTGTGGTGATGGATGCACCACCAGAGGCCGGTGAGGATATCCGCCCGTTCGCAGCGGTGACCCACTGGCTCCGCGATCTCGGTCTCAGCGCGCCCCGTATCCACGCCGCCGACCCCGAACGTGGGTTCCTGCTGCTCGAGGATCTCGGCGATGATCTTTATGCCCGGGTCTGCGCCCGCTCGCCCGAGCGGGAGGCCCCGCTCTACGACGCAGCCATCGCGCTTCTTTCCCGACTTGCCGAGGCTGGAGCCCCCGAAAACTTCCCCGGCCCCTGGCCAGCGCGCCCGTATGATACGGATGCCTATCTGACCGAGGCGCGGCTGCTAACCGATTGGTATCTGCCGGGCACAGGTGCAGCCGTTTCTCCGAATCTCGCAGCCGAGTATGATGCTCTGATCACAGGCGCCATGGCGGAGCTGGCCGAGACGCACGTGATCGTCGTGCTCCGCGATTACCATGCCGAGAACTTGCTCTGGCTGCCGAAGCGGGCGGGCGATGCGCGGGTCGGTCTGCTCGACTATCAGGATGCTCTAATCGGTCATCCGGCCTATGACCTCGTCTCGCTCCTGGAAGATGCAAGGCGCGACACAGCCCCCGATCTTCAAGATGCAATGATCCGCAAGTATCTCACCCTCACCGGCGCCGATGTAGCCCGGTTCCGCGCCGCCTATGCCGCCATCGGCGCCCAGCGCAATCTGAAGATTATTGGCATTTTCGCCCGGCTCAGCCTGCGCGATGGCAAACAGCGCTATCCCGCGCTGATCCCTAGGGTCTGGAGGCATCTGCAAGGCAATCTGGCGCATCCGGCTCTGGCTGATTTGGCCAGTTGGGTGGCGCGCCACGTGCCGGCACCCGAAC
>JBCDKL010000175.1:0-6880 GCA_038746695.1 Pseudomonadota bacterium | reverse complement strand
CGTTGTCTTGACATGCCCGGGCCAATGGTCATCTCAAGAGGGGAACCGAGAACGAGGATCCGTGATGCACCTATCCAAATTGGCCGCCATGGCCCTGATCGTCCCTCTCCTCACAGGCTGTGTCGCCGTCGTCGCCGGAACCGCGGGCGGCTTGATCGTAGATGAGGGGATCGTGGAGAACGACGGCAAGTTCGACCCGCTCGAGAATACCGACGCCGCCCGGGCGGTCGAGGACGCCGTGGATGCGGTCGAAGACGCGATCGACTGACGAGCGCTGCTGAGAAGGCGATGCCGCCCTGGCGCCGGCAGGCGCGGTCCTGGCATAATCGGGCGGCACGGCGGTCAGACATTTTCAGATAGGCCGGACGTCCGCGATCACGCCCGCAGAAAGGTCTCCACGATCACCGCGGCAGAGAATACCCCGCTCGCGGCCAGTACCATCCCATGCCAGATGGCGTTATGGAAAGGCATGCGCTTGGCCAGATGGAATCCGACCCCGATTGTATAGGTCAGCCCTCCGATCGCGATCAGGGTGACCGTGGCTGAGGAGAGCGCGCTCAGCATCGGCCAGCCGAACAGCAGGATCGCCCAGCCCATGCCGAGATAGAGCGCCAGGGCGAAACATTCGAGCCGCCTGGGAGCCAGCACTTTCAGGCTGATTCCAGCGGCCGCGCAGGTCCAAATGCCGACAAGTGTCCAAAAGCCCGCAGCACCCCCGACCAACACGCCGAAAGGCGTATAAGTACCTGCGATCAGGAGATAAATCGCGGAATGGTCCATGCGCCGCAGGATCTCTTTCAAAGGTGAGGGCGCGCTCATGTGATAACAGGCCGAGACCGCCATCATCGAGATCAGGCTGAGCCCATAGATCACCGTGGCGGTGACCACGCCCGCCGTGCCGTGCCAGACCGCGACGAGAGTGACCAGCACCGGGACCGCCATCAGGGCCATCATCACCCCGGCGATGTGGACCGCTCCATCGGCGATCTTTTCAGCCCGGCTGTATACGGGAAACGGGCAGTAAGGCGCGACTTCGTTCATTGCATCGAGCCTAGAAGGCCCACAGCCAGGTCACAAGCGGGAATGTCGTGGAGGGAAGGCGGCTCACTTGCGATGCGCGGCATACATCTTTTGGACGAATTTGCCTGCGGGCCGGTCGCGGAAGCTCTGCACGATCTTTTGCAGGCCGGAGGGCAGTGCCTCGAAGGCGGGCAGGTGGCCGCCATACTTGGGCTCCATCACCATCGGTGCGCCGGTGGTGGCGAAGGAGAGATCGCCAATCGTCATCCGGTCGCCTGCGAGCCATTCGCGCCCATCGGCCAGAAGCGCGTCGGCGCGGTCGAAGCCCGCATGCGCCGCCTCGAGGCCCTTGGCGGCGGTTTCCTCGTTCAGACCCAGCCCCTCCTCCATCTTGCCCTTGATCCAGGAATAGCCGAAGCGGACCGCCAGCCGCTCGACAAGGGGCACGCCGGTGGTGAAACTGTCCCATACAAGGGATTTGTCCTTCATCAGCTCGAAATAAGCCCAGTTCACCACGCCATTGCCCATCGTGTAGCGATTGGCGTTCTGGAGCTCGAACACCTCCTTATAAAGATCGGGTTCGCCCTCCTGATCGGGCATCACATGCACGCCTCCGGTGCCGTCATAGTCGCGCACCAGGCGTTCGATCGCCGCGGTCTGTTTGTCGCCATCGATCAGCACGGGATAATGATCGGGTTCTTCGCCCAGCTTCTTCAGAGCGAAGACGTGGAAGACCGGCGCATGGGGTTCTTCGACATAGTCGATCCCCCAAAGCTGCAGCAACCATCGGCCGAGATCGACATCGACCGAAGGCAGAAGCGTCACGAAACGTCGGGTCATTGTCGCTCTCCTTAAGTCGTAGATGCGGGCTGTCCGGGACTTTGTGCGGATTGGGCCGCGTGGCGGTGATCGGCATAGATCCGCAGGATGAACTGGCCCGCAGGCCGGGCGCGATGCGCCTCGATCACTGCGCGCTGGTCGGCGGGAAGCGCCTCGAGCGCCGGCAGCGGTGCGCCATAACCGGGTGCCAGGACGATGGGCGCGGCCGAGGCGGCGAAAGCGAGATCCAGCGCCGAGAGGCCCTTGCCGTCGAGAAACGTCCGCCCATCCCGCAGCAGTGCCTCGACTTTATCGAAGCCTGACGCGACAAGTGCGAGCCCGTCGGCGGCCTTCTGGTCGCTGAGTTTGATCCCTGCCACGATCTTGGCGCGATAGGTGGGGTAATCGGCTTCGATCTCGGTGGTCTCCTCGGCCGGTACTCCGGCGGTGAAGGAGGGGAGCGCCAGCGCCTCTTCCTTCATGAAGTTCCAGTAGCACCAATAGACAACGCCATTGCCCATGGTGATGGTATAGGATTTCACTTCGGCCGCCATCCGGGCGAAATCCGGGCTTGCCGGATCAGGATAGAGCGCGGGCGTGCCCGGCGCGAAATGCTGAGAGATTTCGGTCTGCCCGGTCAGGCGCAGATCGCCGTCCAGAAAACCGGGATTGCCATGCGGTGGAAAGCCCGACTTTTGCAGGGCCGCCATATTGAAGATCGGGGCATGGGGTTCTTCGGCATAGTCCACCTGCCAGAGCTGGAGCAGCCAGCGGGTAAATTCGACATCGGTCGAGGGCAGGAGGGTGATCAGCCGCGCAGTCACCTCACGCCTCGCGATGCTCGGCATACATGCGGCGGACGAATTGAGCGGCGGGGCGGGCGCGAAACTCTCCGATCACCTTTTGCATATGCTCGGGCACTTGCTCGTACTCGGGCAGATGCCCCGCATAGCCGGGATCGAGCAGGATCGGCGCCGCCCCTGCGGCGAAGGTGATATCGGCGATGGTGAACCGGTCGCCGCATAGATAGGGGCGGCCATCGGTCAGTGCGGCTTCGGCCCGGTCGAAGCCTGCGCGCACCGTGTCGATCCCTTTGGTCGCATTCTCCTCGCTGAGCCCCAGCCCCTTGATCAGAGCGAATCTCAAAAGTGGCCAGAGGAGCTTTGCCAGGGGATGCTCGAAGCCCGGCGTGCCCATGGTGAAACTGGGCCAGACCAGATCGCGGTCCTGTAGCAGGTTCCAATACATATAGCCGATCGTCCCGGCCCGCATGGTCTTGTGGTAATAGACCTGCTCGGTCTTTGCCGCCTGACCGAGCGCACCCTCGGGGATCAGCTTTAGGTCGGGTGGGACCTGTTTCTCGAAATGCCAGGTGATGTGCTCTTCGGTCCGGTAATGCATGCCGTTGTGATAGACTACCGGGCGGCTGGCATTGGAGGTCAGATACCAGGCCAGGGCGAAGATGTGGAAGACCGGGACATGAATGCTCTCGCGATGGTCGATCTTATAGTGGTGGAACAGCCAGCGGCAGACATCGGTGCTGACCGCGGGTGCGAGATTGACCAGGATGGGCGGTTTCATGCCGTTACTCCGTGTCGTATGCCAACTTCATATGCACCGGGAATGGGGTGCCAGCGCCATCGATACCACTCGCTCCCTCGGCATAGCGCAGGCCCTTGAGCTTCAGCACCGGTTTCAGGATTGCCGGGATCACCGCGCGGTTGATCGCTTCGCCGAAGCAATTATGCATGCCATACCCCCAGGTCATATAGGTGCCCGACGGGCGGTCGGTGCGAAAACTACTGGCATCGGGCATATCCAAACTGTCGAACGCCGCCGAAAGGGTGGCGCCGAAGACCAGGGTGCCCTTGGGGATCTTCTTCTCGCGCAGGGTTGAGCGGGCGATCACCGCATCGCGGGTGGCCCGGCGGTAGAGCACCGGCTGATGCGGGTTGAAGCGCAGCGCCTCCCAGCAATATTGTGCCAGCAGATCGTCCTTGTCGCCACGGGCCGCCGCCTGCGCTCCTGCCAATTCAGTGGGGCGGCGGAACAGCTCCTCCAAGGCCAGGCACGCGGCTTTCGATAGCGTCGGCACGGCGCCGATCAACAGGCCCACGATATTATTGCGGATACCAAGATCGCTCATTCCTGGAGTGCCTGCCGCCTGCAGCGCCAGGCAGCGGTTGATCACGTCATCGGTCTCGGTCGGGTTCGCCTTGCGCGCGGCGATGGTCTGGTCGAGATATTCCCGCGAGGCGGCCATCATCGGCAGGACCTTGGCGCGCAGTTCCTCGGAGGCGCCAAGATCGGCGAAGAGATACCAGAACATTGTGGTGGTCCAGTCGATCATCTCCTGCTGGCTGGGACCGGGCGTGCCGAAGTAATGCCCAACCATGTCGGACGATGTTTTCAAACCCACATCCTGGGGCAGGTCGATCGTGCCGTCACTGGCGGCCACCGCCGCCTCGGCGACCTGATTGGCCCGTGGCAGCACGATCTCGGCCACATCGCTGGCCCGAGCCGCCAGCCGCATCGCCGAAGTGTCGCGGGTGTAGTCCCAGCCCGGCTGCATGCCGAGGAAGAAATTCGAACCATCGGTGATCTCGACCATGCGCGGGCCATAGACCACCTCGAAATCGTCGTTGCGGTTCAGCAGCTCCAAAACGTCCTCGCGCCGCGTGATCACCGCAGTGCCGTTATTCTCATAGGCCTGCACGAATTGCTTGCCGATCACGATATTCGGCGCAAAGGCGCGGAGCACGGCCAGGGCTTTGCGTTGCCCCTGGGCGGCCAGAAGCTTGGCGGTGATACGTTGCGTGAAACTGCCCTCGCCCTTGCCAAAATACTCCTTGATCGCCAGAAAAATCAGGCTGATCAGCGCGCCCAGGCCCGAAAGCCAGTTCTGCAGGGTCATCAACGGGGCCGTGATCAGGGCGGCGATGGCGGACATGGGCGTCTCCGGGCTGGTCTGGGCTGGGAGGGATCAGGTCGGGTCGACCACCCCATGGGCGATCATGTTCAGCGCAGTGATCGAGGGGATGAAGAAATACTCGCCGCCGCGAATCTCGACGAAGGTCTTCATGCCCGAGCAGACATAAGGCGCCTCCTCGCCCTTTGGATCTGCGGGCACGGTGAAGCGGTTATGGGTTTCGTGGCTACCGACCAGGGGGCAGGTATTGTTGCCCGAATTGAAATCGAGACCGTATTCGATCCACTGTTGTTGCACAAATTCGAACTGACGGAACAGATTGGCGCAGAGGATCATCATCGCCACGCCCTGATCCGTCTCGTCGGTATCGTTCAGCCCCGCCTCCTTGGTGGTCGAGCCATAGGGCAGCCCGCGGCGCAGGATTCGGCGGCGTTTGTTGAGCGAGCTATCGGCATCCTTGTTCACACCGGTATAGCGGGAAGGATCGCGCGGCAGACCGGCTTCCGCCGGTTTGACCGCATCGGGTCCATCGACCAGCTCGGGATGCATATTGTTCTGCGGGTCGAGATAGTCGCGCGTATTCACCCGCCTCAAATGCGAGGAATTCGGGCAGTCAAACCCCTGCATGTCCTGGGCATACTTGAAATCCGAGGCATGACGGGTGCGCAGATATCCAACCTCGGCCCACCAGAGCTTGATGAACTTGGCGCCGAGTTTCTCGGCCTCCGCCGCCAGGGCCTTGTCCTGGTCAGAAGTCGGGTTCAGGCCGAAGTGATCGCGGACTTTTTGCCAATCGTCCCATTTCGGCGCTTTGGACATCGGCACCCCGTCAGGCCAGCGGCCCACGACTTTCGAGCGCAGTGTGATCTCGGCCTGATCCTCCGGAATGCCGGCGACCTTGCTGTATTTCTTCGCCTCCTCGGCGAAGTAGCTGCGCCAGGAGAGGACGTTCTGGTGCAATTTGCGGAACGCCATGAAGGTGCCATTGGTGGTGAATTCCGGAGGCCGGGCGGCAGGGGGCAGTTCCTGACTTTCATCGGGATGACCGAGCAGAAACTCCCCAGTCGCCAGCGGCTCCCATCCGTCCTCACCGCGGCTCGGGTCCATCCATTTGCCGCGGCCGATGACCTTCTCCTTCATCGTCTCGTCGTCGAACTGGCCCTCGAAGACCGGGTCGCCGATGCCATCGGCCAGGCCGAAATGCTCGCAAGGCGTGGGCATCAGGCAGATTTGGTCGTCATTCGGACAGGGCAGTCCCGGGGCGATCATGCCGTCGGGGCAATAGACCTTCTCGAAGACCGCGCTCGCCTCCTGATATTTCGGTCCGACCTGCGCCCCCGTCGCCGGATCGCGCCCGCCCAGGGTTAGGAGATAGATCATGCCGCGATCGTCTCCGCCATGGGCATCGCGATAATCCTGGGTGACCGATTGGCAGATCTCGTCCAGCCAGGTGGTCCATTCCTCCAGAATGTTGTCCGAGCTTTGCCCCGGAAACGGATCCTCGGTGCCGGGCTGCACCTTGGCGTTCATCGAGACCCAGATATGGACATCCTCGGAAGGGATCCGGCTGCGGTTCTCGCGCCAGATACCATCCCACTTGTTCATCCATTCCGGGTTCTCGCCGGGCTTGATCGGCTGCTGCGGCCGGTCGATATTGTCGGTCGGCTTGTCGCCCAGGATGAAAGCGCGCTTCTTCATCCCGTCGATCCAGTCATCTGGCATGGATTGCAGCGTGCGGGTCGGCAGCTCCATCATGTAGAAGCCCATGAAAGTATAGCCGATATTCATGGTGATCGGCGGGCCGTTGCGTTGACCGGTATGGGGGTCGACCGGCCAGCGCCGAGCGGTGGTGATCCGGTCGATCACCCGCCGGGTGAACTCACGCCCCACCCAGGCATTGGTCAGTGTCAGAAAGAAATACCTGGCCTTTGGATAACCGAACTTGCCATAGGCGCGGATGACATTTCCCTGGATGTCGTCGAGATCTAGGTTACGGGTCATCTTGTCCCCCTCAAGACTTGATCACACCGGGCGCCTGGGTCGGCGCCAGCTTGTTGTCGGGCTGGTGATCGGTGATGAACTTGCCAAAGGCGGCATGCAGATCGGCATCGT
>JBCDKL010000174.1:0-6902 GCA_038746695.1 Pseudomonadota bacterium | reverse complement strand
TTGCTCGGGCCCGAGCAAGTGATCTCGATCAGCTATCTCGCGCAGGATCCGAGATCATCGGCGATGGCCGAGGAGGCGGCGGCCTATCCGTCCAATCGGGGTCTGGCCGAGGAGATCTTCTTGATGCAGCCCGATCTTGTGATTGCCGGCAGCTATACGACACGGGCGACCGTCGATATGCTCCGACGCCTCGGCGTCCGGGTCGAGATCTTCCGTCCCGCCGACAATCTCGCGGATATCCGCGACCGTGTGCGCAAGATGGGAGAGGTGCTGGGAAACCCCGGCAGGTCGGACCGGCTGATCGCGCAGTTCGACACCGATCTGGCCTCGGTCCAGCGTCAAGACGGTCCGGGGCTGCGTGCAGCGACCTATTACGCCAATGGTTACACATCAGGACCGGGCACGCTCGCCGATGATTTGATGCGGGCGGCGGGTTTGCGGAACATTGCAGGGGAATCCGGCCAACATGGCGGCGGCTATCTGGCGCTCGAAGCACTGGTGATGGCAAATCCTGACTTGCTGATCACAGGCCAGCCGGTCGAAAGCCCTGCCTTGGCTGACGAGATCCTCGCGCATCCGGCGCTTGACGCAATCCGCGAAGGAGTAGGGAAGGCCCCGGTCGCGGATCGCGACTGGATCTGCGGAACCCCTTTCGTGATTGCCGCAATCCGGCGCCTGGCCGCCGCGCGCGATGCGGTTCTGGCACGATAGATGCCGTTCGCCCTCTTGATCGGAAGTCTCTTGTGCCTGGTCGCGGTGCTCTTTACCGCGTCATTGCTGGTCGGACCGGCGGGGATCGGGATGGTGGAGGCGCTTTCCGCGCTCGTCTCCGGGGGTGGTGAGGCAACGGTTCTGGTAATGCGCGAGATCCGGCTGCCGCGCGCTCTCTTGGCCGCGATGATCGGAGCCAGTCTGGGATTGTCGGGCGCCGCTTTGCAGGGGTATCTGCGCAATCCGCTGGCCGAGCCCGGCTTGATCGGCGTCTCGGCCTCCGCAGCTCTGGGTGCGGTGATCGCGATCTATACCGGCCTCTCCGCCCTGTTTCCGCTCGCCCTGCCGTTGGCAGCGCTCTCAGGCGCTGTTGTGGCCGTGGTGATCCTGCTTGGTCTGTCGGGCCCTCGCGGCACGTCGCTGACCCTCATCCTGGCCGGGGTGGCGATTTCAGCCTTGGCGGCGGCGTTGACCTCGCTGGTCCTCAATCTGTCGCCGAACCCGTTTGCCGCGCTCGAGATCGTCTTCTGGCTGCTGGGCTCGCTGACTGACCGCTCGATGCTGCATGTCTGGATCGCGGCGCCTTTCATACTGTTGGGTTGGGCAATCCTGGCCGGGCTCGGACGCGGATTGGACACGTTGACCCTGGGAGAGGAAGCGGCGGCATCCCTCGGCACCAATATCGGACGCCTGAGATTGCGGGTCGTCCTTGGGACGGCGACTTGCGTCGGCGCGGCCACGGCGGTTGCGGGGGCGATCGGGTTCGTCGGGCTCGTCGTGCCGCATTTGCTCAGACCGCTGGTCGGCGGTCGGCCCTCGCGCCTGCTTCTCGCCTCGGCTTTGGGAGGGGCGGCGATGATTCTCGCGGCGGATCTCGCGGTCCGTCTGATCACGCCGATGCGGGAGTTGAAGCTCGGTGTCCTGACCGCGCTGGTCGGGGCGCCCTTCTTCCTCTGGCTGATCCTGCAAACGGGCAGGCGCGCGCGATGACTGGGTTGGCGCTGGAAGGTCTGTCGGTCAAACTTGGTGGACGCGAGGTCTTGAGCGATGTCTCTCTGAGACTGTCCCCAGGTGAATGCGTCGGGCTTCTCGGCCCGAACGGAGCGGGAAAGTCCAGCTTGCTGCGGGCTGCCTTGGGGCTGATCCCGTCGCGCGGGTGCTCGACGCTGGGGGATCTGCCGCCACGCAAACGCGCGCGGGCCGCGGCGTGGTTGCCGCAATCCCGCGAGATCGCTTGGGACCTGACCGTCGAGACGCTGGTCGGCCTCGGTCGCGCCCCGCATCGCCATCCAAGAGCGCCCATGACCCCGGAAGACTCGGATGCCGTGATGCGGGCGCTCCGCCGTACCGGCACCGAGGCGTTTGCCGCGAGGACTGCGACCGAGCTCTCGGGAGGCGAACAGGCGCGGGTTTTGCTCGCCCGGGCGCTGGCGCAGGAAACGCCGATACTCCTGGCCGATGAACCGGTTGCCTCGCTCGATCCCGCTCATCAGATCGCGACAATGCAGACCTTCGCCGCCCTCGCTGCCGAAGGGCGCCTAGTCGTGACGGCCCTGCATGATCTCGGTCTCGCCGCGCGCTGGTGCAGCAGGCTGGTGCTGTTGCATCGGGGCCGCGTGGTCGCCGATGGCCCGCCTGTGGAGGTCCTGACCGCCGAGCGTCTCAAGCAGGTCTATGGAATCGAAGCGCATTTGGTCGAGCTGCGAGAGGGGCTGGTGGTGCAACCCCTCTCGCGGGTGAATTCTTGAAGCTAGAATTGCGGCAGCCTTGGCTCATCGCCGAACTCGGCGGCCCATTGCGGGTGTTGAGCTGGTCCCTCACGCGGCCAGGATTTACCCAAGCACGCCGCATTGTCTGGCGCGAGGTGCGCAATGCTGATTTGCCCGTGCATTTGAACGCCAGGGACTGGCTTTCAGGTGAGATCAATCGGGGAGGCTTCACCGATGCCGTCCCGCTTTTAACCTCGCGCGATATCCGCCGGTTTCAGACTGCGCGCCATGAGGTCGAGGATGTCCGCGCGGATGCTATCGCGACAGTCGGGCTCTCGAATGCCGAGCGGATCGGTCAACGCCGCGCGGCACCGGAAGCTATCGGCACCATCAACATCGCGGTCCGCCTCTCCACACCGCTGGGCGATGGCGCCTTTATCGAGGCGTTGAGCCTCGTGGCCCAGGCTCGCACCACGGCGGTGCTGGAGCATGGACCCCGGTTGCCGATGGGCCGTGCCACCGGAACCGGCACGGATTGCATCGCCATTGCCGCCCCGCCGGGAGATACCGCCCATGCCGGGATGCATACGGCGATTGGAGAGGCGGTAGGGCGCACAGTGCTCGACGCGGTAGCCGCAGGCGTGCAGGATTGGATGCAGGAACAGGGAGACTAGCCATGGCAGACCTCGCGCAAACGCTTCAGGACCACCTTCGAGAATGGCAGAGCGGCTGGAATATCGGATCCTTCGGCGCGATCGCCGAATTCCATCAAGACGCCGATGAACCCGCCGAAATCGATTTGCCGCTCGAGCGTGCCACTGCGAGGGGTGCGTTGCGGATCTCCCATTTGGAAGGTCTTGTCCCGGTCGCTTGGGAAGCGCTCTCGAAGGATCCAAGGCGATGGCAGCAAGGGATCGCGCTTTGCCTTCCCGAAGAGCACGCAATGCGCCCGGCCCGGCGCGTCTTGACCGAGCTTGGCGCTGACGGGGATGCCATTCGGGCCTCGGACCGCAGGGCGATCTTGTTCGATATGGGGCTCGGCCAGCGCAATCTGGACTTCTGCATTCGCACGGAAGATCCAGAACTCCTGGCCGTGCTGTGCCGCGAGACGGGTCGAGCTTTGACTGAACCGGGCAACCCTGCAATGGGCGCCATATTGAAGGCTCATCCGCATCGGGTTGCGCTTTCCGCCGCTGGGCGGTGTGAGGTCTATCAAATGATCGGCGGCCCAGATACGGGCGGCAAATCTCCCGAAGGGCCGCACACCCATGTTTTGCCCAAGCTCATGGCCGCGGGTCTGACCCACTCCGCCAATGTGCCGATCCCAGAAGGGTTGATCCCTGTGCTCAATCTGCATCCTGGCAGTCCGGTGATGACACCGCTCGGCGCGGATCGCGACTTCTCGCCGGCGCTTTTCGACGCGTTCCAGGAAATGCTCGCCGCTTGGGGTCTGCCGGAATATCTCGCAACCAAGCGCCGCGTCTGGGACTCACTGGAAGCCGGGCGCCCACCGGAGGAGCAATCTCTTGCGCAGAGCAGGGTCGAGCGGACCGCCCGGCGCAATGCCATCCGCCAACGCGCAAGGGCCAAAGGCAATTGCGAGATGATTGCCGCCTGGTCCGCCATGCATGACAACGGAGCAATCGAGGCCGACGCTGATATGATCGGACACTGACGACGCCCGTCGCCGATCCGTTTCCGGGTAGGCATGGCTCAGAAATTCATCCGACCGACCAAGCCTATATTCAGTGGCTCGCCCATCGCGCGAGGACGAAAGACGTGTCGGTGGCCCGATCAACTCCCTGGATGCGGTTCAATACATGGTCTCTGTCGGGCAGCCTAGTTGATCAATGAAACGCGGAACAGCAATCGGGTTGACCTCGAACACCTGTTGGTCACGCCAGCGCGCTCTCATTGTTCCTTGCGGCGCCAGTCCCTGGCCAGGCTCGCGACGATCCGGTGAGAAATCGACCGATCGTCTTGGTCAGGATAGGCCTGATCCTGTCAAGCGGAGCTGCCTGTCCTGCGCCACATCCTCGGCGTTTTAGGTACGGCAATCGACGTAGCGTGTGAGCCTGGTCAGTTCCTGCCTATCGTCGATAGAACACATCTCTCCCTTCAGGTGCGACTTGCAATGAAGTCACCTATCAATACTGATCGAGTGAATTTCTGGCTCGCGGAGAGGGCGCCTTAGCTCGGCGCTTGAGGTTAAAAGAACCGAACGGATGTCGAAGCGGCTTCCGTGCGGGCCACTGATAGGACGGTCAAGGCTCGGCGTTGGGTGCTCCCATCTCCGACTCCACGCCTTAGAAATGAACCGAAAGCGTGTCCAGCGGGGCCTTGTTGGGCGGGGCGAATTTAGTCAGGTCGATGCCCTCGACCGCCGTTTTGTATTCCTGGATCGTCGGCGTGCGACCGAGGATCGCTGAAAGGACCACGACCGGCGTGGAGGCGAGCAGCGACTCGCCCAGTTTCTCGTCGCTGTCCTCCACGACCCGGCCTTTGAACAGCCTCGTGGATGTCGCCAGCACCGTGTCGCCTTTAGCCGCCTTCTCTTGATTGCCCATGCAGAGATTGCAGCCGGGCCGTTCGAGATAGAGGATGTTCTCGTACTCGGTCCGCGCCTTGGTCTTCGGCGCTTCGTCGTCGAACTCGAAGCCCGAGTATTTCTGGAGGATCGCCCAGTCGCCCTCCTCCTTCAATTCATCGATGATGTTGTAGGTGGGTGCGGCGACCACTAGGGGCGCGCGGAAACTCACCTCGCCATAGACGGCTTCGAGATTACGCAGCATCTGCGCCACGATTTTCACATCGCCCTTATGCACCATGCAGGAGCCGACAAAGCCGAGATCGACCTTCTTCTGGGCTCCGTAGAACGAGATCGGCCGGATCGTGTCATGGGTATAGCGTTTCGAGACATCGGAGTTCGTGACATCCGGGTCGGCGATCATCGGCTCGTCGATCTGGTCCAGATCGACCACCACTTCGGCGAAATACTTAGCAGTATCATCCGGCGCCAGAGCGGGTTTCTCGCCCGACCGGATCTCGGTAATCCGAGCATCTGCTTTGGCGATCAGACCGGCGAGCACCTGGGCATCGTTGTCCATGCCCTTCTCGATCATGATCTGGATGCGGCTTTTCGCGATCTCCAGCGACTCGATCAGAGTCTCGTCCTGGCTGATGCAGATCGAGGCCTTGGCCTTCATCTCGGCCGTCCAGTCGGTGAAAGTGAAGGCTTGGTCGGCCAAAAGCGTGCCGATATGAACCTCGATAACCCGGCCTTGGAAGACATTGTCGCCATGCTGCGCCAGCATCTGCGCTTGGGTGGCGTGGACCACGTCGCGGAAATCCATGTGGTCGGCCATCTGGCCTCGGAAGGTGACCTTCACCGATTCCGGGATTGGCATCGACGCTTCGCCGGTTGCGAGGGCCAAGGCGACCGTACCTGAGTCCGCGCCGAAGGCGACGCCTTTGGACATCCGGGTATGGCTGTCTCCGCCGATGATGATCGCCCAATCGTCCACGGTGATGTCATTCAGCACCTTGTGGATCACATCCGTCATCGAGTGATAGACGCCCTTCGGGTCGCGTGCCGTGATCAGTCCAAAACGATGCATGAACTCCATCAGGCGCGGCGTATTGGCCTGTGCTTTCAGATCCCAGACCGAGGCGGTATGGCAGCCCGATTGATAGGCGCCGTCGACCTTGGGCGAGATCACGGTGGCAGCCATTGCCTCCAGCTCCTGGCTGGTCATCAGCCCGGTCGTATCCTGCGAGCCGACGATATTGACTTTGACCCGCACATCGGACCCGGCGTGGAGAACTCTGCCCGGCGTCACGCCGAGTGCGTTCGCATTGAAGATCTTCTCGACCCCGGTCAGGCCCTGGCCTTCGTGGGAGATTTCTTTGGACGGCGCAAACGCCGATTTCAGCTCGATCCCCAGGGTTTCGCAGGCGAAAGTCTGCAGCTTCTTGCCGAAGACCACCGCATAGGAGCCTCCGGCCTTCATGAACTCAACCTTCTGCGGAGTGAATGAGGCGGAGAGATCGGCCAGTTCCTCGGTCCCGGTCGCGTCGTAGAGCCGTTTGTCCTTGCTGTTGATCTTCAAAACGGTGCCGGATTCGACCGAGTATTTCTGCTCGAGGATCGGGTTGCCTTCATTGTTCAGGATTGGCTTTCCCGCACCGTCCAGTTTCTTGACCCAGTTCTTCAGATCGACCCCGATACCGCCGGTCACGCCCACAGTGGTCAGGAAAATCGGCGAGATACCGTTCGTTCCCGCCACCACGGGCGCGATGTTCACGAAGGGCACGTAAGGGCTGGCCTGCTTGCCGGTCCAGAGCGCCACATTGTTCACACCGGACATGCGCGAAGAACCAACCCCCAGTGTGCCTTTGTCGGCGATCAGCATGACGCGTTTGCCGGGGTGCTGGAGCTTCAGCGCTTCGATTTCCTTCTGCGCTGCCTCGGTAATCATGCAC
>JBCDKL010000173.1:0-6921 GCA_038746695.1 Pseudomonadota bacterium | reverse complement strand
TCTGACCCGCTATCAGGCGATGACCGCCGCCTCTCTGGTGCTGAAGATCCGGCATTCCGATGAGATCGACGAGATCGCCGAGGCGGTCAGCCATATCCCCGAACTCCTCGCCCAACTGGTCGGTGCGGGCCAGCCGCATCAGAGCGTTACCCGCCTGATTACCGATATCGGCGATGCGACCACCAGGCGGCTTCTGACACTCGGGCAGGAGGCGCTTGGCAAGGCGCCGGTCCCCTTCCTGTGGCTCGCCTGCGGCAGCCAAGGCCGGCAGGAGCAGACCGGGGTCTCGGACCAGGATAATTGCCTCTTCCTCGACGATGCGGCCAGCGAAGACGATCTCGCCTATTTCGCCAAACTCGCGAAGTTCGTCTCGGACGGGCTTAACCGTGCTGGGTATTTCTACTGCCCAGGCGACATGATGGCGACCAATCCGCGTTGGTGCCAGACGGTCTCGGTCTGGCGCGGCTATTTCCGCCGCTGGGTCGACAAGCCGGACCCGGAGGCGCAGATGCTCGCCTCGGTGATGTTCGACCTGCGCCCGATTGCCGGAGACAAATCGCTCTATGCCGCCCTCCAGCAAGAGACCCTGCATTACGCCGAAGAGAACTCGATCTTCGTCGCGCATATGGTGGCCAATTCGCTGAAGCACGCGCCGCCGCTTTCCCTGTTCCGCCAGGTCTCGACCATTCGCTCGGGCGCCCATAAGGATACGGTGGATTTAAAGATGAACGGCGTGGTCCCGGTGGTGGATCTCGGCCGGATCTATGCCCTGCAAGGCAAGCTGACCGCCGTCAACACCCGCGCAAGGCTGATCGAGGCGGCCGAGACCGGCGTGATCAGCCAATCGGGCGGGCGCGATCTCCTGCATGCCTATGATGTGATCGCCAGCGCCCGGCTGACGCATCAGGCCGCCTGCATCCGCAATGGCGGCGCGCCGGACAATTATCTGATCCAGACCGATGCGTCCGATCTGGAACGCAGCCATCTGCGCGACGCGTTCGTGGTGGTCAAGACCATGCAATCCGCCCTCGGCCAGGGCCGGTCGAGCATTCTATGAGCCGAAGAAGAAGATCCCACGAGGCAGCCCATGCTGATTGAATTCATAGCAGCGACCGCGGCGGCCTTTGTCGGCGCCGGCAGCGCGATGCTGCTCCGCCATCTCTCCGGCGGGCGGCTGCCGCGGATCCTGATCCCAGTCGCGGCCGCAATCGGCATGTTCGGCTTCACCATCTGGGGCGAGTATTCCTGGTATGACCGCACCGCCCAATCCCTGCCCGAGGGTATTGTGGTGGTCCGCGCCCAACCCGAGCCCTCCAGCTTCCGCCCCTGGACCTATCTGAAACCCTATACCAGCCGCTTCATGGCGGTCGACACGCAAGCGATCCGCACAAACCAAGCCGTGCCCGACCAACGCCTGGCCGAAGTGATCGTCTTCGCCCGGCTTGAACCCGTGCGCACCATTCCGTTGCTGGTGGACTGCCAGGCCAAACGCCGCGCCGATATCGTCGATGGGATGAATTTCGGGGAGAGCGGCACGATCACCAACGCCGATTGGCAAGACATGGAGGCGGAGGACCCGCTGCTCCGCGCCATTTGTTCCTGAAGGAGAAGGGAGGCCTGAATGGCGAAATCGGTACTTGTCGTCGAGGATGAGGACAGCATCGCCATGGCGTTGGAGTTCCTGATCTCGCGCCAGGGCTACGACTTGACCCGGGTCAGCACCGGCCCCGCGGCAATCGAGGCGCTCTCGGAAGGCGCGCATGACCTGGTAGTGCTGGACGTGATGCTGCCCGGCTGCTCGGGCTATGAGGTGTGCGAGACGATTCGCAAAACCGCCTCTTGCGCCCATGTCAAAGTGATGATGATGACCGCCCGTGGCGGCGCGATCGAGGAGCGCAAGGCCAAGGCGCTGGGGGCGGATGCCTTCATTGCAAAACCCTTCTCGCATGTCGAACTGACCGACACGGTCAACCGCCTGATCCGGGACGATTGAGGAGCATGAGCGATGTGGCAGCGCTGGCGCCTCCGGTTCCGGATCTTCCTGTTCTTCGCTCTGATCGCCTGTGCCGGGGCCTTGGCCATCGGCGGCGGGCTCTGGCTCGGATTTACGCGGCTCGAGCCGGACAATCCGCTCCCGGCTTTCGTGATCGCCGGTTTGGTGGCTGTCTTCGCGATGACCGGCCTCGTCATCTGGATCTGGCTCTTGTTCGACGAGAATGTCGCCAAACCACTCGAGAACCTCTCGACCGATCTGCGCGCCCGCACCCATACCGATTTGGAAAGCTCGATTGATGCGGAAAAAGCCCGCTATCTCGGCGATATCGGTCCTGCGGCCTCTGCCGTGGCTGATACTCTGATCGAGCAACGCTCGGCCCTGGTCGAAGCAGTGGCGCGCGAGACCCAGGCCATCGCGCAGCAGAACGCCCGGCTCGAGCAAGTGCTGCGCGACATGCCCGATGGGGTGATCCTCTGCACCGCCGCACATCGGATCGCGCTCTACAACGCTCGCAGCGGAGAGATCTTCGCGGGGTCCGAGCTGCTCGGTCTCGACCGCCCGATCTTCGATCTTCTGGCCGAGGCACCGCTGCGCCACGCCTATGCCAGATTGCAGGGCCAAAGCGATCCCGGCCGCGCGGTCGACCTGCTCTGCACCACCGCTCAAGGTGCGCGGATGCTGGCGGGACGCATGCGGCTGCTGCCCGCCGAACATGGCGAGGAGGCGCCAGCCTACATGCTCGCCCTCTCGGACATCACCCGCAGCTTGGAGAGCAGTGCTGCGATGAATCGACGGCTGCGCGACCGGCTGCACGATCTACGCCGCCCCGCCGCCAATCTGGGCGCCGTGGTGGCCGCCCTGGATCTGGCCGAGGGCACCGGAGCAGGCGCGCTCCGCCAGGCAATCTCCGCAGAGGTTGAAACCCTAGGCCAGGTCGTCTCTGACCTGATGGCAGATCACGACCGGCTTGGCCGCGACTGGTGGCCGATGTCCGATATCGCCGTCTCGGATCTCACTGCGGCGATGGTGGCGGATGGCGAGATCCGCCCCGGCGCACGGCCCGATCCCTCGCTCGTGCTGCGCTGCGACAGTTTCGCCATCGTGGCCTTTCTGCGCGGCGCGGCGGATCTGCTCCGCCAGCATGGCGGGCAGGATCTGCACTTTGCCGTGCAGGCCGAACCCCCTGGCGCACTGCTGATCCTCAGCGCCAGCGGCGCCAGCCTTCCCGTCTCGGCGGTCGAGACTTGGCTTGAGACCGCCCTGCCCGGCGTCGAGACAGGTTTCACCGCCCAGGATGTGCTCGACCGGCATGGATCGGAATGCTGGCCCGAGACCCGAGGGGCTCAGACAAGGCTCTGCCTGCCCCTCCGCGAAGCGGGCCATACCGACCCTGCCGCAAGCCCGGCCACCAGGGCCGAGTTCTACGATTTCTCCCTGCTCGACAGCGATGCCCCAGGCGCCCATGACGCCCGCACGCTGGCCGATCTCTCCTATGTGGTCTTCGATACCGAAACCACCGGGCTCTTGCCCAATCAGGGTGACGAGATCGTGCAGATCGCGGCAATGCGCATCGTCAAACAGCGGCTCCTGACCGGTGAGGCGTTCGATACGCTGGTCAATCCCGGCCGCTCGATCCCGAAACTGGCGACCAGCGTGCATGGCATCTCCGAGGAAATGGTGGCCGACGCGCCCGAGGTCCCCAATGCTGTCAAACGCTTCCACGCCTATTGCGGCGATGCGGTGCTGATCGCGCATAACGCGCCGTTCGACATCGCGTTTCTGCGCCGCCAAGAGGCGCCGCTCGGCATCAGTTTCGACAATCCGGTTCTCGATACGGTTCTGCTTTCGGCGATCCTTTATGGCCGCACGGCCGAGCATTCGCTGGATGCCCTCACCCAGCGGCTCGGAATCGAGATCCCGGCCGAGGACCGCCATACCGCCCTCGGCGACGCGCGCGCCACCGGCCAGGCCTTCTTGCGCATGGTCCCGATGCTCGACGAGGCGGGCGTCGGCACGCTCGGCCAGACCATCCAGGAATTCCGCAAGCATCGCAGCCTGCTCAAATCCGTCACTTGAGCCCCACCACCCACCGGCTGTGCTCAGCGTCAGATCGCCCTCCAATGGGGCCCCCTTCAAGTCCGGCTTGTCCGGGCTTGAAGGGGGAGTAAAGGCGCGAGGCGGGCTTGCCCGCCTCACCTTTTAGCTATCTACATCATCCATCAGACATCGAAGAACACCGTCTCCCGCGCGCCCTGCAAATGGATGTCGAAGCGCAAGCGCCCTGCCCCAAGCTCGGTCGCAATCAGGGTTTCAGCCCGCGTCCCTGCGAGCGCCAGGACCGGATCGGAGCCCATTTCTACCCCAGGAAAGTACATCCGCGTCTGCAGCCCGACATTCAGGCCCCGCGCCGCGATCCAAAGGCTCAGATGCGGTGCCTGCCGCCCGCCCTCCGTCCAGGGCACCGGGCCGGGCCGGATCGTCGTGATCTGCCAGAGACCTGTCTGAGGATCGCTCGCCGCCCGTCCCCAGCCCGCAAAAGCTGGATCGGCCATCGGATCATTACCTGGATACCGCCCCGCCGCATCCGCTTGCCAGATCTCGACCAGCGCATCAGTGACAGGCGCACCCACTCCGTCAATGATCACGCCTTCGATGCTCACCCGCTCTCCAATCGTCGCGGGAGAGACCATCTCGGCCCCCGGATCCGTGGCATAAACCCCAGGGATCCCGGCCGCATTCGGCATGCATCCGATATGCAAATACGGCCCCGCGGTCTGGCTCGGGGTCTCCTTCAGCTTGGTCACATCCCCTCCACCTGGTTCTCGAACAGGGTCTGCCGCCGTCCGCGCAGGACAATGTCGAAGCGATAGGCTCTGGCATCCATCGGCAGCGTGCGATCTGGATCGAAACCTGCGATCAACCGCTCGACCCCGGCCTTCTCCGGCACCGCAGTCACGATAGGGCAACGCCAGATCAAGGGATCGCCTTCGAAATACATCTGCGTGATCAGCCGCTGCGCGAAAGCCTCGCCGAACAGTGAGAAGTGGATATGCGCCGGACGCCAGGAATTCGGCCCATTCGGCCAGGGATATGGCCCGGGCTGCACCGTCAAGAACTCGTACCGTCCCTCCCGATCCGTCATCACACGCCCGCAACCGCCGAAATTCGGGTCCAGCGGGGCAATATACCCCTCGCGGCGATGGCGGTATCGCCCGCCCGCATTGGCCTGCCAGATCTCGATCAGCGTATCGGGCACGCCGCGCCCGGTTTCCTCCAGCACCCGGCCATAGACCAAGATCCGCGGGCCGATGGCGCTCTCCCCCGGTCGCGCGGCGTTGACCAGCAGATCATGGTCCAGAGGCCCGATCATCTCACGCGAGAAGACCGGCCCGGTGGTCTCGCTCAGGCTTTGCGGCAGGGACAGCAAAGGCTGGTTCGGCGCACGGCTGCGAGTGCTCTTATAGGCGGGCGTCAGCGCCGGCGGCTGCCAGGCCCGGTCGCGGGGGAGAAAAGGCCCCTCCGGCGGCGCCTTCGCCATCGCTCAGGCGATGCCCAACTGCCGTTTGCGGTTCTCGGCCCAGGCGCCGATGATCCGGTCGGCCATAATCCCGAGCGCGGCAATGAAGAAGCCCGCCAGAATGCCTCGCCCGAAATTCTGGGTGGAGATCGAGCGTACGACTTCCTGCCCAAGATCGGTCGAACCGATAAGCGCCGTGATCGCGGTCATGGCCAGGGCCATCATGATTGTCTGGTTAATACCCAGCATGATCTCCGGCAGTGCTATCGGCATCTCGACCTTCCAGAGCCTCTGCCGCCTCGTCGCGCCATTGGCAATCGCCGCCTCGACGGTCACCGGCGGGATGCGCTTTAGTCCAAGATAGGTGAAGCGGATCGCGGGTACCATCGCATAAGGAATAATCGCGAAGACATTCGAAAAATCTCCTACCCGGAACAGCATGATTGCAGGGATCAGATAGATGAAGGACGGGAAGGTCTGCAACGTATCGCAGATCGGCATCACCACTTTCGCCACCCGCTCAGACCGCGAAGACCAGATGCCCAGTGGGACCCCGATAAGCACGCAGAGGATCGTGGCGATCAGCACCAGATAGGTGGTTTTCATCGTCTCGACCCAGAACCCGGTGATGGTGAATGAGGCCATCAGGCCAAGACAAAGCAGCATGACCGGCCAGCGCCCCAGCCGCCAGGCCGCCAGGCCGACCACCCCGAAGAAGACCGGCCAAGGCAGCCACAGGAAGAAGTCTCTGGTCGGCAGGAGGATGTTCAACGTCGCCCAATCCCGGATCGGATTGATGTAGGGAAACGCCACCACGTTGAAGTCGCGGATCCCCTGATCCAACCAGCGGGCGATCTCTCGTGCATCGAACAGCACGGTCTTGGCCTCGCCCGCGCCCCAGATCCATTTCGACGGAGGCAGGCCGACCTGTTTGAAGAACGATGCCGCGATATAGCTCGCCACCAGGACGACGATGAACAGCACCAGATGTTGGTGGCGTTGCAGCCAGGGCCGCTCAGTCGCGAAATGGTCGGTCTCCTTGTAGGCATAAGCCTGGGTTAGCCGATCAAGCACAATGGCGATCAGCGAGATCGCGATCCCCTGCTCGATCGCCACCCCAAGGCGGAGCTGTTGCAGCGAGTAGAGCAGCTTGTGCCCCAACCCTTGGGCGCCGGCGATCGAGGCGATCACCACCATGGCCAGAGTCTGCATCACTACTTGGTTCAGCCCCAGCATCAGCGTGCGCTTCGAGGACGGCAACGCGACTTTCCAAAGCAACTGGCGCCGCGTGCAGCCCGACATCTTGCCGCTCTCCAACACATCGGAGGAGACGGTCTGTAGGGCTAGAATCGTGCAACGGGCCATCGGCGGCATGGCAAAGATCACCGTGGCGATCAGGGCAGTGACC
>JBCDKL010000172.1:0-6998 GCA_038746695.1 Pseudomonadota bacterium | reverse complement strand
GGTAATCGCCGGCATAGCCGCCGATAAAGCTGTCGACCTCGATGAAATAGCTCCCGGCCCGGTCCGCCGTGAAGACCAGCCTGGAGTTCAGCCCCGGCCCGCCATCATCGTTGAAGGCCAGCAGACCCGCATCACTGTCGTAAAGCCTCAGATACGGATCGGAGAGCGCATCGCCTCCTACCCCGTCGAGGCTGATCTGCACGGTCTGCCCGGCGGCAAGATCGAGCCGGAACCAATCCTCGTCGCCGGCATAGTCCAGCCGCTCGACCCGCGTGCCGCCCACCTGGATCACCGCCCCGGTCGAGGGATTGTCCGGGATCTGATAGGCGGAGAGCGGGAACTCAGCCTGCAAATTGCCGAAGCCCGAGGCCATTTCGGCATCTGCCCCGGACCCTAACAGGGGCGATTTCGCTTCATCGCAGAACCGGCACATCAGCTGGCCTCCTCGCACGCAGGAAACCGGCCCGGGATGGCAAAAGTCGGGCGGATCGCAGCCGACGGTCGGGCCATTATGCGGCGAAGATCACCCATCTCGGACGTCCGATCATATGTCGATCCAATATTCGGCTCTCGTAACGGCAGAACTCGAAGAAACTCCAATGCCCCCTATCCTTAACGCCCATTAACGAAAAGCAAAGGCCTCGCTGCCTCAGGCGTGCCGCAGATCCATCCAGCGATGCGGGCCCTTGACCGGCAGCGACCGATAACGTTCCGTAAAGGCAATACTTAAGGGAGGATTTCATGAGCGACCATCTGCCCGAATTTCTCGTTCAAGGCGAACACGCCCGTCTCTTTCCGGTTCTCTCGACAACATCCAAAGAGGGCCGAACGGCAGCCATCGTTCTGGCGTGCATATCGAAGATCGATGAGCTGGGACGCGAACTCTTGGCCAGTGCCGGGCAGCGTCTCGGCAAAACGGCCCGGGTCGAGACCTATACCGAGATCGTACCGGCCAAGCACCCGCACGGCATCAAGGAGCGCCCCGACGTCCTAATCATTGTGCGGCCTGATCGTTATACGCGTCGGCAGCCGAGAATGGCGTGCCTTTGTCGAAGCCAAGATCGGGAATGCAGCCTTGGATGCCGAGCAGATCGAGCGGTACCGGGCGCTGGCACGCGACAACGCAATCGATTGTTTGATTACGATCTCGAACCAGTTCGCGACTTCTCCCACGATCCATCCGATCGAGGCGGTCAGGAAAAGCCGGGCAAAGGTCCCGGTGATCCATTGGTCTTGGATGCACATCCTTACCACTGCGGATCTGCTGTTGAGCGGAAACGACGTTGCCAACACCGATCAGAGAGTGCTGCTCAACGAACTCAGGCGGTTTCTCTCGCATGAGAGCGGCGGGGTCCGCGGTTTCGACAGGATGCCGAAGGAATGGGTCGATCTGAACAGGCTCGTCTCGAGCGGCGGGGTGATCCCCGCCAAGTCGGACGAAGCTCAGGTGGTCCTGGATGCGTGGCACCAGGAAACCCGAGATCTTTCCTTGATCCTGTCGCGCATGACGGAAACCAGGGTCGAGCAGCGTCTCTCTCGAAAGCACGCGGCAGACCCCGCGCTGCGTCAGAAGGACGATCTGTCCTTCCTGCGCGAGAAAAAGCAGCTCCGGGTCACGCTTGCGATACCCGATGCGGCTGCACCGCTGGATGTGGTGGTGGATCTCTCGCGGCGCTCGATCGATGTCGGCATGACCCTGCGCGCGCCAGAATACCGAAAAACCACCAAAGCCCGCCTGATCTGGTTGTTGAAACAAATCAAGCCAGCAGAGACGCCCGATGTTTATGTACGGATTCAATGGCCCAGGACCAGCGCTCCGACCCAGCATTTGATCTCGGATCTGCGCGAACGGGTCGAGATCGCAAAGGAGGGAAAGGAGCATCTGGCCCCAACCTTCTTCCACCTCTTCGAATCCAAACGGCTGGGCGGCAAATTTGTGCAGCAGGGCAATTTCATCGACGATTTGGAGAAGCAGGTGCCAGCGTTCTATGGCGCTTATGGCGCGCATCTGACCGGCTGGAAGAAACCTGCACCTCAGATCAAGCCGGACCGCAAGGACCCCGCCGATGTCTCGCTCGAGGCCCTCTCGGAGGGTGCCAACACGTTCGAAGCCTGATCGGGCCGGAGATGCGCGCCTGTGCGGGGGATGTCCGTGGTACGCCCTACGGGACTCGAACCCGTGTTTCCGCCGTGAAAGGGCGGCGTCCTAGACCGCTAGACGAAGGGCGCTGCGTGGGACGTGAGCGGTGTAGCCGAGCCCTGGGGGGCTTGCAAGCGTCAATCGCATGGCACCGGGGCGGCGTCCTCGACCCGCAGCTTGGCGCGGCGGCGCCCGCCCCAATCGTCGATCTCCAACTGTCCGGCCAGATGCAGCGGGCTTTCGCTGGCACGCGCCCGGGCCAGGGCCTCCATCAAACCGCTCTCGGCGGCGCGGAAGGCGATGGCATCGAGCATCGGTCCGGACCGGCCGGAGAGGCGGAGCTGCGCATGGCCCTGGCCGACCTCGCGCAGATGGGCGATCCTCGCCTGGGGGATCGCCAGCCGGGGCGCGGGATTGGCCTGGCCGAACGGACCGGCGGCCTCGATTGTCTCGACCAGATCGGGGGTGGCCGCACCGGGCATCAGGGCACCGGCGATCTCGAGATCGCGCGGGCCTGCGAGATCGACCTGTTGCGCCGCAATGCCTGCCGCCAGGGCCTCCATCGCCCGCTCGATCCCATCTTCTGCCAGGCTGAGCCCGGCGGCCATCTTGTGCCCCCCGCCCTTCGAGAGCAGCCCGTCGCGGACCAGCGCGGCGATGGCCGCCCCCAGATCCACGCCCGTGACCGAGCGGCCGGAGCCTTTCGCCTCGCCCTCGATCACTCCGATGACAACAGCGGGGCGGTTGAACCGCTCCTTAAGGCGGCTGGCGACGATGCCGACGATGCCCGGATGCCAGCCCTCGCACGCGGCCCAGACCAGCGGCGCGTCGGTGTCGCGCGCCTCGGCCTGAGCGGTGGCGGCTGCGAGGATCTCGGCCTCCATCGCCCGGCGGGCACGGTTCAACTCGTCGAGCTGTTCGGCCATCGCAGCGGCCTCGGGCGCATTCGGCGCCATCAGAAGCCGCAATCCCAGATCGGCCCGTCCGATCCGCCCCCCGGCGTTCAAACGCGGACCCAGCGCGAAGCCGAGGTCGCGGGCGGTCGGCGGCGCGCTCAATCCGCTCCGGTCGGCCAAGGCGGCGAGGCCGGGCCGGGCGCGCCGGGACAGCACCTTGAGCCCCTGGCGCACGAAGGCCCGGTTGATCCCGATCAGCGGCGCCACATCGGCCACGGTCGCCAGGGCGACCAGATCCAGCCCGTGGCGCAAATCCGGCTCGGCACGTTGCCCGAACCAGCCCTGCAAGCGCAGGCAGCGATTGGTGGCGACCAGTAGGAAGAACACAACCCCCGCCGCGCAAAGATGGCCGAGACCCGACGCATCGTCGTCCCGGTTCGGATTGACCACCGCGACTGCGGGGGGAAGCTCGGCACCGGGCAGGTGATGATCAGCCACGATCACCTCGGCGCCCGCCGCCTGCGCCGCCGCCAGCGGCGCGTAGCTGAGCGTGCCGCAATCGACGCAGAGGATCAGGTCATGGGCGCGGGCAAGATCCTCCATCGCTGGGACATTCGGGCCATAGCCCTCGTCGATCCGGTCGGGGATATAGGGCGTCGCCTCGCTGCCCATCTGCCCCAGCCAGTCGAGCAACAAGGCGATCGAGGCCCCGCCATCCACATCGTAATCGCCGAAGACCGCGATCCGCTCGCCGCGGACCACCGCCTGGGCCAGACGCTCGGCCGCCCGGTCGAGATCGGACAGAACCGAGGGATCCGGCATCAGCGACTTCAAGGTGGGTTCGAGATAGCCCGCCGCCTCGTCAGGCGCCACGCCGCGCATCGCCAGGATGCGGCCCACGATCTCGGGCAGGCTGGCGCGCTGGGCGATGGCCAGGCCCATGCGTTCGACCTCGGCCGGAACCCCGGCCCATCTGCGGCCCGTGACCGAGCTTGTGACGTTCAGAAAGGCGCTGGCGCTCATCCGCTCTCAATGGCCGATCCCGGCGCCCGGGCCAAGGGGAGCGGAGCGTGCAGCCTCAGAAATCCCGTGTCTTATAGCGCATCCGCCGCACCGAGCCGGTGCGCGAGCGCATCAGGATGGTCTCGGTGTTCAGATACTCGCCCTCGCGTCGGCAGCCCGAGAGGATCGAGCCATCGGTCACTCCGGTCGCGGCGAAGATCACATCCTGGCGGCACATATCCTCGCGGGTATAGATCCGGTGGAGATCCTCGATGCCTGCCTTGGCGGCGCGGCCCCGCTCGTCATCGTTGCGGAACAGAAGCCGCCCCTGGATCTGCCCACCCATGCATTTCAACGCGGCGGCGGCCAGCACTCCTTCGGGTGCGCCGCCCGAGCCCATATACATGTCGATCCCGGTCATGTCCGGCTCGGCGCAATGCATCACACCGGCCACATCGCCATCGGTGATCAGGCGGATGCTGGCGCCGGTGCTGCGAACCTCCTCGATCAGCTCGACATGGCGGGGGCGTTCAAGAATGCAGACTGTGACCGCATCGGGCCCACAGCCCTTGGCCTTGGCGAAGGCCGCGACCCGCTCGGCCGGGGCCATGTCGAGACTGACCAGCCCCTCGGGGAAGCCGGGCCCGATGGCCAGCTTGTCCATATAGACATCCGGCGCATGCAGCATGGAATGGCGCGGGCCGATGGCGATCACAGTGATCGCATTGGGCATTGCCTTGGCGGTAAGAGTCGTACCCTCGAGCGGGTCGAGCGCGATATCTACCTCGGGCCCGCCGCCGCGGCCGACCTCCTCACCAATATAAAGCATCGGCGCCTCGTCGCGCTCGCCCTCGCCGATCACCACGGTGCCCTTTATGTCGAGCATATTGAGCTGGCTGCGCATCGCCTCGACAGCCACCGCATCGGCGGCCTTCTCGTCGCCCCGGCCGATCAGCCGTGAGGAGGCGATGGCGGCAGCCTCCGAAACCCGGGCAAGGCCGAGGCTGAGCAACCGGTCCTCGAAGATATGCTGCGCGGCATCGATGGATGGGTCGGTCATCGGAGGTTCCTCGATCTTTTGATGCGTCCCTGAGGCGCCGTCTCGTGGCGGGTCGTGACGGGACAGTCGCGGCCCCTATAGGCCCGGACGCAGGCGCGCGCAAGCGATGGCAGACGGGCCGCGCACCGGCGGTCACACCGTCTCGATGCGGATCGCCACCGGGTGGGCATGGGTCACGGGCAGCGCGTCGATCGCGGCCAGTGCCGCATCGATCGCGTCGCGTTTCGCCTCATGGGTGACGATGACCACGGGCACGTCGCTCCCCCCCTGGCCATACTGCCGCATCCGGTGGATCGAGACCCCTCCAGTGCCGAGCGCCGATGTGATCTGGGCCAGCGCACCGGGGCGGTCCTCGAGCATAAAGCGCAGGTAGTAGGCCGCCGTTTCCTCGCCATGGGCCAGGCGCTTGGCCGGGCGCAGCGTGGAGACCGGGCGGCCGAAGGCCGGGCGCCGGGTGCCGATGGCGATATCCAGGAGATCGGCGACCACCGCGCTGGCGGTCGGCCCCTCGCCCGCACCCGGTCCGAAATAGGCGGTCTGTCCGACGAAATCGCCCTCGACCACCATGCAGTTGATCACCCCGGGCAAGGCACCCACGGCGGTCGAGGCGGGCACCATACAGGGGCGCACCCGTTGCTCGAGCCCTCCCGCATGCATCCGCGCCAGGCCAAGCTGCTTGATCGCAAAGCCCATATCGCGGGCCATTTCGATGTCAGTGAGGGTGATCCGCTCAATCCCCTCGGTAACCACACCGTCCACATCCAGCTCGGTACCGAAGGCAATGGCGGCCAGAATCGCGAGCTTATGAGCGGCGTCGATCCCACCGACATCGAAGCTCGGATCCGCCTCGGCATAGCCGAGCCGCTGCGCCTCAGCCAGCACATCGCCATAGGCGGCTTTGGTCGCTTCCATCTCGGTCAGAATGTAGTTGCAGGTGCCGTTGAGCACGCCGAAAAGCCGGGTGATCCGGTTGGCAGCCAGACCCTCGCCGAGCGCCTTGACCACCGGAATACCCCCGGCCACGCCCGCCTCCATGCGCAACGCCGTGCCCTGGGCCTCGGCCTGCGCGCCCAGCGCCATGCCGTGATGCGCGATCAGGGCCTTGTTGGCGGTGACCACATGTTTGCCAGCGCTCAGCGCGGCCTCGACCAGCGCCTTGGCCGGACCGTCCGAGCCGCCAATCAGCTCGACCACGCAATCGACATCGTTGCGGCGGGCCAGGGCGGTGGCGTCATCCTCCCAGGGCAGGCCGCCCAGATCCACCCCCCGGTCGCGGCCCCGGTTGCGCGCGCTGACCGCGGCGATCTCGACCACGCGGCCCGCCTTCTCGGCCAGCATGCCCGCATGGGCGGTCAGGATCTTCACAACGCCGGTACCCACCGTGCCAAGCCCGGCTATGCCAATGCGAAAAGGAGGGGCGGAAGGGGAGAGGTCACTCATGCGCGCACCTGATCAGCGAATAGATGAACGGCGTCTTAAGCCAGAGCGTAAGGATTGTCACATCCCACCGAATCGGAATCGGGCAAAATCGCGGCATCGAATATGAAGACCCCGTAAATGGTGGAGGAGAAGATGGACCGCGATGTGGATGCTTTGCTCGACGTGATCGATACGAAGACCTTCCTCCAGGATCAGGCCCATACGATGGGGATGGACCTGGAGAACGACACCTGGCTGCCGAACGATCTGGAGCCGGACGAACAAGACGCGCTGCGCCGCGCGGGACTGTGAGACCCGGTGGCGCCTGTGCTTTCCCCTAAGATGCCGGGGCGGTCTGCCTAACGGCCGCCCCACCCGAAGCGAGCACGCGCTTGACCGCGCGCGCCGCCTGACGGATCCGCTGCTCGTTCTCGACCAGACCGATCCGCACGAAGCCCTCGCCATATTCGCCAAAGCCGAT
>JBCDKL010000171.1:0-7062 GCA_038746695.1 Pseudomonadota bacterium | reverse complement strand
TTGTACTGCTGCGACCAGCGGGCGAATTGGCGCTCGTAGTAGCTCCCAGGGCGGCCAAAATCGGTAAGCCCGACACTTTCGATCTCGACCGAATGAAGTGCTGCCAGCACCCGGTTCATGTCGTCATAGATCGCACCGCGCCCGCCATGATCGATTTCGGGCAAAGCCGGATCCCAGAAGATCCGGCCCTCGAGATGTTCCATGATGTAAAAACCGCGCCCGAGCGGGCCATCCGTTCCGGAAAGATGCAGCATCCGCGGCACTGGCACATCGGTTGCCGCCAGCGCCCGCATCACCCGGAATTCGCGATCCACCGCATGGGCCGATTTCAGCAGTTCTCCCTTGGGCTGGGTTCGCAGAACGAAGCGCCCTTCCGCGCAGTCCAGCCGATAGGTGGGGTTCGACTGCCCGGTCCCGAACTTCTCGATCTGCTTCAGTTGGCCGATCTGAGGCACCTGCTCCGCCAGATAGGGGGCGAGGGTCTCAATCGTGACATCGGGTTGCGCTTGCATTTTCGTCTTGAGCTTGCGGAGACTGGCGCGACTGTGCCGCGAGTGAGCAAGACCTGTCCAGGCTGACGTTGTGTCAGCAGCGGCAGTTTGCCCGAGGGGCTGGTCCGCAAGAGATCCTAAGCCAACCGTATAACCCGCCGATCCACCACCACCGCTTGGCGCTTTCTTGAGCTGCTGACCGGCGTGAGCTGTACAGAGCGAGGAGAGTTTGGGAACAGGTTTCGTCTTGGTAGGGCCCTGCGGCGCAAAGCGTGGATGCCAACCAGACTGGGCGTCGTCGCCACGCAAAGAGCGGCTATCATCAAAACGCCTGCGCAATTGACCCTTGCGTCAAGTCTCTCCGATGGGAAGTCAGGCCAGGATCTCGGCCATCTCGCGCAGGGTTGGGAGCAGGGCGTCGCCATCCCAAAGCCGCCGGTCCGGCACCAGGAAATCCGCAGTCTCGGCCAATCGGCGCGCCGCATCTGGCCCGGCACCGCCTTCGGCGACCACCGGGGTCTCGATCATCTCGGCCCACCAGGCGAAGAGCGTGTCTTCCGCCCGCTCTCCCGCGCCGAGCGCGCCAGTATCGCCGACTGGACCCAGGCTGACATAGTCCGCTCCCGCCTCGGCCAGCGACATGCCGAGATGGCGCGAGGCCCCGCCCGCCGCGCCGATGATGGCGTCCTTGCCAAGCTCCTTGCGCACTGCACGGACTGGGGCCGACCCTTTCTCCAAATGCACACCATCCAGGCCGAGCGGCTGCACCAGCCGGTAGTGATCCGTGATCACCAAAGCGACTTCAGCGGCATGGCAGGCCGGTAGGAGATGATTGACCGCAGCCCGCCAGCTCTCCTCATCCGCAGCTCCCAGTGCGAGACGCAGGCAGGCGACTGGAACCGTTTCGAACAAGACTTCCAGATCCCGCGCAAACTCCTTCGGTTCAAACCGGTCTGGAGTGACCAAATAAAGCCGCGCGGGTCGGTCTTGTTCCATTAGGCTTCCGGTCGAATCGTCATGCGCCCGAGCTTATCCTTAGCTGCAGGACTTGCGGCATCTTGCTCCGGCCCGCCAGACCCAGCGTGCCCGCTGCCAAACGGTTGGTCCAGCCATTGCTGGAGTGAATCGCAGGTCTGCTTGAAGAAACTGACCATCTGCAAGGCCTATGCATAGGCTATGGCAGTGTCTGCCATATTATTGGGCGATGGAGGTTGATCTTGGTCGGTCGGAACGTGCGGGTCGTGCTCGGTGAAGCTGACCATCCCACCCTGGGTGGCAGGATCTGCAAGCGTTCTGGCGAAGACTCTCAACATTCAGTCTCTTTCTCGACGAGCTGGCGTGTAGCGGGCAGGGCGTCTGTCTGGACGACTATAGAGGCGATATTGCGACCAAATGAGTGATCGCTGTCAACCTGTGCAGAGTTGCGCCTTTGTCTGACATCTGTCGCCGCATCCCAAACTGAATCGAATATCGATCGGCCAGGAGAGACAAGACAGAAGCCGCTGGCGCAATTCTGCACACCACCCAACTTAAAAGGCTATCAGATTCAGCCGCTTGCCGCTGAGTTCGAAGATCTTGCGCGAGAGTTTTTTACATCCTTCATTTAGGCTAAGAGACGCGATGGCGTTTAGCGACGTAACGGGATTTCGGAGCTGCATCGGCACCGATCTTTTCGGCCGTTGTCTGTCATTCGCTCAGAGTTTCGAGGACGAAATCAGCTGCTTTCTGGTCGCGGGGTTGGGCGCCAGTCGGGCGAGGCCATTTCGAAACCCTCAAAAGTGAAGCCCGGCGAGACGGTGCAGCCGACCAAGCTCCAGGCGCCCATCGACGTCGCGGTCTGCCACCAGCCGGTCGGCACGATGCGCTGTGGGCGCTGGCGAGCGGCAAGCTCGGGGCCGAGCAGCCAGCTTTCCGCGTCATGACCGTCCGGCGACACAGTCATTGAGAGTGGGCCGCCCGCATACCAATGCCAGATCTCGGCGGCATCAACCCGGTGCCAGTGGGAGAACTCGCCGGCATCGAGCAGGTAATAGATCGCGGTGCCGGTGGCGCGGGCGCCGGGTTCAGTCTCCGCCCTCCAGGTCTCGCGGTACCAGCCGCCTTCGGGGTGAGGGGCGAGACCGAGCGTCTCTATGATCTGGTGGGCCGTTGTCATGGACGCAGTATGGGGACGTGACAAGGGGGATCAAGCCTTCAGATCACCATCCGGCCCGGCGGGGCGCGGTGCAGGTATAGAAGCGCCAGAACCCCGCCGATGCCTGCTCCTGCGACATGCACCTCCCACGCGACAGGCCACCCGAAAACGACAGTGGCGAGGAGATTAAGGCTGATAAAGAAGAGGAAGGAGAGCAGATAGCGCAGCCAAGGACCGCCGGAGTGGGCGAGGAAAACCCCCTCCCACAGTTTGCCCGCGCCAATCAGGCCATAGATCGCGCCAGAGGCACCGATCAGGAGCCCCTGATTTGGCGAGACAGCGGCAAAAAACAGGGCCGCGGCTGCACCTGATGTCGCGAACATCAAGAGAAAGAGACCAGCGCCCACGCGGCGGCAAAGCGGCAGGCCGAAGAGGATCAGCGAGGTGACATTCATCGCCGTATGCCGCGGCGTGCCATGGACGGCGAGATAGCTGAGTAGCCGGTAGTCGGGGGTCTGTGGCGGCCAAATGCCCTCCATCCGGTCGCGAAAGCCGAAATGGATCACGAGATCGACCCGGGCGTCGCGCCAGAGGCCGGAATGGACCGCAGCCTCGACGGTCAGGAGGAGTGCGCAGAGGACGAGGACGGGCGCGGGGGAGAAGGGCGCGTCTTTGCTTGCAAGAAACCCGCGATCCATCAGAGCTAGGCGGTGTCTCATCGCCGAGAGCCCTGCGCTGTCGAGTCAAAAGGAAGAACCCGGGACCGCGAGCGGCCCCGGATTTTGCGACATTCTCCCACGCCTGGCGGCGCGGGTCCCGCCACTGGGTGCAGCCGGGGTGAGAGTGCCCGGATCAGGCTTTGCCTTTGTAGATGTCGACAAGTTTGCCGAGCATGTCGAGCGCGTCGGCGCGGGGTCGCTGGAAGGTGTTCCGGCCGATGATCGAGCCATTGCCGCCACCGTCGCGGATCGCGCGGGCATCGTCATAGACGCTGTCAGCACCCTTTTTCGATCCGCCGGAAAAGACGATGATCCTGCGGCCGTTGAAAGCGGCTTTGACGCAATCGGCGACCCGGGCGGCCTGGCTGGAGATGTCGATCTTCTCGGCTTCATAGACCTTCTTGGCTTCGGCGAGTTCCAGATGGTCGGTGGAGAGTTTCACCTTGATGACATGGGCGCCGAGCAGTGCGGCAATCTGGGTCGCATAGGCGCCGATATCGATTGCGGTTTCGCCGTCCTTGCTGAGCGCCTCGCCGCGGGGATAGGACCAGATCACAGTGGCGATCCCGAGGCTGGCCGCCTCGTTGCGCATCTCGGCGATCTCTTCGAACATGTCGAGCCCGGCGGAGGAGCCGGGATAGATCGTGAAGCCGATGGCGGCACAGCCCAGCCGGAGCGCGTCATCGACACTTGCCGTAATCGCCTGGTCCTTGGGCGCCTCCGCCGGGATCAGGGAATTGGCGGAATTCGCCTTGAGGATGGTCGGGATCTGACCCGCGAATGTGTCCGCACCAGCCTCGATCATGCCGAGCGGGGCGGCATACGCGTTCAGCCCGGCATCTATGGCGAGCTGATAATGGTAATGCGGGTCATAGGCGTCTGGGTTCGGCGCAAAGCTGCGGGCCGGGCCATGCTCGAAGCCTTGGTCCACCGGCAGGATGATCATCTTGCCGCTGCCGCCCAGTTTTCCGGTCATCAGCATGCGACAGAGATTGCCTTTCACGCCTGGCGTATCGCCTTCGTAGTTGCTGAGGATTTTTTGGACGGTTCTGGTTGCTTTCATAGGTCGGGTCCCTCGCAGTGATCGCAGCAAGCATCGCCCGTGCGGTTAGCCCCGGCGGGGGGGTGCGGTCAAGGGACAAACCCCCGCATCTGCGGACGACCCGGGCCGTGAAGTTAGAGGTGCATTAGGGCTGCGGGAAGCGGGCGAGAATACGCTCGGCGAGACCCTCTTCGGACCAGAGCCGCGCGGCCTCTCGCCCGGCCTCGGCAGCAAGCTCGGACCAGAGCGCGCCTCCGCTGGGGGCGAAACGCCGGTCGAGCCTGTCGCGCAGGGTGGCTGCGGACCGGTCCCCTGCGGCGGCCGCGAGGCTGGCCCAGAGATAGGCCTGGCGATAACTTCGAGGCATGCCACTGCCCAGGGCCGCGTCATAGGCCCGCTGTCTGAGAGCCGCGATATCGGCTTGGGCAAGAAGCTCGGCATCGGCAGTGTCCAAATCATCGCCGGCGGGCCAGATCTCGGTGGCTTCCAGTTGAGCCGCGAGGATGCCCGCAAGCGGCAGCTTGGGCTCGATCCGGTCGGCGAGACTGATGCCCGCCGAGCGAGCTTCGGGATCGGGTGAGGCCATGGCGCGCAGAGCCAAGTTATAGGCCCGGACATCCGAGCCTTCGGCGGCTCGCGCTTCGCCGAGCAATGCGCTGGCCGGTCCGTCCCAGGCCTGGATCAGCGGGGCGAGCACGGTCGCGCCATCCTCGATCGAACGCGGTGCACCGAGCCCTGTGACCAGGGCTTCTCCCGCCCTCAGGCGCAGGGCTGGATCAATCTCACCACCTGCCAGCGCAGCGGCGAGATCTGCTGGCGGCACCAGGGCGCCGATGGCCCCAGGCAGGGAGGAGACTTCCGGCTGGAGAGCGGCGATCAGAGCGTTCGGATCTGTGAAGAGATCGGCATCGAGCCAGAGCCCTCCCGGCGGCTCGGCCCGGATCACCAGGCGGTTTTTCTCGGCGAGAAACCGGGTCAATTCGGCCGAAAGATCGGAGGCCAGAGCGATAGTCTCGGGGCCTGCTTGCGTGCCGCTGACCCCGGCAAGACCTTGGATGAGCATCCCTTCAGCCATCGCGGGAAGGGCGTTCAAATCGCCGATCTGCGCGGTGAGGATCGGATCCATCCGCTCCCACAGCCCACGGTTCTCCAGCCCGATTTCTAGGCTGCCAAGCAGTGCCACCGGCTCAGGCTCGGCCCCCGGCACGTCGAAGGGCAGATGAATCCAAAGATAGTCGAACCGGGCCTCGAGGGTCAGATCCACCGCCTCGGCGATATCGGCGGTCAGCACGATTTCAGCGGCGGAGCTTGGCAGATCATAGGTGGTCTCGATCGCCATCGTATCCGTTTTGAAGCCGTCATAACCCATCCCCAGCAAAAGCGCGCCTTGCTCCGGCTGAAAGCAGGCGCGGGGCACTGAGATGCCGTTGAGCTCGAAGACACTGCTCGACAAGTCGAAACTGTAGAGTGCGCCGGAGGAGAGCCGGTCGATCTCGATCACGCACTCACCCTCCTCGTCCCAATCGAGGAGCGGATAGAGCGTCAGCCCGGTCACCACCGTGTCAAAGCTGTTCGGGCTGATGCTGAGCGTGTCATAGGTCAGATCCACCGCCGAGCGCAGGAACAGCACTGCGTACTGATTGGCGAGCCGCATCAACAACCGGGTCACCTCGGACTCGGCACTTTCGATCCGGTCCTCTTGGGCGATTGTGGGCGCAGGGGCGGCGGCAAGCGACAGGGAAAGCATAAGCAGTAGGGTGGGAACGGTGCGCAGGCGCATGGCGGATCTCCTTGACAGAGCGCAATGCTACATCGCCCGGGCTTTGCAGCCTAACAGGGTTTTTCGCTATTTGGCTTTCTGAGAGGGACGATTAACTGCCGTAACGGCGGGCCTCGGAAAGGCGCTCGACCGAGCTTGGGTCAAAGCCCATATGCTTGCTGCACCATTCCATCATCGAGAGCAGGACGGGTCTGAGGTCGCGACCGGCTTCAGTCAGGTGATATTCTGCCCGCGGCGGCCGGTCGGAATAGATCCGACGCTCGATCAGACCCTCTCGCTCCAACAGCTTAAGACGGTTCGAGAGGGTGGTTGGATTGATGTCCTCTATGGTCTTCTGGAAGTCCGAGAACCGGCAGCATCCATCGACGAATAAATCGCGGATAATCATCAAAACCCATCGGTCGCCGAGCACTTTGAGCGATTGGGTGAACGGACAGTCTGTGCCGTTGGTCGGTTTCATCGGGGCTGTCTAGCAATTCTGCTTTGAAAAGTGAAGTTACTATAATATGTGTAGTGAGTCTTCTGAATGGAGTGACCGATGCGCCATCTTCCGAGACTCCTACTTGCCCCCTGTTCCTGGTCCTTTGCCTGCCATAACCCGGTGACTGGCCGGGTCATTTGCACGTTGCGCATGGCGGCGTTGAGGAAGTGGAGAGAGAGGATACCTTTCATCCACACCCACAGCCCTAAAACCCCGCAGTTCCTCACGGTATGCGTTGCCTGGGTAAAAACCCTGATCGGGTCGATATCGATCAGCGAAGCGCGTTGGCGCGATGTCTTGCCGGTTCTGGCGGTGATCTATGCGGTGCTGCTGCCTCTGGCCTTGGCGCTGTTCGCTCAGTGAGAGCGGTTGTGTCGACGGTGGCCGCTGATCCATCGCGCGATCTGCTGAATTA
>JBCDKL010000170.1:0-7116 GCA_038746695.1 Pseudomonadota bacterium | reverse complement strand
CCGCAAATGCCGGCGCCAGCATCGCCCCCGCCAAAGCCAAAGCGGCGGCTGTCTTGATCCGATCCATGGTCATCTCCCATCGAAGTGAAGTCCGAGACCCGGGTTAATTTACCAAATCACTCGGAATTGCAAGACTGATCGGAAAACCTGATCAGAAAACCGGTGTTCGCGGATCACCGGGACGCGATGCCGCAGCGTGATCCGGCCTGTCAGACCGCCTTCGCTTTCCGATCCATTGACAAAGCTGACCGAATTGGTCAGCTTTATTTTGTCTTAGCCACGGCGCAGCGATTTGCGGCGAAGCCCGACAGAACTTCGGAGGGGTTCGACCATGCTCAAACCGTTCGCGTCACCGATCGAATGGCATCCGCTATGGCCCCGCTCAGCACGAGAACCGGCGCCCGGGCACAGGGCGCTCGCGCAACAGAACTCGCAGAAATGCCTCCGGGTGACAGGCCCGGCAGCTATCGAGATGGAGGAAAGCAGATGAGCTTGGAGACGGTCGAATTGACAAAGGGACGGGCCAAATCGGACATGCTGCCGCTTTACGATGCCGAGGATCTGACGGTCGGCGGGCAGCAGGCTCAGATCCGGCTGGGCGATCAGGTTTATACCCTGAGGATCACCAAACAGCACAAATTGCTGTTGACCAAATGACCGGAGATACGCGCCGCCGCGGCGGGGCGCCCGTGGGTTACATGGCCGAGCTGCCCGAAATCGAGGCCTCGGCCATCTCCTATCTGCGTTGCTGGTGCGAGGGTCCGGATTGGCAAGACGCGTTGCGCGATGAATTCAAGAGCAAGCTCGGTCATCGCCATGGCGGTCGGGGAGTGGACGCGCTGAACCGGCTCTGCCAGCTTCTTGCGTTGCATGGGCGCAGGCCGCTCTTACGCCACCATGTACAGTGTCGCTGCTTCGGTGGAGACGAATCCGCCTTCGCCAATTGCGTCGGCGCCATCGTCGCGGGAGACCGCGAGGATGCCGAGCTTTTCGCCGCCCTGATCGTCGATCATCGGGTTTCGGGCCAATTTGTGGCCGAGGCCGAGGCTTTTGGCGTGGCAGCCCAACTGCTCGCCTCAGATCCCGGCTTGCCGCATTCGGCCTCAAGCTCGAATGTGGTGCATCTTCACTAGGCGCAGACGCCGCCGTCCTCGGCGGGGTCGCCTTTCTAGTCAGACCCCCTCGACCGCGTCGAACCCCTCGAATTCCGGATGGCCCTGATAGAGCGGCTTGTTCTGCCCCGCATCCTTATGCGCATCGCGGAACTGCTGCGAGCGGGTCCAGGCTTCGAACGCCTCGCGGCTGTCCCAGATCGTGTGCGAGGCATAGAGCGTGTGATCGTCCTTCGCGGCACCGCGCAGCAGGTGGAATTGCTTGAAACCCTCCATCTCTTCCAATCGGGTCTCGCGGCTGCGCCAGACTTCCTCGAACGCGTCCTCATGGCCTTTGACGACGCGGAAACGGTTCATGGCGACAAACATGGGCCTGCTCCTTGCTGTGTAAGATTGAATTTCGGGATGATCGCCCGGGCGCCATCGGGCGCGCTGGCGATGCTGATGTCAACATTATAGACCGGGGCGAGAACCGCGGGTGTGAGGATTTCGCCTGGCGGGCCGCAGGCGACGATCCGTCCGCTATGCATGAGCGCTACGCGGTCTGCCAGCGCCCCGGCCAGAGTCATATCATGGAGCACAGCCAACACGCCCGCACCTTCCGCGGCGGCCCGGCGGGCGGCGGCGAGCACCGATCCTTGATGGGCGAGGTCGAGGCTGGCGGTCGGCTCGTCCAGCAGCAGCCAACCTTCCCGGCCGAGAGCCCGCCCAGCCGAGAGCTGCGCCAGTGCCCGCGCCATATGCGCACGATGCGCCTCGCCACCCGAAAGCCTGCTCATAGGGCGGTCGATCAGCGCGCCGAGCCCTGTCGCATCGGCGGCGGCGATGACCATGCGCCGTGCCTCGCGCGGGGGGATCTCGATCGGGATGCCCAGGCCGATCAGATCGCGGGCGATGAAGGGCGCCGAGGTAGTCGGGTTCTGCTCCAGCACAGAACGGCGCCGGCCAAGCTCCATCGGTGAGAGCTCTGCGACCGGCAAACCATCGATCCGCACCGATCCACCGCCAGGTCGGAGCGCGCCGGAAAGACAGGCGAGCAGCGTCGATTTTCCAGCCCCGTTCGGACCGATCAAGACCACGACCTCGCCGGGCTCGAGCGTCAGCGACACCCGTTCCAGGACCTGCGCACCGGCCAAGGTGATCGAGACCTCCACCGCTTCAAGCATGGGTGCGCCCTCGCGTGCGGATCAGCAGCCAGAGGAAGAACGGCCCGCCGATCAGGCTGGTCGCGAGGCCGATCGGAGGCTCGGCGGGGGGAACGGCCAGACGCACCGCCAGATCGGCCGCCAGCACAAGGCAGATACCGAGCAGGACCGAAGCGGGCAGCAAAACCACATGCCGCGGCCCCAGCGCCAACCGCGCCAGATGCGGCGCCACAAGCCCGATGAAGCCGATTGGCCCCGCGGCCGCGGTCACGGCCCCCACGGCCAGGGCAGTGGCGATGGCGATCTGGCGCTTGACGCCTTCGACATCAAGCCCAGCATGGAACGCCGCCCGCTCGCCCAATTGGAAAAGATCGAGCGCCCTGCTCTGCCGGAACAGCACCGGCGCCGTGGCGAAGGTCAGGAGAGAGGCCGCTGCAACCAGCGACCAGCCCGAGCCGCCCAAGGCGCCCATTGTCCAGAACGTCAGGTCTCGGAGTTGGTCATCGGTGCTGATATAGACCATGGCGCCGATCGCAGCCCCGGCGATGGCATTCACCGCGACACCGGCCAGGATCAACGTGGCAACCGAGGTCTCCCCAGCACTCCGCGCCAGTGCGAAGACGAAGGTGATCACGATCCCAGCACCCAGAAAGGCGGCAAGCGGCAAAAGCCAGGGCAAAAGCCATGCTGGCAGCGATCCAGCCACCAAACCGCCCAGAACGATTACAGCCACCGCCCCCAGAGAGGCCCCGCCGGTCACGCCGATCAGGCCTGGATCAGCCAGTGGGTTGCGCAAAAGCCCCTGCAGGGACGCGCCCGAGAGCGCCAGCGCCGTACCCACGGCCACCCCCAACAAGATCCGAGGCAGCCTGATCTGCCAAATGATCGCCGTCTCGACCGGCGTGCCCTGGCCCATCAGGGTCGCGATCACCCGTCCCGGTGGGATCTCGACCGGACCAAGCGCAAGACCGGCCAAGGCCAGCCCCCCCGCCATCAGCGCCATCAGACCCAGCAGAGGCAGGCGCCAGCCGGCGTTGTGGGCAAGCGCCGCTTCCATCGCTTAGAGCCCGGCTGCCTTCGCCGCCTCAGGCTGCAGTGCGCGGGCCAGTTCGGCCACGGCGGCGGGGGTGCGCGGCCCGAAGCCGAGCAGCAGCATCCCGTCCATGGTCACCGCACGGGCGTTCTGACCCGCAGGCGTCAGCGCGATCTCGGGACGCGAGAGCACTTCCTCGACCCCGCCCATCCGGGTGGCATGCTGTTCCATCATCACAATGACTTCGGGGGCCGCGGAGAGGATCGCCTCCTGGCTCATCGGTTTGTAGCCGTCGATCTCGGCTGCAACATTCACTCCGCCAGCCAGCCGGATCATCTCATCGGCCGAGGTACCGCTGCCGCCGATCAACGGCGCGCCGTTGCGGATCGCGAGAATGAACATCAACCGGGGCTTATTGGGCAGTTGTGCCGTTTTGGCGGTCACGGCGGCCAGGTCCTCGGTGAAGGCGGCGGCCATATCTTCGGCTTTTTCTGCCGCACCGATCGCCGCTCCGACGAAGCGGATCTTCTCGGAGATATCAGCCGCGGTCGTGGCCGCGGGCGCCTTGGCGATGGTCACCCCAGCGGCTTCAAGCTGCTCCATGGCCACATCAGGCCCTGCATCATGGGCGGCGATAACCAGATCCGGGGCGAGCGACAACACGCCTTCGGATGAGAGGCGGCGGACATAGCCGATCTGCGCGATCTCGGCCGTCTCGGCCGGGAAGGAGGAGGTCTGGTCGACCCCCACCACCCGCTCGCCCGCGCCGAGTGCGAAGACGATCTCGGTCAGATCGCCTCCTGCCACCACGATGCGGGAGGGTTCGGCCAGCACCGGCAAAGCGGTGAGGCTGACGGTCAATGCAAGGATGAGGCGGCGGATCATGGATGTCTCCCGGGCAGGTTTTCAACCAAACTGCGCCACTCCAGGCGCTCGCCCTCACCCGGCGGGCGGGCGCCAAAGAACTGGCATATCAGCGTTTTCTCGGCATCGTAGAGTTCCAGAGACGTGATCTGCCCGCGCAATTTGGTGGGTTTGATCACTGCCCAAGCCTCGGCCACGCGGTCGGCGCGCAGATGCAGATTGAAGCTTGGATCGAGAATGTTGAGCCACGGCCCCATAGGCTCGATCCGTTCGATCTGGCCGGAGTAGATCTGGATGCAACCTGGATTGCCCACGAAACACATGATCGGGATCTCGCCCGCTGCGGCGCCCCGAAGCAGCGTCTCGACCGCGCTGGCCGGGACCTGGCGGGCCAGATCGGGGCCCGCGAGGCGCAGCGCCTGAGAACGGCCCAACCCCATCTCGCGCAAGACCTTGTGAAAGTCGTGGCTGTGCTCCAGCGCGCGCCAGGCATTGCGCAGGGCTTCCGTGTCGATCTGGTCATCCGGAGGATCGGCGGCAGGCGCCTCTGCCGGAGTAAAACTGGTAGGGGAGGTGCCCGTATCCCAATGCGTCTCGGCCAGTGCCTGCCAGGCGGGCATGTCGGTTTCGGCCGTCGCATAGATCTTGATGACCGACTCCCCGGCCTTGTCGAAGACTTGGACCGATTGGCGCAGACCAGACCGGGTCTCCTCGGACATAGAATAGGCCGCATGCCAGTGGCGCAGAAAAAGGCGCAGATCAATCGCACCCACCACCTGACCCATCATACCATGCCCCGCCACCTCGCCCATCTCGCCAGTGACTTCGTGGACGCAGGCCTCGTTGCGGGTCAGGGTCATCACAGGGCCGATTCCACGCATCCCCTCGAGCAGATCGAGTGGCCTGGTCTCTCCCAGTGCCAGCCGCGCGACACCGTCGCCGATCCGCGCTTCGGCCAATGCCCCTTCAGAAACACCGAGCCGGTCCGCGATATCCCGCGCCCGTGCCTTCGGCGTTGCCGATTTGGCCGCTTTCCAGGCGCTGGCGAGCGATGCAGTATCGGCTGGCTCGGGCGCGGCGGTGTCGGGCATTTGGCTCTCCTCAGAACTTGAAGCTGGCGGCCGCCTTGAAGGCGAGGCCCGGCTGACGAATTTCGGTCGGCTGGATGCGATATGTCGTATCGGTCACATTATCGATTCCAGCCGAAAAAACAGCCCCTTCCAGCGGTCCTGAGCTGGGTTCCCAACTGGCGAAAATGTCGAACACCGAGTAGCCGCCAACCGGATCATTCGAAGTCTCGTTCGCCTCGATCCCGTCGACAAAGCTGGCCCTCGCGCCGATTTCGACATCGGGATGCGGCCTGAAACCGCCCGTTAGGACCAGCCGATCCGGCGGGATCGTGCCGAGATTGCCGCCATCCCGGGCCCGACCGCGCGGTATGCTGAGACCCGCCGAGGCGAACCAGAATTCGCTATTATATTCGAGATCGGCCTCGAAACCGAACAGGATCGCATCGACATTCTGGTTGGTCGAGCTGCCATTGACCTCGACCTGCATGGTGATCGGATTGAAGGCGGCGGTCGCGAAATCGACGCCGATCACATCGAGATCGATGAACCCGTCGACGATCGAGTAGTAGCCGTTCGCGGCGAATAGCAGAGAGTCACCCTCGCTCACCAGGTCGCGCATGCGGTAACGCCCGCCAAGCTCGAACTGGGTCGCCCGCTCGGGATCGAGATCCGGGGTCGGCACGAATAGGTTGAGCCCGGTGAAGACCGGCGAACCCGGAGGGCCAAGCGGGAAGGTGGGGATCCGGAAATGCAGCCCGTCGTTGTAGAGCTCGGTGAAAGTCGGCGCCCGGAAAGACCGCCCGGCACTGGCGAACAATTGAAGATCGTCCGTAGGCTGCCAGTTTATCGCGATTTTCGGCGAAGGCTGCCCCTCGTCGCGGTCCTGGAAGGCACCGTCGGGGCGCAGTTGATAGAAGTCATAGCGCAGACCAGGCGTGATGGTCAGCCCGGGCAGCACCTCGAAATCCGCTTGCAGGAAGGCGGCATAGAAACGCTGGGTGGCATCGGGGGTCGACAGCCGCGGCGCCCCATCGCTGCGCGCCTCCTGCTGATCTTGATAGAACTCGATCCCGTAGGAGACCGCGACCGGCACCGGGCCGAGATCGAAGTCCGAGACATTGGTGACCTCGAACCCAAGCGTGGTGAAATCGGTGGTGTTGAACCGCCCGTCGAACAGCCGGTCCTCCTCGACCGAGACATCGTTGTAATAGACCAGCGCCGAGAGATCGATCAGCGGGCTGTCCGAAGGGGTCCAGTCCCAGGCGACGCGATAGGTCTTATTGTCGATATCCCGGTCGACAAGGTTGGGGATCGAGCCAAATGCCACGGTGGTCGGCAAGGTTCCTTGAACATTGGCGTTCGGCGGTGTCTCGCCATTGTCCCGATAGATCTGGAAGCTCGCCTCGACCCGGTGGTCGTCATTCGGCTCCCAACCGAATTTCGCAATGCCGTTCAGGCTGCTGATCTCTGAGCCGATGATCGGCAAGTCCTGGCCATCCTCGACATCGTCGAAGCGCGGGCGTCCGGCGAAGAAGCCGAGAAAGTCGAACTGCTCGGCCTGCGCGGCGAACGTGCCGGAGCCCAGGAGTTCATCGCCCTGGCTGTTAAAGCCAAGCTTGACCTCGCCGCCCCAGACCTCGCCCGGTTCGACCACATCGGCAGCATCCTTGGTCTCGAGGAAAATCACTCCACCCAAGGCGCCCGAGCCGAATAGCGTTGAGGCGCCGCCGCGCAAGACTTCGACCTGCTTCAGGATCGAAGGATCGGTGAAGAACCGGCCCCTATGCGCGAGGTTGAAGTTCTGCCGCACGCCATCGGTGCGGATCACAACCTGTTCATCGCTGAAGCCACGGATGTTCGGCTCCTGACTGATCCCGCGCGGGCCACCGGTG
>JBCDKL010000169.1:0-7131 GCA_038746695.1 Pseudomonadota bacterium | reverse complement strand
CCGGTTTGAGCTGGCCTGCCGCGATGGCGGCCATCAGAACTTCGCGGATCTGGGCCTGCAATGTGGCGGGGCGAGAGCGTTCCAGATGATAGAGCGCGTCGCGCATTAGCTGGCTCCTTGCGTCTGGCTCCTTGCGTCTGGCCCCAATATGGATCCAGCGTCACGATGCGGCAAGGGCCAAAAGCGTGGAAACGAGCCCAAACGCAATAAAACAGTCTCGTTTTCTGCCCATGATGCAATCACCTTGAAAAAATTGCCAACCAGATGCCCAGATTCGATGGGTCAGATTTTCCACCATGCGGCGCTTGGCCTCTCGGTCTTGCTCGCTCTGGCCCTATGATGGGTCCAATATCCCTGACTAGTGTACGTCACCTCAGCCAAAGGAGTCACAAGATGCATGACATGGAGATCGGTGGAGCGGACCGTGCCAACTCGCTCGAAGAACACTGGATGCCGTTCTCCGGCAACCGCGATTTCAAGGAGAACCCGCGCCTTGTCGTGAAAGGCGAGGGGATGTTCTACACCGATCACAAGGGCGGAAGCGTGATCGACGGTTCCTCGGCGCTGTTCTGCTCGCCCGCAGGCCATGCGCGGCCGGAAATCGCCGAGGCGGTCTATGCGCAGTTGAAGCAGAACTCCTACACGCCGCATTTTCAACTGGGCCATCCCGGCTCGTTCGAATTGGCGCGGAAGGTGGCGGCTCTGCTGCCTGAGCCGATGAACCATGTATTTTTCACCAATTCGGGCTCGGAGAGCATCGATACCGCTTTGAAGATGGTGATGGCCTATCACCGGGCCCGGGGCGAGAGCCAGCGGCTACGCTTTGTATCCCGCGAGCGCGCCTATCACGGCGTGAATATGGGCGGCGTGAGCCTCGCCGGGATGGTCAAGAACCGCGAAACTTTCCCAGTGACGCTGCCGAATATCGTCACCATCCGCCATACCTGGACTGGGCGCGAGCTGTTCTGCGATGGCTTGCCGCAGCAAGACGGCGTCGAGCTTGCGAACGATCTCGAGCGGCATTGCGCGACCTATGGTGGCTCGACCATCGCCGCAGTGTTTGTCGAGCCCGTGGCCGGGTCGACTGGCACCCTGGTGCCGCCCGTGGGGTATCTGGAAAGACTGCGCGAGATCTGCGACGCGCACGGCATCCTTCTAGTGTTCGACGAGGTGATCACCGGATTTGGCCGTCTCGGCCAACCCTTTGCCAGCCAGCTTTGGGGTATCACACCGGATATCTGCACAATGGCGAAGGCATTGACCAATGGCTCGATCCCGATGGGCGCGGTGGCCTGCCGCGACGAGATCTATGAGACGGTGACCGATGCAAGCCCGGAGAATGCGATCGAGTTCTTCCATGGCTATACCTATTCGGCGCATCCCGCAGCCTGTGCGGCGGGCAATGCGGCGTTGGATGTCTATGCCAAAGAAGGGCTGATGGACCGCGCAGCAGCGATGGCTCCTTACTTCGCAGAGGCGATGATGAGCCTGCGCGACCATGAATTGGTGAAGGATATCCGCAATATCGGCATGATGTCGGGTGTCGAAGTGCATGCAGGCGAGAAGCCCGGGATGCGCGGACAGGAGATGCAGAAAGCCCTGTTCTGGAACGGCTGCCATGTAAAGTTCACCGGCGACGTCGCTATCGTGGCCCCGGCCTTCGTCGCAGAGCGGACGCATATCGACGAGATCACCGACAAGATCCGCAAGACGCTCGATCAATTCGTGTCCTGATAGGTCAGGGCGCGAAGCAAAATGCGCGCCGCCAGGGCGGCGCAAGACATTCCCTGGATGATTTTCTCCGGCAAGCGGAGAAAATCATCCAGGAACGGGCGCCTGGGGGCTGCCATGGCTCTGCCGATCATCGAGACGCCAAGGCTGCGGCTCAGGCCGCGGCGCGCGGCCGATCTAGATGCCTGTCTGGCGCTGGACCGCAGCGCGGGGACAGCGCGGTTTCTGCCGGAGTTGCCGGTGACCGATCCCGCCGCGCATGAGGCCTTCGTACGGGCTCGGATCCGAGGTTCTTATCCTTCCGGTCAAGGCTATTGGGTGATCGAAACTCAGGAGGCACCTCGATTTCTCGGCTGGGTTCTGCTGATCCCAGAGAACGCCCATGGGCCGCGAACCGAGATCGGCTGGCGCCTGTTTCCCGAATTCCGGGGGCGTGGCTTTGCCCCCGAAGCGGCGGCGCATCTCCTGGCGCATGCGTTTCGGTCAGGTGTTCAGCACGTGGTGGCGGAGATCCATCGCGATAATGCCGCTTCTCGACGGGTCGCGGAGAAGATCGGCATGCGCCTCGTCGAAGATCCGATGGAGGGTGCGCCGGAGGCTGTGCTTTATGATGCCAGCATTGCCTGCGCCTCCTCCCGCTGCTGAACCGATTGAGAGGTCCGATGCTCTGCACCGATCCCGTAACCGCCCCTGCCGCGCTGCTTGACCGGGCGCGCGGCCTGCCTCCAGCCCGAGCGCTGATCGTCGGTGCAGATCATGCGGTGGCGCTGGAGAGTGCGCGGCTCGCCACCGATGCGGGGCTGATCGAACCCGTGCTGATCGGCGGTGCAGTGCGCATGGCGGAACTGGCCGAGAAGGCAGAATGGGATATCTCTGCTTTCTCCCAGATCGATGCCATGGGCGATGCGGGCCTGGCCGAGGCTGCTGCCCTTGCAGCCCCGGATCCCGCCGTGAAACTGGTGATGAAGGGGCAAATCCATACGGATGCTCTGATGGCAGCACTGTTGCGGCGTGATGCGGGGATCCGTATCGGACAGCGTCTGAGCCATGTCTTTCACATGAGTGTGGGTGACAGCGCCCCGCTTTTGATCTCCGACGGGGCGCTGAACGTGGCCCCGGATGACAAAACCCTGCAGGCGATCGCCGGGAATCTGGTCGCGCTTTCGCATCGGATCGGGTTGGAGCGGCCACGGATCGCCTGTCTTTCGGCCAGCGAGGAGGTGCTGGAGCAAATGCCCAGCACTCATACCGCAAAAGAACTTGCCGATTGGGCGAATGCCCAGGGATGGGCGGCGGCGTTCCACGGCCCATTGGCCTTTGACAATGCGGTCTCGCCTGAGGCGGCGGCGCTGAAGCAGTTGGCCGGACCGGTGCCCGGTCAGGCCGATGCCCTGTTGGTACCGGGGATCGAGATCGGCAATGCGCTCTTCAAGATGATGGTCTATTTCATGGGCGCTTGCGCGGCGGGTGTGGTGATGGGCGGGCGGATACCGATCGTCATCACCAGCCGGGCCGATCCCCCTGCCGCACGACTGGCTTCTGCGGCATTGGCCGCCCTGGTGGCTGAACCGCAAACTTAGAGTAAGTCCGAAACTGCCCCAGCATGGCGCAGCCACCGCGCGCCGGGCGGTGGCTTTGTCGTGCTGGGGGCGTTTAGGGAGGAAGGCGCTCAGGCAGGCATCAGCCCTCGACCCTCCAACAACGCCTCGACCCCAGGCAATCTACCACGGAAAGCCGTATAAGCATCCTCCGGCGCCTCCCGCCCTCCGGCGCTGTAGACATGCTCGGCCAATCGCGCCGCCACGCCCGGGTCGAAAGGATTGCCCGCCTCCTCGAAGGCGCGGAAGGCATCGGCGTCCATCACCTCGGACCACATATAAGAGTAATACCCCGCCGAATACCCATCGCCCGAGAACACATGCTGGAAATGTGGGCTGCGATGGCGCATCGCTATGGCGCTGGGCAGGCCGATCCGGTCCAGCACCTCGGTCTCGAAGACACGCCCATCGAAGCCTTCGGCGCTGTCCAGCACATGCATCTCCAGATCCACCAGGGCCGAGGCGGTGTATTCTACAGTACCGAAGCCCTGATTGAAGGTCTCCGCGGCCTTGATTTTCTCGATCAGATCCGCAGGGATCGCGGCCCCTGTCTGATAATGCTTGGCATGGGCCTCCAGAACCTCGGGCACGGTCAGCCAGTGTTCGTAGAGTTGGCTCGGCAGTTCCACGAAATCGCGTGCCACATTGGTGCCCGCGATCATCGGATAGGTGACCTCGCTCATCATCCCGTGCAGCGCATGACCGAACTCGTGGAACAACGTCCGGGCATCGTCATAGGTGAGCAGCGTCGGATCACCCTTGGCGAAATTGCAGGTGTTGAGAATGATCGGCCGCTGCGGCTCCTTCAGACCCTGTTGCCCGCGATAGGCCGACATCCAGGCGCCGGAGCGTTTCGAGCTGCGCGCGAAGTAGTCGCCAACGAACAGCGCCAGATGGGTGCCGTTCCGCGTCACCTCCCAGGCCCGTGCATCTGGGTGGTGCAGCCGTGCCTCGACTGGTGAGAATTCCAGCCCGAACAGGCGGTTGGCGGTGGCGAAAGCCGCTTCGATCATGCTGTCGAGGGTGAAATACGGTTTGGTTTCAGCCTCGTCGAGATCATAGCGCCGCTTGCGCAGTTTCTCGGCATAGTGGCGCCAATCCCAGCCTTGGATCTGGATATTGGAACCTTCCTCGGCGGCGAGATCTTGGAGCGCTGTGGCCTCCTCCTCGGCTCGGGCCTTGGCGGGCTGCCAGACGGCCATCAAGAGATCGCGCACCGCGTCGGGCGTCTTGGCCATTTGATTTTCGAGCTTGTAGGCCGCAAAGGTCTTGAAACCCAGCAGGTTGGCCCGTTCGATTCGCAAGCCAACTGTCTCCTCGATCAACGGCCAATTGGCCGTCTCACCCCGTGCTGTCCAGGCCTTCCACGCCGTCTCGCGGAGATCGCGGCGCGTGGAGAAAGTGAGAAACGGCTCGATCGACGACCGGCTTAGGGTGATTGCATAGCCCGCCAGGCCGCGCTCCTCCGCCTCGGCCTTGGCGGTCGCGATCAGAAAATCCGGAAGCCCCTCGAGATCACCGTCACCCAGTTCAAGTGCCCATTCCGATTCATCCTTCAAGACATTCTGGCTGAAAGCCGTTCCCAGTTCGGACAACCGGGCCTTGATCTCGATCATCCGGGCCCGATCGGCCTCGCCCAGCCGGGCGCCGGCGCGCTCGAACATCTCGACATAGAGCTTCAGCACCCGTGCTTGTTCAGCATCCAGCCCATCGGACGAGAGTGCAAACACCCGGCCGGCCAGCCGCTGATCCAGCAACACCGCGGAATGATGGCGAGAGAGAATCGGCGACATCTCGCGCTCGATCGCTTGCAAGTCGGGATTGGTATGGCTTGAGCAGAGGTTGAAGAACACCCCGGCTGTCTTGTTCAGCGTCTCACCCGCCAGTTCCATCGCTATGATCGTATTGTCAAAATCAGGGGCTGCATCAGCGCTCGCAATCGCCTCAATTTCAGCTTTGTGCTCCGCGAGCGCCGCGTCGAAAGCCGGCCGGATATGGCCGATCTCGATTTCGGCAAAAGGCGGCAGGCCGAAAGGGGTAGTCCACTCAGTCAGAAATGGGTTCATAGGTCAGCTCCTGATGGCGGCGATGCTGGGCCTTGCCTCGATGCGTTGGCGCCAGGCGAGAAGGTCGGTCAATTCCTCGGGGATCGGGTGCTTGATGATCCGCTGAAAGCCCGAGGCGATGAAGGCGGTGATATCGGCGATGGTGAAACGGTCGGCGACGAGAAACTCCCGCCCCTTGAGTTGCGCGTCGAGGGCGGCAAGATGTCCGTCGATCCGGCCACGATTGACCTCGCCCCAGGCAAGGACCTGCTCCTCCATCCCTGCCATGGCTGGGTTGGTGTGACGAAAGCACTGTCCAACGGCGGCGAAGAGCCCGAATTCCGCGCGACGCTGCCACATCTCGATCCGCGCGATCTCGAGCGGGGTCGCGCCCATCAGATTGGGTTCGTGATACAAAGCTTCGAGATAACGGCAGATCGCCTGCGTTTCGGTCAAGACCGTGCCGTCGTCGAGCACCAGGGCGGGGCATAACGGAGCGCCAACCTTTTCAAGATAAGCTGGGGTCTTGTGTTGATTGGCGATCAGATCCACCGGCTCGCGTGGAATGTCGATCCCCTTTTCGGCCATAAATAGATTGACCCGCATCGGATTGGGCGCCCTGGGTTGGTCATAGAGAAGGCTCGGCTGGGGAAGGGACATTACGGCTCCTGCGCGCTCTGGCAGAGAGGTAGCGGATCGGGGCTGGGTTACCAAGCCCCCGGCACGCCGCAGGACCGATCCAAGCCGGGTCAATGCCTTCAGTGCTTGCACGACCAGCGTTGAGAACGAGGACCGTTCTGCGCGGCGGCTCAGCTTGACAGCGCGACGGCGCTCGGGCCTTCTCGCGTTAAGCGAAGAAGCGACAAGGAGGAAACCCATGCGTCTGATCGCAGCGATGACCGTCGCCCTTGCGCTAACCGGCATGACCGCGGCCTGTGCGCCGAATACGCAGAACACCAGGGCCTCGATCGCGCAGGAGCAGCAGGCCTCGCGCCAACTCGTCGCCGATCTAACCTCGAAGGATCAGTTGATCACCGACCGGGCGCTCAATGCCTATGTCAATGGCGTGGTCGACCGGATCGAGGCGGTGCGCCCACCAGGCTCGGTGCCGATCCGCGCCTATATCGTCAAGGATGCCTCGATCAATGCCTTCACCACGGGTGGCGGCTATATCTTCGTCAATGCGGGGCTTCTGGCCGCGATGGAGAACGAGGCCCAATGGGCCAGCGTCGCCGCGCATGAGATGGCGCATATCGATCGTGGACATATCCAAGCGGGAAGGGCGAACCGACAGGCCGTCGGCGTTTTGGGCGCCATCGTCGGCATCGGAGCGGCCGCGGCCGGGTTGGGCGGCGGCTTGACCAATCTCGCCATCGGGCTCGGTCAGAATGCCGCGGCGAGTTCATACTCACGCACGCAAGAGACCGACGCCGACACCACCGGATTCCAATATGCGGCTGCGGCGGGCTATAACATGCTGGCAGCGGCGGAGAGCTTTGAGGTGCTCGCCCGGGTCTATGGCAGCAGCGGCGGGCTTGGCGCCGCATTCTTCGCATCGCACCCCCAGTCGCCCGAGCGTAAAGCACTGCTGACCAATCTCGCGCGGCAGACCGGGGCAACCAGCGGGCGGATCGGCAAGCAGAGCCATGACCGGGCCACCAGACAGATCCGGCGCCAGGTTCTGGAGTTCCTTGAATCCGAGGGCCGAGATGCCGAGGCCGCTCAAATCCGCCGCAATCTGCGCGGCTGACGCCCGG
>JBCDKL010000168.1:0-7183 GCA_038746695.1 Pseudomonadota bacterium | reverse complement strand
CTATCCCAGGCTCGAGGCCCGGGCGTCATCGTCCTGATCGTCGGTTTCGAGCCCGATGATCTGCACCGCCTCCAACCGGTCGTCCTGCTCGCGCCAATGCATCATGTTGAGGACACGTCCGTCCTTGCGAACCCGGCGGATCGCGTCGAGATCGATTTCCTCGATCACCCAGCAAGGTGTGTCGAGCGGGCCTTCCGCGATCACTCCCGTGTCTGGAAAGCCGAGATCCGGAGGTCCGTAGATCGCCGCTGCGCCGGTATTGGCATTGACCGCCGGACACCAGTTGTTCTGCCCAACCAGCGGTGCATGGGCCACGACGCATTGGCTTTCCAAGGCGCGGGCCATCGCGCCGATCCGCACCCTCCAGTAGCCCGAGAGCGCTTCGGTGCAGCTCGGCACCAGCAGGATCTCGGCCCCGGCCTCCACCATCGCCCGGGCATTCAGTGGGAATTCCGCGTCATAGCAGGTGAGGATGCCGATCCGGCCGAGATCGGTCTCGAACACAATCGCCGCATCACCGGGCGCGATATCCCATTCCTCGCGTTCGAACCGGGTCATGATCAGCTTGTCCTGCCAACCGATCAGGCCCGAGGGCGCGATCAGCCGCGCACGGTTGACCGGGCGACCGCTGGGCTGGCGGAACGGCGCGGAGCCGGCGCAGATATGAACTCCGTATTGCGAGGCGAGGCGCATATGCAGCGCATCCGCCTCGGGCAGGAACTCGCTGACTGCCACGATCGAGTGTTCCGGATGGGCGGCAATCTCGGGACCCGCAAGCGTGGCAAGCTCCATCGCGGCATATTCTGGGAAGACCAGAAGATCGGCGCCTTCTTCGGCGGCGCCCGCGACCCATTCGGAGATCTTGTCCTGATAGGTCTCCCAAGCGTCGAGCCAGCTCAGCGGATAAGCGGCGGCTGCGATTTTCATAGCGTCTCCTCAGGTCCTTGATCGAGGCCCTCTTAGGCCCCGTTGTCATTCTCCAAGGCGCGCAGCCAGAATTGCATCGGTTTCGCGCTTTCCTCCCCGGCGCCAATATCGCGCCAAGGGAAGTGGGCGATCAAGCCTGCAACCTGCTCATAGCCCCTTTTCCGCCAGAACGGGTCCAAAGGGCGATAGTTCGGGGGACGGTCGGGATGTTCCTCGGGCCGGATCACCCCGCAAAACGCGGAATAACGCCTGTTCAGGTGACGGCCATGCGCCTCGCGCGCATCGAAGAAGACGTGGCCAATCCCCAAGCCGCGATATTCGGGCAAAAGGACCGATTCGCCGCAATAGAGAATTTCGGTGAGGTCATATCCCTTGGCGGCAAAGGGCTGGGCGAATTCGGCGGCATGATCCTCCATCGGGGCCGCTGTGGCCGCGCCGACCAGCCTGAGCCCGTGCCAGGCGCCAACTACCAGAGCATTCGGCGCGGCGGCATAGCGTGCGAGGTAGGTCTCCTCGTACTCCATGTCGCCATCGTAGAGATACGGGAAATCCCGGAACACAGCGATCCGCAATCTCGCGAGATCGGGCAGATGTGTGGCGAGCGTCTCCGCAGGGATCGGCTCGACCGTCAGGCTCACCCCTCGATCTCCGCCGATGGGATGATCGGAAAGAACGTGCCGCCGGAAGAGAGGCCGAACCAGCGCGTGCCATCCTGTTCGCGATGCTCGCCGATCTCGACGAGGCGATAGAAACTCTTGCGGTCGATCAGCGCTTCGAGGCCTCGCCGGACATGAACGTAAGGCGAGGGCTCGCCAGTCTCGGGATTGCGGGCCACCCGAATCGGGTTATCCGGACCCGCTGCGGTCTCATCGCCGACATTGGTCTCGAAGATCAGGGTTTGCACGCCGTTAACCTCGACGCGGAAATCCACGGCTACAAAGGGGGCATCGTCGACGGTGATTCCGATCTTCTCGACCGGAGTGACCAGGAAGTACTTGCCGTCCTCCAGCTTCAGAACCGAGGCGAAGAGATTGACCAATTCCAACCGTCCGATCGGCGTCCCCAGATACCACCACTGCCCGTTTCGCGCGATCCGGATGTCCAGATCGCCGCAAAAGGGCGGGTTCCACAGATGCACCGGCGGTGGGCCTTTCTTGCCCTTGGTGGCCTGTTTGACCGCTCGCGCCAGGTTATCGGCGGCGCCGGGATCCTCTGAAGGTTGCGCATTTTTCTCTGAAGACATTGAGAGCCCCTGTTGCCTTTCGCCTGCCGCCCTTACTTTAATCGTGTTGCCGAAAAACCAAAACCATCGGAGAGTACATAGATGACTGAGTCCTCCTCCCCCGCCGATCCCGTGGCTCAGGTCGAACAGGCGGGCGAGACGCTGGCGAAGGTACAGAGCGAGATCTCAAAGCGGATCGTCGGACAGGAAGAGGTGGTGCGCCTGGCGCTGACCGCGATCCTCTCGGGCGGGCATGCGCTGCTTGTCGGGGTGCCGGGGCTCGCGAAAACCCGGCTCGTCGAAACGCTCGGCACCGTGCTTGGCCTACCGAACAACCGGGTACAATTTACCCCGGACCTTCTGCCCTCGGACATTCTGGGGGCCGAGGTGCTGGAGACCGGCGCCGATGGCAGCCGGGCGTTCAAGTTTATTTCCGGGCCAATTTTCACCTCGCTCTTGATGGCGGATGAGATCAACCGCGCAAGCCCGCGGACTCAATCGGCCCTGCTCCAGGCGATGCAGGAGCGCAAGGTGACCGTCGCAGGGCAAAACCGCGATCTGGGTGTGCCCTTTCATGTGCTGGCCACTCAGAACCCGATCGAGCAAGAAGGCACCTATCCCCTGCCCGAGGCTCAGCTCGACCGCTTTCTGTTGCAGATCCATATCGACTATCCGACCCGTGATGAGGAGCGCGAGATCGTGCTGGCCACCACAGGCTCCGCCGAGCAAGTGGCAGAAACGGTGCTGGATTCGCAGAGCTTGATGGCTCTTCAAGCCCTCGTGCGGGCGATGCCGGTGGGCGAGCAAGTGGTGGATGCGATCATCTCGCTGGTCCGCGCCGCCCGGCCGGACGGGCCGGATGCCTCGCAGGCAGCGGTCGAGCGGCTGGCCTGGGGTCCTGGGCCGCGGGCGGCGCAATCGCTGATGCTGGCGGTACGGGCGCGAACCCTGATCGAGGGGCGGCTCGCGCCGGGTATCGACGATGTGATCGCACTGGCACCGGCAGCACTCGAGCATCGCATGGCCCTGACCTTTGCCGCCCGGGCCGAGGGGGCGACGCTGCGCTCGGTCATCGATGAGATGATGGCGGGTCATGCACTCCGCGACGTTGCCTGATGCGTGCAGCCCGCCTTTTTGCTCTTGGCATGATCGCCGCATCACCTGGCCCCGTCGCCTCGGCGGCTGAGAGCGACTCCTCGGCGGGCTCGGAGGCGCAGCGCCATCGCCAGGCGTTGGGTCTCTTCGAAGAGGCCTGCCTGACCCGCGCGCCGGATTTCCGAGAGACTGAGGCGATCTTTGCGGCTCTCGGCCTTGAACGTCCCGAGGGGGCAGGGGCTTATCGTCAGGATGCGCTGGAGATTTATGCCGGTCTCGTCCCAGTCCAGGCGGGACAGGTATTCGGGCGGCAATGCACCGTGATGATGGCACGGGGCAATCTGGCGGTTTTGGTCCTTGGCCTGCGCACCGCATTGGATCGGTATGCCCAAGCTGGCTCGATCACCGAAAGCCCGCCGAGCCGTGCGGTAGATCCGGTGCTCTGGGACTTCCGCTTGCCGGGGGTCGGGGCGGTTTCGGTCACCGCCGGGCTTGCCGAACAGGGCATCGCAGTGATCGGCATGCAGGTCGCTGATCGGAACGCTGCCGAATGACCCTGGCGCTCTTAGGCATAACCGCATGAGTGATCTGCGCGACACTGCGGGCTGGCTGCGCCGGGATGCTGAGCGGATCTCGGGCTCGCTGCCCCCGCTCCTGGTCGAGGCGCACCGGCTGGTGATGACCTTAGCGTCAGGCGTGCATGGCCGCAGGCGTGCGGGGCCGGGCGAGAATTTCTGGCAGTACCGCCCCGCGCATCCGGGCGACACACTGGGCGCGATCGACTGGCGCCGCTCGGCCCGGTCTGACCGGCTCTATGTGCGCGAATTGGAATGGGAGGCGGCCGAAACCGTCCTGATCTGGTGTGACCGCTCGGCGGCGATGGAGTACCGCTCCGCCAAGGTGGCACGCAGTAAGCTCGATCGCGCGAAACTGCTCAGCCTCGCCCTTTCGGTGCTGTTGTCGCGCGGCGGAGAACGCTTCGGCCTGATCGGAACCGAGGCCGAGCGCCCGCTGACCGGCGAGACCCAACTGATGCGGATCTCGGCCGAGCTTACCGGTGATCCTGCTGCAGATGAGAGCCGCGGCGATTATGGCGCCCCGCCGGTGATCTCGCTGAAACGGGTCGGCAAGATCGTCTTTCTGTCGGATTTCATGGGCCCGCGCGCCGATGTCGTGCCCCGGCTGCGCGAGGCGGCGGGCCGCGGTGTCTCCGGCGCCATGTTGCAGATCCTCGACCCGGCGGAAGAAAGCTTCCCCTTCGCTGGTCGGACCAGGTTCGAAAGTATGGCCCGCGCGGTGCGTCACGAGACCGACCAGGCTTCGGCGCTCCGTCAAGCTTATATGGACCGCCTCGCCGAACGCCGCGACGAGATGGTGCAGATCGCCCGGCGAACCGGTTGGCAATTCATCCAGCACCGCACCGACGAGAGCCCGCGCAAGGGACTGCTCGCGCTCTACCGTGCGATGGGAGGGCAGTGATGACCGGTCTCGGCGCTTTGGCCTTTCTCAACCCTTGGATCCTGGCTGGACTGATTGTTCTGCCGATCCTCTGGTGGCTATTGCGTGCGATCCCGCCCAGCCCGAAGGTCGAGGCTTTCGCCGGAGTGCGTCTGCTCCTGGGCCTGGAGGATGACGAGCGGCAATCGGACAAGACGCCCTGGTGGCTGCTGCTGATGCGATGCCTGGCGGTGGCGGCTATCTTGATCGGTTTTGCTGGGCCGGTGCTGAACCCCTCCGAGCGGTTGGGCGCGGGCGACGGCCCGGTATTGCTGATCATGGACCAAGGCTGGGCCTCGGCCCCGGATTGGGCGGCCCGGCAGGCGGCGGCTGGCGGGGCGATCGACGAAGCCGGTCAAGCTGGGCGCCAAGTGCTGCTCTGGCCTTTGGCGCAGGGGGGCGCTCCGGTGCCGGTGGGCGCTGCCGAAGCGCGCCGACGGCTCGATGGTCTCCAACCCGCTCCCTGGCAACCGGACCGAGCGGCGGCCTCCGATGTGGTTGGCGATCTGCAATTTGGTGAGACGATCTGGATCCATGACGGGCTCTCGCATGGCGATGAGGGCGCCTTGCAGAAGACGCTGGCAGAGCGTGGCCCGCTGCGGTTGATCGGGCCCGAGGCGCTGGCCCTGGGCCTCACGCCACCAAAGCTCGAAGAAGGCCGGATGCGGGCCGATGTGCTGCGGGCCGAGAGCGGCGGCGAGGAGGTCGCTCTGGTTGCAGCCTATGGCGAATCCGAGGCGGGCGGCGAGCGCCGGGTCGGTGTGAGCCCGGCACGCTTCGAGGCGGGGGAACTGACCGCCGAGGCCGAATTCGACCTGCCGCCCGAGTTGATCGGCACGATCACCCGGCTCTCGCTCGTCGAGGCACCCTCAGCCGGGGGTGCTGTCCTGGCCGATGGCTCGCTTCGCCGTTTGCCGACCGGGCTGGTCGCGCCGGTGGTCGAGGATGCGGTGGCCACGCTGACCTCCTCGAGCCACTATCTCCGCGAGGCGCTGGAGCCATGGTCGATCCTGCGCGAAGGTTCGGTCGATGAAGTGATGGAGACCGATCCCGCGGTCCTGGTGCTGGCGGATCAGGGCGCCTTCGATCCCGGGCATGAGGCGGATCTGGTGACTTGGGTTGAAGAAGGCGGGCTGATGGTCCGCTTCGCCGGCCCGCGCCTGGCCGCCGCGATTGGAGAGCGGTTTGGCACTGGTCAACCCGATCCGCTGCTCCCGGTCACCTTGCGCCGTGGGGGGCGGGTTCTGGGCGGCGCCTTGGCCTGGTCGAAACCCCGTACGTTGGGCCCGTTCAATCCAGATGGTCCGTTCCGCCGTTTGGCGATCCCCGAGGAGGTGGATGTCCGCACCCAGGTCCTCGCCGAGCCCGCGCCGGATTTGGCTGGCCGGGTTTGGGCGGCGCTGGATGATGGCACGCCGCTTGTGACTGCGAAGAAGATCGGTCAGGGCTGGGTGGTGCTGTTCCATGTGACGGCGGATGCGGAATGGTCTTCGCTGCCGCTCTCGGGCCTTTTCGTTGAGATGCTTGGTCAGGTTATGGCGCTCAGCCCCGGCCGGGCGGCGGCCCCCCCGGACGCTGAGGCTTTGCTGGGCACATTGTGGCGCGCGGATCTGGTGCTCGGGCCCGATGGAGCGCCGAGGCCCCCCTCCGTCGGAGCCGAGCCGGTGGAAGGCGAGGCGCTGACCGAAGGGCGGGCGGCGCCGGGTATCGGGCCGGGCCTATATCTCCGCGCCGATGCTGGGGCGGATGCGGCGGGTGCTGCAACCCGCATGGCGATCAATCTCTTTCGCGAGGGCGATACGCTCGCCCCTATGGAACCGGCACCCCTCGGTGCGGCGATCGAGACGCTAGGCGGGGCCGAGGCACAAAGATATGGCGCCTGGCTTCTGACTTTTGCGGTGCTGCTTCTGCTGGCTGATGTGATCGCGACGCTCTGGCTGGCCGGGCGGCTGAGCATGCCGGCACGGGCAGCCGCGATGCTGGCACTGGCGGTGCTGGTTGCCCCGGATCAAGCCCTGGCGCAGGGGCAGGGCCAGGATCCTGTGGCAGCGACAGCCGAGACCACACTCGGCTACATTCGCACTGGCAATCCCAGGGTCGACGATGTCTCCGAGGCGGCGATGCGCGGCCTGGGGATGGCATTGAACGCCCGCACCTCGGTCGAACCTGGGCCACCAGTGGGGGTGGTCGCGGCCAGCGATCCACTGCATCTCTATCCGGTGCTATACTGGCCACTGATCGGAGGCACCTCACTTGATGACTCCGCCCTGGAGCGGCTCGGCGAGTATCTGACCGGCGGCGGGCTCTTGCTGATCGACACGCAGAATGGGGCTTCGGGCTTCTCCGGCACCTCGGCGGTCGAGATGCGCCGAATCGCCCGGGCTTTGAACCTGCCCGCGCTGGCGCCGGTCGATGGCGACCATGTGCTGACAAGGGCCTTCT
>JBCDKL010000167.1:0-7217 GCA_038746695.1 Pseudomonadota bacterium | reverse complement strand
CCCCTTCGTCAGTATCATTGCAAAGGGGGTTGGGCGGGGGCGCGGGGTGGTGAGTGGTCATGCGCGCAAGCGCAAAAAAGTCCCGGCGCGGCTGTCAAGCAGCCAACCTCACTCCTCACGCGGATCTAAAGGTCGCTCGAAGGCGCCGGTGAGCTGCGCCATCAACAGAAAAGCTCGGCCGCCATTGGTCTCGGCCAGTTCGACCAGACGCCCATCGGCGCGGTCCTCCTCTGCGATCCGGGCTACGAGCCGCTGATAGCTGGCGACGAAGCGCAGGGCGATGTCGCGGAACTCGGCCTCGCTGCGCAGTCTGGCGCGGCCGAGGGTCAGGGCCACGTCGTCGTCGATCCCGGCCATATCGCGGGCGATCTCCTTGGTGCGCTGGCCGTTTGCATAGCCGAGCCAACTCGCCCTTCCAGCATGGCGCGGCGCGAGATCCTGGAGGAACAGCCCCTCCTCGGCCAGCCCGGCCTGGACCTGGCCGGCCAGGGTCACCGTCTCGGCCACCATCCTGTCGCCCAGTGAGGCGTTGCGCAATGCGCGGGCCATTTCGGTCTGCGCCTCGGGCAGTTCCATCGCCTCGATCAGGGCTGCCCAGTCGAGCGGGCCGCCATCGAACTCCTCGGCCAGATCGGCAAAGGGCAGGGCCGGGGGTGGGGTGGCCTGGCGGCGTTCGGCGGCGGGGGCTTTGTCGAGCGCCTCGTTCAACCTGGCGGTGCGGTCGATCCGGCTGAGCATCTCGCGCGCCAGATCCTCGAGGGCTGCGATTCTGGTCACCATATCGCCGATCGCCTGGCGTTCGGGCGCGATGCTCTCGGCGGCCATGCCGCCCAGGCGCTTTGCCAGATCGCGGTCCGAGACCGGTGGATTGGCCGCCAGGGTCGCCTGCATCGCCGCCAGCCCGCGCTGGATCTGGCCCAGGCCGCTGGGGATCTCGGTCTCCAGCACCCGGTTCTGCGCATCGAGATTGGCCCCGCGCCGGGCGAAGGCGGCATCGATGCGCGCGTGATTATCGGCCAGCGCCTTCTCGAACCGTTCGGACATCTCCTCGACCCGGGTGGCGATCTGGCCGATCTGCTCGGTCAGCAGCCGGTCGATCTCGCCGCTGCGCTGGTGGAGCGCGGTTTCGATCTTGGTGGCTCCGTCGCTGAGCACCGTCTCGGCGCCGGCCGCCCGGTCCGAGAGGAGCTGGTCCAAGAGCTCTGCCCGTGCGTTCAGAGCGCCGTCGAGCTTGGTGGCGCGCTCGTTCAGGGCGCTGTCGATCAGGGCTGCTTGCTCGGTCAGCGTGGCGTCGAATTTGGCGGCCTGCTCGGCAAATCCGGTCTCGATCGTCTCGGCGCGTTGGCCTAACGCGGTGTCGAGCTTCTCGATCTGCTGGGTCAGGGCCATGTCGAGGGCGCTGGCGCGCTGGTCGAGCGCCTGATCCAGCCGTTCGGAGGATTGGGTCAGCATGCCCTCCATCCGCTCGGTCGCGGCACTCAGATAGCCATCCGTGCCCAGCGCGCGTTTCTCCATCACCGCGGCGATCCTCTGCTGGCCGTCGGCGATGGTGCTGTCGAGCGCGCTGACACGGGCATCGAGCATCTGATTGAGCAGCGCAAGCTGATCCACCAGATGCCGGTCGATCCGGTCGGCCGTGCCCAGCAGCGTCTCGTCCACGGTCTGAAACCGCTGCGAGATCGTGGTCGAGATCGTGTTCTCGGTCCGCGACAGCGCCTGTTCCAGCGCTGCATTGCGCTTGGTCAGCACTTGGGCGGCATCGTCGGTCAGAAGCGCCACGGTGCTGGCCATCTCGGTCGCCGAGGCTTCGACCTGTTTCTCTAGCGTGAGCAGCGAGCTGGCCAGTTTCCGCTCGATCGCGTCGCGCTGGCCGTCCACGGTGGTCTTCAGATCGCTGACCTCGCGGGTCAGCCGCCGCGCCGCCTCGGCCTGGAGCTTCAGATCCTGACCCAACCCGCTGGCCCGTCCGATGGTCAGGGCCGCCGCCCATATCATCGTCAGCGGGCCGATCGCCGCGAAGGCGAACAGCAAAAGGTTCATGGTGGGCGTGGGCGACGACACCTGGCCCTGGCCGTCGAACAGCGAGAAATAGCCATAGCCATAGGCGGCCAAGCAGGTAAGCCAGATTAGGCTGGCCAGGATCGCCAGACGGTAACGTGCCATAAGGCCCGGCCCCGACTGCTGCCTCGGCGGCAGATCGGGTTTTGGCTTGGCGGCTCCTCCGGCGGAGGGGGCCGTGCTCTCCTCGCTCGCGTCAGCCATCGTCGCCCGCTCCATGGCTGGCCCGGGCACTGATTCCGATCCCGGCAACGGCCCCCGGCATCGCCGGTCGGGCGGGCCGGTCAGATATACTGGACCTTCTCGATCTCATAGCTGCGCCCGCCCCCTGGGGTCACGACGTCGACCGTGTCCCCTTCTTCCTTGCCGATCAGCGCGCGGGCCAAGGGCGAGTTCATGTTGAGCTTGCCGGCATTGATATCGGCCTCGCTCTCGCCCACGATCTGATAGGTTTTTTCTTCTTCGGTATCCTCATCCACCAGATCAACGGTGGCGCCAAAGCGAACCGTCGGTCCGGTGAATTTGGTGGGATCGATGACATCGGCGCGCGAGATCAGGCCTTCGAGCTCCTTGATCCGGCCCTCGATGAACGACTGTTTCTCACGCGCGGCGTGATATTCCGCGTTTTCGGACAGGTCGCCATGCTCGCGGGCCTCGGCAATCGCCTTGATCACCGCTGGGCGCTCGCTGTCCTTCAGCGTCTTTAATTCGATGTTGAGGGCGTCATAGCCCCCGCGGGTCATCGGAACCTTCTCCACGGCCCCCTCCTTCGCTCCGTCCAAATGCTCAGTCCACTGCTTCCGGGCGGTGCCGGTCGGGGCGGGCGTGACGCGATGTTTTTGACGCGGGCCCCGACATGCACAAAACCGCGCCATATGGGGCGCGGTTCACCTGAGCCATCCAGTCATAAGCACGGAATTCGCCGGGCGCAAGCATGGGGATGGGGCCGTGAGACCGATCTGGATTCACCATGGTTCTGCGGGAGAGAGCCGCTGCGCAGATGGGCCTGCCGCGTCGATCAGAGTTCTCGGTAAGACGCCAGAGCGGCAATGCAGATGGACCTGAAATCCCTAGGGGCGCTCCTTCGAGATCTCCCTTGGGACTAAGCCGTCCCGGTTTCGCCGTAGCTCTGCAAAGGCGCCACTTCCAGGCCGCCTTCCGAGATGTTGACGATGGCGCGCGCCGCCGCGTCGGCGCCTGCGGCTGTGGTATAGTAGGGGATGCGCATCTGCAGGGCCGTGGCGCGGATATCGAAACTGTCGCGCACTGTCTGAGCGCCCTCGGTCGTGTTGAAGACCAGGGTGACGCCGCCGTTTTTCATCCGGTCGACGATATGCGGGCGGCCCTCATAGACCTTGTTGATCCGCTCGGCCGCCACGCCCTTGTCGCGCAGGAACCGGGCGGTGCCGCCGGTGGCCAGGATCTCGAACCCGTTGGCCGAGAGCATCCGCGCTGCCTCGAGAACGATATCCTTGTCCTGATCCTTGACCGAGACAAAGACCGTCCCGCCGGTTGGCAAGGGCGTGCCCGCGCCGAGCTGGCTTTTCAGGAAGGCTCGCGCGAAGCCGGTATCGAGACCCATGACCTCGCCGGTCGAGCGCATCTCGGGGCCCAGTAGCGTGTCCACCCCGGGGAAGCGGGCGAAGGGCAGAACCGCCTCCTTCACTGCTATGTGCGGGGTGTTCGGGTCCTTAAGGTCGAAATTCCCCAGAGGCTCGCCCGCCATCAGCCGCGCGGCAATCGACGCGATGGGCGAGCCCACGGCCTTGGCCACGAAGGGCACGGTGCGTGAGGCGCGGGGATTGACCTCGAGCACGAAAATCTCGCCGCCCTTGATCGCGAATTGCACATTCATCAGGCCCGAGACGTTCAAGCCAAGCGCCAGCGCCTCGGCCTGGCGCGCGAGATCGGCGATGGCTTCGGGCCCCAGCGAATGGGGCGGCAGAGAGCAGGCACTGTCGCCCGAATGGACCCCTGCCTCCTCGATATGCTCCATCACGCCCGCGATATGCACCGCCTTGCCGTCGGAGAGCGCGTCGACATCGACCTCGACCGCGCCCGAGAGATAGCTGTCGATCAGGACGGGGCTGTCGCCCGAGACGACCACCGCATCGCGGATGTAACGCTCGAGCTCGGCATCGTTGCGCACGATCTCCATCGCCCGCCCGCCCAGCACGTAAGAGGGCCGGATCACCACTGGATAGCCGACTTGCGAGGCGATGGCGCGGGCCTCGCCTGCGCTCGAGGCGATCCCGTTCACCGGCTGGCTGAGGCCGAGATCGCCGAGCAGTTTCTGGAACCGCTCGCGATCCTCGGCCAGATCGATCGAGTCGGGCGAGGTGCCGAGGATCGGGATCCCCGCCGCCTCGAGCCCGCGCGCCAGTTTCAGCGGGGTCTGCCCGCCGAATTGTACGATCACGCCGTGCAGCGTGCCCGCCTCCTGCTCACGCGCCAGGATCTCCAGCACATGCTCCATCGTGAGCGGTTCGAAATAGAGCCGGTCGGACGTGTCGTAATCGGTGCTGACCGTCTCGGGATTGCAATTGATCATCACGGTTTCATAGCCCGCCTCGGTCAGGGCGAAACAGGCATGGCAGCAGCAATAATCGAACTCGATCCCCTGGCCGATCCGGTTCGGGCCGCCGCCCAGGATGACGACTTTGCGGGCCTCGGAGGGGCGGCTTTCGCATTCGACGAAGCCCACGGCATCGGCCTCGTAGGTCGAGTACATGTAAGGCGTCTGCGCCTCGAATTCGGCAGCGCAGGTATCGATGCGTTTGAAGACGGCGGTGACGCCAAGGGCATGGCGGATGCGGCGCACGCCCTGCTCGGTCAATCCGGTCAGGCTGGCTAGGCGCGCATCGGTGAACCCCATCATCTTCAAGCGGCGCAGGCTGGCGCGATCCTCGGGCAGGCCTTGGGCGCGCAGCGCCTCCTCGGCGGCGACGATCTCGCGCAGGCGGGCGAGGAACCAGGGGTCCCAATCGGTCAGCTCCTGGATCTCGGCATCGGAAAAGCCAAAGCGCATGGCCTGGGCGATGATCCGGATCCGGTCGGGCGTGCGCTGAGCCAGCGCCTTGGTCACGCCTTTGTCGATTGCTTCCTGCGCGAGGGGATCGGCGCCCACCAGGAAGCGGTGGCCCAGTTCTTCGGCCTCGTCGGCATCCTCATCGCGATAGATCAGCTTGTCGGCGGCGGGCAGGCCCTCGATCTCGATCTCGTCCAGGCCCGTCAGCCCGGTCTCGAGCGAGGCGAGTGCCTTTTGCATCGATTCGTGAAAGCTGCGCCCGATCGCCATCGCCTCGCCGACCGATTTCATCGCGGTGGTCAGTTCGGGTTTCGAGCCCGGGAATTTCTCGAAGGCGAAACGCGGGATCTTGGTGACCACGTAATCGATCGAGGGTTCGAAGCTGGCGGGTGTCACACCGGTGATGTCATTGTCCAATTCGTCCAGCGTATAGCCCACGGCCAGCTTCGCCGCGACTTTGGCGATGGGAAACCCGGTCGCCTTCGAGGCCAGCGCCGAGGAGCGGCTGACCCGCGGGTTCATCTCGATCACCACGATCCGCCCGGTTTTCGGGTCGATCGCGAACTGCACGTTGGACCCGCCGGTCTCGACCCCGATCTCGCGCAGGACCGCGATGCTGGCATTGCGCAGCATCTGGTATTCCTTGTCGGTCAGGGTCAGGGCTGGGGCGACGGTGATGCTGTCTCCGGTATGCACGCCCATCGGATCGACATTTTCGATCGAGCAGATGATGATCGCGTTATCCGCCCGGTCGCGGACCACCTCCATCTCGAATTCTTTCCAGCCCAGCAGGCTTTCATCGACCAGGATTTGGCCGACGGGGGATGCCTCCATCCCCTTGGCGCAGATCGCCTCATAATCCTCGCGGTTATAGGCGATGCCGCCCCCGGTGCCGCCCAACGTGAAGGCCGGGCGGATGACTGCGGGCAGGCCGACCTCCTGGATCGCATCGACGGCCAGGCGGACGCCCGCCGCGATGTCCTTCTCGCCCGCGCTGGTTTTCGGGGCTGTGATGATCGTGGCGCGCGGATTCTCGAGCCCGATCCGGGTCATCGCCTCGCGGAACAGGCCGCGATCCTCGGCCATCTCGATGGCTTCACGTTTGGCGCCGATCAGTTCGACCCCGAACCGGTCGAGCACGCCCAGATCGGCGACGGCCAGGGCCGTGTTCAGCCCGGTCTGCCCGCCCATGGTGGGGAGCAGGGCGTCGGGCCGCTCCTTTTCGATGATCTTGGCCACCACTTCTGGTGTGATCGGTTCGATATAGGTCGCATCCGCCATGCCGGGATCGGTCATAATCGTGGCCGGGTTCGAGTTGACCAGGATGACCCGATAGCCTTCCTCGCGCAGCGCCTTGCAGGCCTGGGCGCCGGAATAGTCGAACTCGCAGGCCTGGCCGATCACGATGGGACCTGCCCCGATGATCATGATCGAGTTTATGTCGGATCTTTTCGGCATGGGACCCCGCGGCGCCCGGGATGGGTCGGACTGCGCGCCTTATAGCGATCTCGCCGGGCGAGGCAACGCCATGCTCGGCGAATATGGGAACCGATCCGGCTTCAGGATTTGGTAGCGATTGGCGGACTAGAAAATCCGGCTCCTTGCGGGATAGTCTTCCGCAAGAAGGACGTCGACAACGACGGTGATCCAGGATGGAAATCGATCTGCCGGCTGAGATTTCTGGCGCTTTGCAGCGGACGCGGCGCGATGCGATGCGCAGGCGGAGCCGCCACCGCGTGGTCGCCGAAAATGGCGGCCAGATCCGAGATCACCGGATTGTCGATCTGAGCGATACCGGCTTTGTGATCGAGGCCGATGGCCGTCCACCGCTGCGCGGATATGTCGATATTTTTCTGGGCGAGGAGCGGGTCGACCGGCAATTGGTCATTTGCGACTGGGCCCGCGATGGGCTGGTCGGATATCGTTTCAAGCGCGACAGCGCGGGCGCCGATGTGCCGGCGGATTATGCGGCGTCCGAGATTGCCGGGCTGATCCCGGGTCCGAGCCGCTGAGGCGGCGGCCGAGCCCCCCGCGGCCCCCGCACGCGGGGGCCCCCCCCCCCCCCCCCCCCCCCCCCCCCCGCCCCCCCGCCCCCCGCGGGGGGGGGGGGGGGGGGGGGGGGGGGGGGGGG
>JBCDKL010000166.1:0-7240 GCA_038746695.1 Pseudomonadota bacterium | reverse complement strand
TGGACGATCACACTGACCGCCTCGAGCACAAAGAGGCCGCCAATAATCGCCAGCACGATCTCATGCTTGGCGGCGACGGCCATCGCGCCCAAAGCGCCACCCAGCGCCAGCGAGCCAGTATCCCCCATGAACACCATTGCGGGCGGGGCGTTGTACCAAAGAAACCCCAGCCCGGCACCGATGATCGCAGCACAGATGATCGCAATCTCTCCTGTCCCAGCGACGTAGTGAATGCCGAGATACTCGGTGAAGTCCGTCCGTCCAACGATGTAGCAAATGATCCCGAACGACCCCGCCGCGATCATCACCGGCATGATCGCCAACCCGTCCAGCCCGTCGGTCAGGTTCACCGCATTTGCACTGCCCGCGATCACCAGCATGGCAAAAGGGGCGTAGAATAGGCCCATATGGATCAGCGTGTCCTTGAGCACCGGCAGCGCCACTTGGTTCTGCAGGGGCTCGGGCTGCAAAGACGTCGCCCAGATTGCGGCCAGAAGGCTGAGCCCGAGCCCCATCGCCAGCCTGGTCTTTCCCGACACGCCTTTCACCGAGAACTTCGTCACCTTCGCGTAATCGTCCCAGAAGCCAATCGCTCCAAACCCGGCGGTCACCATCAGGACGATCCAGACGAATTGATTGTCGAGCCGCGCCCAAAGCAGGGTCGAGAGGACGAGGCCGCCCAAAATCATCACCCCACCCATGGTGGGAGTCCCGGCCTTCTCCAGAAGATGCCGCTCTGGCCCATCCTCGCGGATCGGCTGGCCTTTTTTTTGGATCCGGCGGAGCCAGTCGATGATCGGCCGGCCCAGCAAAAAACCGAACAACATCGCGGTCAGGAACGCACCCCCGGCCCGGAAGGTGATGTAGCGGAACAGGTTGAAGACATCCCCGCCATCGCTGAACTGGCTGAGAAAATAGAACATCTCACCTCTCCTCTGCGCCCGGCTGAGCCCCCAGCGTGTGGATCGCGCTCACAACACGGGCCATCGCCGATCCCAGCGATCCCTTGACCATGGCCACATCGCCGGCGTCAAGCAGCCGCGGGATCTGCCCGGCCAGGGCCGCGCTGTTTCCGGCCCATTCCCCGCGTTTGCCGCTCGGCAGGGCATCGTGGAGATGGCGCATCAGAGGTCCGCAGCAATGGACGATTTGGATACCTTGGAGACTGTCGGCGAGAGAGGCATGCATGTCCGCCTCCGCAGGTCCCAGTTCCAGCATATCGCCCAGAAAGGCAATTCGGCGGCCTTTCTCGATCCTTCCCGTGTTGTCGGTGACGCTGGCCGCCGCCAGAACCTCGAGCGCTGCGCGCATCGAGGCGGGATTGGCGTTATAGCTCTCGTCGATCAGGGTGATTTCGCCATCGATCCCTTTGGGGCCGAGCAAGATGCGTGCGCGTTGGCCGCGGCCATCGGGCGGGCTCCAGCCCGAAAGCTCAAGCGCAGCGCGGGCGAGATCACCGCCTACTACTCCGACCGCACCCAGAGCCGCCAGCGCATTGCGTGCGAAATGCCTGCCCGGTGCGCCGATCTTGGCGACCAGAGGCTGGCCGTGAAGCTCGGCCTTTAGGATGGTCGCCTGACCGGCAATCTCGGCCGAGATCAGCCGCAGATCACCATCAGCGCCGAAACCGATCTTCCTTGCCTCGGTCTGAGCCGCCAGCCGATCGTGATAGGGATTATCGGTATTCAGGATCGCCACACCCTCGGGGCCTAGACCTGCGAAAATCTCGGCCTTGGCATCGGCGATTTCACCCACATCGTTGAACGCGGCCAGATGGACCGCCTCGACCGTGGTCACAATTGCCACATCGGGCCGGGCCATCCGGCTGAGCGGGGTGATCTCCCCCGCATGGTTCATGCCGATCTCGATCACCGCGAACTCGGTGGCGGCGGGCATCCGCGCGAGCGTCAGCGGCACTCCCCAATGATTGTTGTAGCTTTTCTCGGCAGCATGGGTGGCCCCCTGTGGCGAGAGCATTGCCGCCAGCATCTCCTTGGTGGACGTCTTGCCGACCGAGCCGGTGACCGCGATCACTTTGGCCCGGGTCCGCGCCCGTCCTTCATGGCCAAGCGCTTGTAAGGCCTGCATCGTGTTTTCGACCATCAGACGGGGCTGCGGTCCGGTCAAATCCTCGGGCCAGTCTTGGACAAGAACGGCGGCAGCACCTGCGTCCAGCGCCTGTGCGATGAATTCATGCCCGTCGCGATGGTCTCCCTGCAGTGCGACGAAAAGATCGCCCCGTTGGATGGTACGGGTATCGATCGAGATGCCGCCAACGTGCTGCCAGTCGCCCGAGGCTTCGCCACCGGTCGCCGCCACCAGATCGTCGCGCGTCCAGAGCATGCTCAGAACCCATCCTCCCCATCCAGAACCGCCACGGCGGCGCGCGCCTGATCGCCATCGTCGAATGGGATCATCTGGCCGTCGATCTCCTGGCCTTGCTCATGGCCCTTACCGGCGATCAGCAGGCAATCCTGTGCAGATTTCAAGGAATCGACGCCGGCGAGGATCGCCTCGGCCCGGTCGCCGATATTCTCGGCCTCGGGACAGCCCTGCATCACTGCCGCACGGATCGAGGCGGGATCTTCCGAGCGGGGATTGTCATCGGTGACGATCACCTGATCGGCGCCTTCCTGCATGGCCCGGCCCATCAGCGGGCGTTTGCCGGGGTCGCGATCGCCGCCTGCGCCGCCCAGGACCACCAAACGCCCGGCGACATGGGGACGGATTGCGCTGAGCGCCGAGATAAGCGCATCGGGCGTATGCGCATAATCGACATAGATCGGAGCGCCATTGGCACGGGTCACCACGTGCTCCATCCGGCCCTTCACGCCAGTGAGGCGCGGGAGCGCGGCGAAGACCTGCTCGGCCGGGATCTCGGTCGCGAGCGCCAATCCTGCGGCGATGGCCACATTCTCGGCCTGGAAGGCGCCGATCAGCGGCAGGCGGATCGGCCAGGTACGGCCCTGCCAGACCATCTCCAGAGATTGCCCGTCGGGTTCAAAACGCTGATTGCCAAAGGAAAGATCATTGCCCTCACCCGGCCCGACCGAGACTAGCGATAGGTGGCGGCGCCCGGCAATCTCCCGGACATCGGGCAGCACTTCGTCGGTTGAGTTCATGACGATCGTACCATCGGCAGGCAGCACCTGATCGAAAAGGCGCAGCTTGGCAGCGACATAGGCCTCGTGGCTGGCATGATAGTCCAGATGGTCACGGGTGATATGGGTCAGTGCGGCCGCCTGCAGCCGCACACCGTCCAGCCGATGCTGGGCGAGCCCGTGCGAGGACGCTTCCATTGCCGCATGGGTGCAGCCTTTCCCGGCCAACCGGGCGAGCAGCGCGTGCAGGGTGATCGGCTCGGGCGTGGTATGGGATAGCGGTTCCTCGAACCCGTCCCCCTCGACCCCAGTCGTTCCAAAAGCCGCTGCCCGATGCCCCGCATGGGCCCAGATCTGGCGCAGGAAATGCGCGGTCGAGGTTTTGCCATTGGTGCCGGTGATCGCCGCCATCACCTCGGGCTGACGAGCATAGAAGGCCGAGGCCAGACGCGCCAGTTCGGCCCTTGGGTTCTCGTGAAGAAAGAACGGCACCGGCAGCTCGCCGATATCGGCCTGCGCCACCTTGAGCCCCGCTTGGGTGCAGACCACGCCGGCCGCCCCTTGGCGCACGGCGTATTGGGCGAACCCAGCGCCGTCCAACTTGGTGCCAGGAATGGCGACGAACAGAGTACCGGGTTCGACCTCGCGGCTATCGACTGCCAGCGCCTGGACCGGGGTCGCAGGATCTGGCGCAGAGCCTGCCCAGGGTAGCCGCATTACACAGATCTCACCAAAACTGCGGGCGGGCGGACGAGCCATGAGCTGCGGCATCACTCGGCCAGTCCCACGGGGATCGTGGGATACTTGCGCGACCGCGCTCCATCGATCGGACGCAACCCGAGCAAGGGCGCGATCCGGCGCACCGCCTCGCCCGCCACCGGCACGGCGGTGCGGCTCGACTCGCGTTTGCCGCTCTCAGGATCGGTCGCCTCGTCGAGCGAGATCAGGATCACATAGGCCGGGTCCGAAGTCGGGAACACGCCGGCGAAACTGGCAATCACACGGTCGTGGTAATAGCCGCCTTCGGGCCGGAACTTCTCGGCCGTGCCGGTCTTGCCCCCGACCTCATAGCCGGGGATATCGGCCCGCAGGGCGGTGCCGCGATAGACTGTCTCGCGCAGCATCCGCATCATCTGGGCCGAGGTCCGCGGTGAGAAGATCTGCGCACCCGGCGGCTGCCCGCCTTTCATCAGGCTCGGCACCACTTTGCGCCCTTGATTTGCCAGCGTTGCATAGGCCGAGGCCAGATGCACCGGGCTGATCGAAAGCCCATGGCCGAAGCTGATCGTAATGGTCGAGAGATCGGTCCAGTTGGCCGGCAGCCGGGGCCGGGCCTGGCGCGCCTCGGGCAGCTCCAGCGGTGTCACCTCGAACAGGCCGAGCCGCTCGAGCGCCGCCTTGAACCGCCTGGTCCCTACTCCGAGCGCCAGCCGGATCGAGCCCACATTGGACGAGCGCACCACCACATCGGTCACGGTCTGATCGGGCCTGGGCCGTTTGTCCTTGAAGCTGTCGCGGCCATAGGTGACTGGGGTCACCGTATCGATCAGCATATCCGGACTGGCGGTCCCGGTCTCGAGCGCGATGGCAGCGGTGATCACCTTGAAGGTCGAACCCAATTCATAGAGCCCCTGGGCCGCCCGGTTGAAGCGGGGGTTATAGGCCGCCTCTCCGGTGAAGCGCTGGCGCGGCAGGTTGGGGTTGAAATCGGGCTTCGAGGCCATGGCGAGGATCTCACCGGTTTCCACCTTCATCAGAATGCCCGCCGCTCCCTTGGCGCCGAAGCGCCTGACCCCGGCATCGAGCACCTGCTCCAAAGTCATCTGGGCGGCGCTGTCGATCGAAAGCTCGAGGGGACGGTCGGCCTGCGAAGGATCCGAGAGCCTTGCATTGGCGAAATGCTCGATCCCGGCATTGCCGACCTGCTCGGCGAAGGTCACGCCCTCCTTCTCGGTCTTCACCCCGCCCAAGATATGGCTGGCGAGCCGGCCCGAGGGATAGACCCGGACCTCGCGCGCTGCAAAGTTGAGCCCCGGATTGCCCAGCTCGAGCACTGCCTGGCGTTGGCGCGGTGTGATCGGGCGCTTGATCCAAACGAAGCGTGCGTTGCGCGACAGCTTCTTCTCCAGCGCTTCGACAGGGGTATTGGGCAGGATCTTGGCAAGTTGCCGCGCTGTCTTGCCGGGATCGGAGATGACTTTTGGGTTGGCATAGAGCGACCAGCCGGGCAGGTTTCCGGCCAGGATCGCACCATTTCGGTCGCGGATCTCGCCACGCACCGGATGGGCGGCCTGCAAAGAGGCGGCGATCTGCGGCTCCTCTGGATCGCTCAGCGCAAGAATGCCCATGCGCACCGCCACCGCCATATAGGCCAACAGGAAGGCCAGGATCATAAGGGATAGGCGCCAATCGTCCCGGGGTATCGCGCTGCGCCGGCCCGCCGGTTTTCCAGACGGCCTGCCTTTGGGGTGGCCGAGCCGCGCGAGCTCGGTCATTGCCTGCTCCAACTTGCCGGACGGACCGGGGGGAGCGGGATGTCTAGAACCAGCAATTGTTCCTCAGCGGGGCCCGCGGCGGCGCGGGCGGCCTCGGACAGTTCCGCCATCATCCGCTCATCCAGACTGACCGGCGGCGGAAAGGGAACGGTCGAGACCAGGCCATAGCGTTCGGGTGCCATCGGCGCGAGGCGGAGACGATCGTTATGTAGGGCGACCAGCCGGGCCAGCCGGTCTGGCGCGTTCAGCCAGGCCCATTCCACGCGCAAGACCTGAACCGTCTCGCGCTCGGCGGCCAGTTCGGCGCGCAGCGTGTCGAGCCGGTCGAAGGCCTGCCGGGTCCGGTAATTCACGTTATAGGCCCAGACCGCCAAGGCGATCACCGTCGTGACCGAGACGCAGAAGATCATCCGCTTCATCCGCGCCGCTCCATCAAACGCTCAAGTGGCGGCAGATCGGGCAGACCCAGCGCCTTCGGGGAGGGAGCGACCGCCGGGGCCTCACGCCGGACTGCCGCGCGCAGCCTGGCAGAGCGGGCACGGGGGTTGGCAGCGATTTCGGCCTCATCGGCGCTGGCGGGTTTCATCGGGCGCTCGAAACGCGGCTCCGGCCCGATCCGCTGCGGCCCGTGGCGCGAACCTTGAGGCGCAGCACTGCTGGCCGCCTGGAGGAACCGCTTTACAATCCGGTCCTCGAGCGAGTGGAAGGTCACTACGGCGATGCGCCCGCCGGGGGAGAGCAGCCCTTCAGCCTCTGTCAAGGCGGCGACCAGCTCGCCAAGCTCGTCATTCACCGCGATTCGCAGGGCCTGAAAGGTGCGTGTCGCGGGATGAATTTGGCCTGGACGCGGCGGCGGCAGCGCCCCGGCCACGATCTCGGCAAGCGCCCGTGTGGTGGTGATCTCGGCCTCGTTGCGGGCAGAGATGATCGCTTTTGCAATGCGCCGGGCAGCGCGATCCTCACCATAATGGTGGATGATGTCGGCCAGCGCCCGCTCGGCGCAGCGATTGACCAGATCGCGAGCCGAAGGGCCGGAGGCGCCCATCCGCATATCCAGCGGGCCGTCACGCAGAAAACTGAACCCTCGCTTGGCCCGATCGAGTTGCATCGACGAGACACCGATATCCAAGACCACTCCAGTGACCGGCTCTACCGTATGAGTGCGGGCGATCTCGGCAAGGGCCGAAAACCTACCCTCCACCAGAATCAGTCGCGGATGCGGTGCGGCGTCGGCGATTGCGGTCGGGTCGCGGTCGATCCCGATCACCAGCGCGGCACCGGCATCCAACAGCGCCTGGCTATACCCCCCTGCCCCATAGGTTCCATCGACGAACACGCCACCCTTCAAAGGGGCGAGCGCCGACAGCATCTTGGCGAGCAATACGGGTGTGTGGGGGGCGGTCCCGGTCTCCATCAGAACTGTGTCCCGAGCGAGAACCTCCGAGGTTTCGCTACGGTCTTTCCAAAAGGAACCTCGCCATAGCGCGCGTTGTGTTCGGACTTCTCCCAAATCTCAAAACAAGCAGCATCGCCGCGGAAAATCAGGTCGCCGCCATTTGGACAGCCAATCGCGGCCCGGTGCTCGCGGCCAAGCACGAAGCGCCCAGTATCCTCGACCGAGACGATGCGGGCGGCGGCGATATA
>JBCDKL010000165.1:0-7300 GCA_038746695.1 Pseudomonadota bacterium | reverse complement strand
CGGGCAGGACGAGTTGAAGACAGCGCTGATCCTCTCGGCCATCGACCGTTCGATCGGTGGTGTCCTGGCATTCGGCGACCGTGGGACAGGAAAGTCGACGGCGATCCGGGCACTCGCCGGCCTCTTGCCACCGATGCAGGTGCGCGAGGGCTGTCTCTACAACAGCGCTCCCGGATCCGAGGTGCCGGACGGAACCAGCGTCGACGCCCCGGTCATCGATGCCCCGGTGCCGGTGGTCGATCTGCCACTCGGCGCCACCGAGGACCGGATCACCGGAGCCTTGGATCTCGAGAAGGCCCTGACCCTGGGTGAGAAGAGCTTCGAACCCGGTCTCTTGGCCCGGGCGCATCGCGGGTTCCTTTACATCGATGAGGTCAATCTGCTTGAGGATCATCTTGTCGATCTGCTGCTTGATGTCGCTGCCTCGGGTGTGAATGTCGTTGAGCGCGAAGGGCTGTCGATCCGCCATGCGGCTGAGTTTGTGCTGATCGGCTCGGGCAATCCGGAAGAAGGGGAACTGCGCCCACAGCTTCTCGACCGGTTCGGTCTGTCCGTCGAGGTGACGACTCCGATGGATGTGCAAACCCGGATCGAGGTGATCAGACGGCGCGACGCATTCGAGCACGACCGCGATGGGTTTGCCGAGAAATGGGCTGCCAAGGACCACGCACTCTCGACGAAAATCACCGAGGCGGCGGCACGGCTGGACAGCGTGAAGGTCCCCGACAAGATGCTCGAGAAAGCCGCAGCCCTCGCCATTGCACTCGGCGCCGATGGGCTGCGAGGAGAGCTCACGCTGATGCGCGCCGCCCGGGCGCTCGCCGCCCTGCAGGGCAAGGCGCGCGTCGCTCTCGCTCATCTGCGCGAGGCAGCCCCGATGGTGATGCGCCACCGTCTGCGCCGCGACCCGCTCGACGAGGCGGGCTCCACCGCTCGGGTGATGCGCGCGGTCGAGGCGGAGATGGCGTGACAGGCGCGTCGGTCGAGCGTTGGCAGGATGCCTGCCTCGCCGCCGCGATGCTGGCGCTGGCGCCGAGGCGGCTGGGCGGCCTCTGGCTGATCGCGCGGCCAGGTCCAGTACGCGACCGCTGGCTAGAGGGGGTCGAGGCGCTGCTCGCACCGCGCCGAATTCCGCCAGGCGCCGGGCCGGAGCATCTGCGAGGCGGGATCGATCTGACAGCCACGCTGGCCTCCGGCCGCCCGGTTATGGCTCGGGGCCTGTTGGAGGGTGACGGCGCCCTGCTACTGCCGATGGCCGAAAGGATCGATCGCGGCGCGGCCGCTCTGATCGGCCATGCGATCGATCACGGGAAGGCAGCGGTGGCGATTGACGAACGGGCTGTCGAAGGCGAGGCTCTACCGCCTTCGCTGGCTGACCGTCTGGGCCTTGTTGTGCCGTTAGAAGGTCTGGCGATGGCCGATTGCCTGGCACCGATGCCGGGGCCAGAGGATCTCTCAGATCTCGCCGATTGGACAGGGACCGGCTTTCCCGACCGGCTTCGCATGGATCTTGCCGCTACTGCCGCCGCTTTCGGCACCGGGATTCGCGCTGGGATGCAGGCCGATTGCGCGGCGCGCCTGGCCGCCGCGATACGCGGCGCCAGTGAGGTGGCAGCGGAGGATCTTGCCACAGCCCTCCGCCTGGTGATCGCGCCACGCGCCACCTGCCTGCCTGAGAGTGGCGAGGAGCCCGCGCCGCCTCCGGAGCAGGAAAACGAGCAGCCGCAGGACCACACCGACCCGTCGGATCAGCAAAAGGGCGAAGCTCAGCAACCACCCGAAGACATGCTGGTGGAGGCGACCCGCGCGGCCATCCCGCCTGCGCTGCTGGCGCATCTCATGCATGGCTTTCAGAGGGTGCAGGGCCGCGGCGGCCAAGGTGCTGAGCGTCAAGGTGCGCTACGCGGCCGCCCCGCCGGAATTCGCCCTGGCCTGCCGGGCGGCGGGCGCCGTCTCGACCTCTCGGCCACGCTGACCACGGCGGCCCCTTGGCAGAAGCTGCGCCTCCGCCGCCCTGGCCGGCCGCTCGAGGTCCGCGGCTCGGATCTCCGGCTGCGCCGGTTTCGCGAACGGGCCGAGACACTTACGATCTTCGCCGTCGACGCCTCTGGTTCGGCCGCCATGGCCCGGCTGGCCGAAGCGAAAGGCGCTGTCGAGACCCTGTTGGCCGAAGCCTATCGCCGCCGCGATCAGGTCGCGCTGATCGCCTTTCGCGGCGAGAGGGCCGAGCTGATCCTGCCTCCAACCCGCGCCCTGGCCCGGGCCAAACGCACGCTTGGCGGGCTGCCGGGGGGCGGCGGAACACCTCTTGCCGCCGGTATTGCAGCCGCGCTCGACCTCGCGATGGCGGGACGCCGTCGGGGTCAGACCGTGGCGTTGATCCTGTTGACCGACGGCAAGGGCAACATTCCGCTCGATCCGGAAGCCCCGCGTCAAACGGCGCTGAGCGATGCCGAACAGATGGCCCGCGCGATCCGCGCTGCCGATCTGCCCTGTCTCTTCGTCGACACATCCCGGCGGCCCAGATCCGAGGCCGCGGCATTGGCCGCTGAGATGGGGGCCCGCTATCTGCCCATGCCACAGGCCGATCCCGCTCAGATCGCCGCAGCCGCCGCGGCCACCGCAAGGTGAGCCGGCTCGACTGGGAGAGGGACGGACAGGTCTGGCCACATCGCGAGGCCAGCCAATTTTTGCGCGCCGGGCGGACTGAGTGGCATGTCCAGATCATGGGGCCAGAGGACGCGCCTGGCTGTCTGCTGCTCCACGGCACAGGGGCCGCGAGCCATTCCTGGCGCGGGCTGATGCCCCTTTTGGCGCGCCGGTTCCGGGTTATCGCACCGGATCTGCCGGGGCATGGCTTCAGCCGGGCCGCCTCGATGATGCAGCTTTCGCTTAGTGGCATGGCGCAGGAGGTGGACGCGCTGTTGACCGCTCTCAATACTCGCCCCGGCCTGGGCATAGGCCATTCGGCGGGGGCGCCGATCATGGCGCGCATGGCCTTGGATGGTCTCGCCTCGCCGGAGCGGATCATCGCCGTGAACGGTGCTTTTTTGCCGTTCCAGGGCCTGGCAGCACAGATCTTTCCCGGGATCGCCAAAGCGCTGATCTGGAATCCGTTTCTGCCGCATATGGTGGCTTGGTCGGCGGCGATGGATCCAGCGGCGGCAGGTCGGCTGTTACGGAGCACGGGCTCGGCGATCGAGGCCGAGGGCATTGAGCTTTACCATCTCTTGTTCCAGAGCCGGGTGCATGTGCAGTCCACTTTGAACATGATGGCGCGGTGGGATCTCGACCGCCTGGCCGCGGATCTGCCGCGCTTTTCAATTCCGACGACGCTGCTGATCGCCGAGCAGGATCAGACGATCCCACCTGCCGATCAGCAAAAGGCGGCAGATCTGATCCCGGGTGCGGAGATCCTGACCCTGCCCGGGCTCGGTCATCTGGCCCATGAGGAGGCGCCAGAGCAGGTGGCAGAACTGGTCTGATCCCCACCCCGGAGCATGGCGCAGCCACCGGTCGCCCCCACCCACCCCCCAGCTTGCGGCGGCTGCGCCATGCTCCGGGATGGGGCTTGAGCCCTTGTGCCTCGATCCGCCTTCGGGTACCGTCAACTTATGTTTACAAAACCTGAGACACCGAAGATTGACAGATCTCTCGGACCCGACTGCGATCCCAGGCCGAGAGCGCTCGTGATCGGAGCCGGGTTCGGCGGTTTGGCGGCGGCGATCCGGCTTGGCGCCCGGGGTTACCGGGTCACCGTTCTGGAACGGCTCGATCAACCAGGTGGGCGGGCGCGGGTCTACCACCAGGATGGATACAGTTTCGACGCCGGGCCGACCATCGTAACGGCCCCCTATCTCTTCGAGGAGCTATGGCGGCTTGCCGGGCGCAGGCTTGAAGACGATGTCACGCTCAAGCTGATGGACCCGTTTTATCGAATCCGTTTTGACGACGGTACGGTGTTCGATGCGTGCGGCGACGAGGAAAGAATGCGCGCTCAGATCCGCGCATTGAGCCCGGAGGACGAGGCCGGGTATGACCGCTATCTCGCCGCCTCGCGTCGGGCCTTTGAGATTGGTTTCCAGGGGATGGGGCAGGAGCCGTTCAACACGCTTCCCTCAATGCTGCGCCGCCTTCCCGATGTCTTGAGACTTCACGGCCATCATTCCGTGCATTGGCTGGTGGCCAAGCATTTCAAACATCCAAAACTCAGAGTCGTGTTTAGCTTCCACCCGCTTCTGATCGGCGGGAACCCGTTCGCGGTGACCTCGATCTACTCTCTGATCTCGCATCTGGAGAAGCAATGGGGGGTCTGGTCGGCGGTCGGCGGCACTGGAGCCTTGGTGCGCGGCATGGTCGGATTGATCGAAGGCCAGGGCGGCGAAGTGCGGCTTGGCACCGATGTGGCCGAGATCACCACCGAGGCGCGGCGCGCCACCGGCGTGCGGCTCGCTTCGGGCGAGGAGATCACCGCACCGGTGACGGTCTGCAATGCAGATGTGCTCTGGACTTATGAAAACCTCCTGCCCGGACGGAAAAGCCTGGGAGCGTGGCGTAATCTCGTTCCGCCGCAGCATTCGATGGGCCTCTATGTCTGGTATTTCGGCACTGACCGGCAGTGGCCGGACGTGGCGCATCACTCGATCCTGCTTGGGCCGCGCTACAAGGAATTGCTGCGTGACATCTTCAGACGCAAGCGGCTGGCCGATGATTTCTCGCTTTATCTTCACCGGCCGACGGCGACCGACCCCGCGCTCGCACCTGACGGTGGGGACGCGTTCTATGCGCTCTGCCCGGTCCCGCATCTGGGCTCGGGCACCGATTGGGCGACAGAGGGGCCGAAGCGGCGTGATGCCATCGTCAAGCGGCTGGAGGAGACGGTGCTCCCCGGGCTCTCGCGGCATATCGTGACAGAGCGGGCAATGGACCCGACTCATTTCCGCGACGAGCTGAACGCGATCCAGGGAGCGGGTTTTGGCCCGGAACCGCTTCTACTGCAGAGCGCTTGGTTTCGGGCGCATAACTCGTCTGAGGAGGTCGACGGGCTCTGGATGGTCGGTGCAGGAACGCATCCGGGTGCAGGCCTGCCGGGCGTTCTGACTTCGGCCCAGATCGTCGACGACCTGATCCCGGACGCGGAGATGGCCGGTGGCTGAGGATTTCGCCAGCGCCGAGGATCATGCCGCTTGCGCGGCGCTGATCCGCACGGGATCGCGCTCGTTCCATGCCGCATCGATGCTGATGCCGAAACGGGTAAGGCGGCCCTCCTATGCGCTTTATGCGTTTTGCCGGTTGGCTGATGATGGGGTGGATCTGGCCGCTGGCAAAGCGGCGGCGGTGGCCGGGCTGCGCCGCCGGCTGGGGGCGATCTATGATGGCAGCCCCGAGGATTTCGCGGCGGATCGGGCCTTGGCCGATACGGTCAGGGCACATCAGATCCCAGCCGCTCTGCCCGAGGCGCTGCTGGAAGGGCTGGCCTGGGACGCGATCGGGCGGCAACACCGGACCATCTCGGAAGTTCGGGCCTACTCGGCCAGGGTCGCGAGTGCGGTCGGGGTCATGATGGCGTTGATCATGGGCGTGCGCGATCCCGATCCGCTGGCCCGGGCCTGCGATCTGGGCGTGGCGATGCAGCTGACCAATATCGCCCGCGATGTCGGAGAGGATGCGCGGGAAGGACGGATCTATCTGCCGCTCGATTGGTTGGAGGAGGCAGGCGTCGCGCCCGCGGACATGCTCGAGGCACCGATCTTCACGCAGGCTTTGGGCGGCGTGGTGGCGCGGCTTCTGGCCGAGGCAGACCGGCTTTACACTCGCGCAGAGGGCGGGATCGGGGCGCTGCCCCTGGCCTGCCGCCCTGCGATCTTTGCCGCGAGGCATCTCTATGCCGAAATCGGGCGAGAGGTGGAGCGTCAGGGACTGGACTCGGTGACCCGGCGTGCAGTGGTCTCGCGCCAGCGCAAACGGGAGATTCTGCCCAGGGTGGCGGGGGCGATGATCACGCTCTACGGCGGGCTGCGTGCGCCTTGCCTGACCGAGACACAGTTTCTGATCGACGCCGTGATCGAGGCGCCCCAGCCGGTGCGCGCCCATCAGGTCGGCGCCAATCTTGGACGGCTGATCGAAATGCTGGCCGAGATCGATGATCGCGAGAAATCCGGCAGCCGCTCGAAAGTGGTGGGGGCTTGAGCCGGTATGGGCAGCCTACCCTGGGTCGAGCTGATGTTCGGACTGGGCGTGATAGCCTTCGGCTGGCATCAGACGCGGCTGATGCGCAAGGATCGCGAACGGCGCGAAGCAGAAGCGAAGACTGTGGGAACGGGACCCGAGACAAAGGAGGACTAACATGACCGGTGCGCAAATCCTGGTGTTCATCGAGATGCTGCTGGTTTTCGGCGGCTTGATTGCCTTTGGCATCTGGCAACAGAGGCTGATGCGTAAGGCGCTGGAAGAAGACAAACAGAAGACGGAGTGAACGCGCGCGGCCTCTGAGTTAGGCCGTGCCAATCGGCATGCGGCTGGCGCCGCATACGTCTCTTTTTGCGCGTTTTCTCCGAAAACGCTCATCCCCTCCCGGCCTCCCCAAGGGGAGGGGCGGTGGCGGCGCGGTTTATTCGATCTGATGGCGGTGTTTAGCAGCGGCTCTTGCCGGTGAGGTCTATTTGAGGACTTTATCGGCGGCGGGGCATTCGGAAGGGAAGCATCAGCTTGACGACCGGGTTACGGAACCGGTCGAGGTCGAGGCTCTCATGCATAGCACGGACTAAGCGGCCCTTGATCTGGGTTTCGACATGGGCGCGGAGATAGAAGGGGCTGTCTTCAAAGCGTTTAAGTACACGCGGAGTAGCACCCGGCTCGGCAGGTATCGACCGGGCGACGCGCCACAGGCCATGGTCGAGCGGCAGGGTGGGCGGCACCTCCATCGGTTCCGTGCGGCCATCGCCGGGAAAGGCGAGCGCCAGACCGAACGGGCTGCCATCGCAACGCGTGCCAGCGTAGAGCACCGCCCCTGGATCTCCGGTCCCATCGCCTTCCACACGAAGCCAGTCCCAACGGCGAAAACCGTTCTCGATTGGCTCCTCGCCCCAGTTCTGATCGAGATAGCCATGGCCCTCCCAGCGCAGATCTGGGCGCTGGAAGTCCAGTTCGATGCGGGCTGTAGGGGCATGAGGGTGCCAGTGATGAGCGGGCGCGAGGTCATGGATATCCGCGGTCAACTGCTCGGGCCACAGGCGGATCCGGCCTTGGATGCGTCCGAGATGGGGCACCGCGCGTTCGTTGATCTGCAGGGTCAGGACGT
>JBCDKL010000164.1:0-7304 GCA_038746695.1 Pseudomonadota bacterium | reverse complement strand
CGAGTATTGCCGATAGGCCGAGATCACACCGATCGGGATCGCGATCAATATCCCCACCACATAGGACATTCCGACAACCCAGAGGGTCTGAGGTGTCCGCTCGATGATCAGATCCACGACAGGCGAGCGGGTGGCCCAGGAGGTCACGCGCAACCTCTCGCCATCGCCGAACTGCCAACCAGTGACCTGTTCGAAGATGTTCAACGGCTCGTTGACGAAAAACTGCTGGCACCAGAGGAAATAGCGGACATGGAAGGGCGCGTCCAAACCCAGCGCCTCGCGGATCTGTTGGCGGGTCTCGGCCGGGATGGTCATCGGAAGCGAGGCCGTGGGGTCGCCCGGAGCCAAGTCCAAAATCGCGAAAATGATAAATGAGATAACGAATAAGGTCGGGATCGCGAGCAGCGTTCGCCGGATGGTAAAGCGCAGCATGGCGGCCCCCTTAGCGATGCGCGGCCCGGGTCGGGCCGCGCTGGCTCAGCGCCGGATCACTTGATCCGGAACCAATCTTCGGCGTTGTGGATCTCGCTGTCCCACGCGGTCATATCCACACCGCCCAGGGTCACCGAATGCGCCGCAACCCGGCCGCGGTGGATCAGCGGAATGATCGCTCCGGCTTGGATCAGCATGTCATTTAGGGTCTTGGCGATCCGCTGCCGCTCGGCCGGTTCGGCCGTCACCGCGTATTCCGCGACCAGCGCGTCATACTCTTCGGTGCAATAGCGCGGCATATTGTTGGCCACCCACTGGTTTTCCGGCGAAGGGATCTCGGCGCAGGTCCACGAGCCCATATAGGCCTCGGGATCCGTGCCTGGGAAGTTGTTGGTATACATCTCCACATCTGCGAAGAACTTCTGGAACGTGTCCGGGCTGGACTGATCGCCGCCGAAGAAGACCGAAGCGTCGATGTTCTTAAGTTCGGTTTCGATCCCGATCTCGCCCCACATTTGCTTGATGAAGGCCTGTGTGCCTTGTCGGACCGAGTTGGTCGAAGTCTGATAGAGAACCGAAAGGCGCACCCCGTCTTTCTCGCGGATCCCGTCCGAGCCGCGGACATAGCCCGCATCGTCCAGCATCTTGTTGGCGGCTTCGATGTCTTGAGTTTTGCACCAATCGTTTGCGGTCGAGGCATACGCCTCGGGCGCTGGCAGCACGTTGCAGGTCACTTTGCCTGCTGCGCCATAGCCCGCTTCGACCAGGATCGAACGGTCGATGGCCAGGCTCATCGCCTTGGTAACGGCGGTGTCGGTCAGGAATGGGTGGGGATGTTTCACGGTCCCCCGCTCATCGCCGAGCGCAGGGTCGGCATTGGTGAAATTGACCATGATCCGCTCGACCGAAGGACCGAAGGCGGCAATGATCGTGCCTTTGCCCTTGGCCTCCATCTGGGTCAGGATTTCAGGCTCCACCTGCAGGTTCCAGGCATAGTCGAATTCACCGGTCTCAAGGACCGAACGCGCCGCCGAGGCCGCATCGCCGCCGCCCTTGAACAGGATCGTCTTGAAGTGGGGCTTGCCCTCTTCGCGATAGCTCTCGTTCATCTCATAGGTGACGACGTCGTTCGCTTTGAAGTCGACCACTTTGAATGGGCCGGTGCCGACCGGGTTGAAGTTCTGCTCGGTGCATTCCGGGGCCTTGGCGCCCATGCAATTCTCGAACTGAGCTTTCTGAATAATCGGGCTTTCACCGCCGACGAAGGGGCCATAGGGGAAAGGTTTGGCGACGCTGAACGTGATCTTCACGGTCAGATCATCCAACGCCTCGATCTTTTCGACATCGTTGAATTTCGACGCCGCGTTGCAGCCGCCCTGCGGATCCAGGCAATACTCGCCCGAGAAGACCACATCGGCCGAGGTGAACGGGGTGCCATCCGACCAGGTCACTCCGGGCTTCAGTTTCCAGGTGATAGATTTCAGATCGTCGGAGATCCCGCCATTCTCCAGCGTTGGGATCTCGGCGGCCAGGGTCGGCAGCATGTTGCCCGCGGGGTCGTAATTCGCCAAAGGCTCCAGCACCAGCGAGGAGCTTTCGATATCCTTGGTTCCACCCGAAAGATACGGGTTTTGGATCGACGGCGCCTGCCAGTAGAGGATGTTGAGCTGGCCATCCGCCCCGCGCTCGGCTTGGGCGGTGCCTGCCATCAACGCCGCGGTGGCGATGGAGGCCATCAGATGTCTCGTCAGCATTGTGAATTCTCCCTGTCTTTCATGCTGCGGTAAGGGATGCCTGCCCGATCTTGTGGCAGGCGGCGGTGTGGCCCGGCGCGATCTCTCGCGGGACCGGATCTTCATCGTGGCAGCGGGGCTCGGCCACCGGGCATCGCGTGCAGAACCGGCAGCCCTTGGGAGGGTTGGCGGGATTAGGCACGTCGCCTTTCAGGATTATGTGTTTCCGCGTTGCTTCAATCCGCGGATCGGGTATCGGCACGGCGGAAAGCAGCGCCTGGGTATAGGGGTGCTGCGGATTGTCATAAAGCGCATCCACCGGCCCGATCTCGACGATCTTGCCAAGATACATCACCGCCACTCGGTCGGCGATATGGCGCACCATGCTCAGATCGTGCGAGATGAAGAGATAGGTAAGGCCGAGGCTTTCCTGCAGCTCCTCCAACAGGTTGACCACCTGGGCCTGAATCGAGACGTCCAGTGCCGCGATCGGTTCGTCACAGACGATGAAATCAGGCTCCAGCGCCAGAGCACGGGCGATCCCGATCCGCTGGCGCTGCCCGCCGGAGAATTCATGCGGATAACGATTGGCGAAATTCGGGTTCATGCCCACGGCGTCGAGCAATTCCTCCACCCGGCGCTGCCGGTCGCGGCGGCTGAGCGCGCTGTGCTCCACCAAAGGCTCCGCAATGATCGAGCCGACGGTCATGCGCGGGTTCAGGCAGGCCTGCGGATCCTGGAAGATCATCTGGAAGCGGGGCCGGATCGTGCGCAGCCGGTCGGGGCCCATGGCGCCGATATCCTTCCCGTCGAAAGTCAACTTGCCCGACGTGAGGTCATACAGGCGCAGCACCGTCCGCCCCACCGTCGATTTTCCGCAACCGGATTCACCGACGAGGCCCAGGGTCTCGCCCCGGTGTATCTTGAAACTCAGCCCGTCGACCGCCTTCACCGTGCCGACCTGGCGACGGATTACACCGCGATAAATCGGGAAATGCTTGGTCAGTTTCTCTGCGCTCAGCAGCGGTTCCGAGCCTCGCGCATCAAGCATTGCGGGCGCCTCCGCTCTCCGGGTCCCAATGGCACGCGACGGCATGGCCCGCGGCAAGCTCGATCAGGGAGGGATTGGCGGCGAGACAGGGATTGAAGCTTTCCGAACAGCGCGGCGCATAGGGGCAGGAAGCGGGCGGTTTCGACAGATGCGGCGGTTGGCCGGGAATCGAATAGAGCTTCTCCTTCACCCCCACATTCGGCATCGTCTTCAAGAGCGCGCGGGTATAAGGATGCTGCGGCTGTTCGAACAGCGCGTCCACATCGGCCAACTCCACGATGGCGCCCCCATACATCACCGCCACACGGTCAGCGATACCGGCCACCACGCCCAGATCATGGGTAATCCAGACAATCGCCATGCCCAGGCTCTGCCGAAGCTCCCGGATCAGTTCCAGGATTTGCGCCTGGATCGTCACGTCGAGCGCAGTGGTCGGCTCATCTGCGATGAGGACTTTCGGATCGCAGGCCAGGGCGATGGCAATCATTACCCGCTGGCGCATCCCACCCGAGAATTGATGGGGATAGTCTTTCAGCCGTTCCCGCGGCGAGGGGATCCCGACCAACTCCAAAAGCTCGACCGCGCGGTTCTCTGCTGCTTTCCGGCTGAGGCCCTTATGTACCTTCAGAGGTTCCGTCAGTTGATACCCAACGGTGAAGACGGGGTTCAGAGAGGTCATCGGATCCTGGAAGATGAACCCGATCTCTCCGCCCCGAACCCGGCGCATTTCGTCATCGTCGATCTGCAGAAGATCGCGCCCGCCGAAACGGACCGCACCCTGGCGGATCTCGGCCGGTGGCATCGCCACCAACTTGAGAAGAGACATCATCGTAACCGATTTGCCAGACCCGCTTTCGCCCACCACGCCCAGCAATTCGCCGGGCTTCAGAGCGAAACTCACCCCGTTGACCGCATGCACCAGCCCGTCGCTGGTGTGGAAGACAGTCTCGAGGTTCTCGACCTCGAGCACGGACCCAGGCTCGGCTGTCGCGGCGGTCACGGCGCCTCCATTTCGCACTGCGTCATTTACTAGACAAGGTTAACCAAGGCTTGGCAAGCAGAGGATGCGCCCTGGTTTCAGATTGCCGCCCAAGGCAGAGCTTGACCTCTGTCCTGCTTCGCGCAGTCTGTCAGCAGAGCGAAACCGGAGGGAGCCCCCATGCCGCTAATCAACCGAATCGCCGATCTGCATGCCGACATCACCGCTTGGCGCCGCGATATCCACGCCAATCCCGAACTGCAGTTCGATGTCCACCGCACCGCGGGGCTGGTGGCCGAAAAGCTGCGCGCCTTTGGCTGTGACGAGGTGGTGACCGGGATTGGCCGCACCGGTGTGGTGGGTGTGATCAAGGGGCGCGAGACCGGTTCGGGCAAAGTGGTTGGCATGCGCGCCGATATGGACGCGCTGCCGATCCTCGAGGCGACGGGCAAGCCCTATGCCTCGACCGTGCCCGGCAAGATGCATGCCTGTGGCCATGACGGGCATACGGCGATGCTGCTCGGTGCTGCACAATATCTCTCGGAGACCCGCAATTTCGATGGCACCGCAGTGGTTATCTTCCAGCCGGCCGAGGAAGGCGGCGGCGGTGGGCGCGAGATGGTCGAGGACGGGATGATGGATCGCTTCGGCATCCAGGAGGTTTACGGCATGCACACCCATCCTGGCACGCCGCTCGGCCATTTCGCGATGCGCGAAGGCCCGCTTCTGGCCGCTGCCGACCGGTTCACTATCGAGCTCGAAGGCTATGGTGGGCATGCGGCCTATCCGCATGAGACAATCGACACGACGCTGGTGGGCGCACAGCTCCTCACCGGGCTGCAAACCATCGTGGCGCGCAATGTCGATCCGGTGAAATCGGCCGTCCTCTCGGTGACGATGTTCGAGACCGATTCGACGGCGCAGAACGTCATCGCCCAGACCGCAAAGCTGACCGGCACGGTGCGCACCTTGGATCCGGAGGTGCAGGATAAGGTAGAGGCGAATATGCACCGTATGGTCGAGCATCTAGCCCAAGCCTTCGGTGCCAACGCGGTGCTCGATTACAAACGCGATTATCCCGTGACGATCAACTCCGCCCGCGAGACCGGCTTCGCCGCCGAGATAGCCCGCGAGGTGATGGGCGAGGCGGCGGTGGTCACCGACTCGCCGCCGCAATTGGGAGCAGAGGATTTCTCCTTCATGCTCAACGCCCGGCCTGGCGCCTTCGTGTTCCTAGGCAATGGCGACACCGCGAAGGTCCATCATCCCGAATATGATTTCGATGATGAGGCGATCCCCGCGGGCTGCTCCTACTGGGCCACTCTGGCCGAGCGGCGCATGCCGATCTGATCGCATTCGACCCACCTTTGGCGAAAGCGAAGCCCGCCTCCGGCCGGGTGGGTGGTGGGGGGCCGGAGGCGGGCTTCGCGGCTTTGCCGTAAGAGCCCTTTGGCAGGATTTAAGCGAAGTCCCGGCCACCAAGGGCGATTCGTGGCTTGGTGCCGGTGTCGGGCAGGGGAATAAACTCGGCCTCATCGCCCGGTACCGTATCGAACCGACCCGCCGACCATTCCGCCTGGGCCTGCTCGATACGTTCCAGGCGCGAGGAGACGAAGTTCCACCAGATATAGCGTGGCCCTTCCATCGGTTCGCCTCCGAACAGCATGAACCGCGCCGCTTGCTCGGCCATCAGGTCCACCGGCTGCCCGCGGCGCAGCACCAGCAATTGCCCGCCCTCATAGGTCTCTCCATCCACCGCCAGGCGCCCGCTCAGAACATAAACCGCACGTTCCTCCTGATCGGCTGCCACCGTGAACCGCCCCTCAGCCTCCAGCGCGATATCGGCATAGAGCGTCTCCGACGCCGTCTCCAAGGGCGAGCGAAGCCCATGTGTTGCGCCCGCGATCAGCCGCATCTGCAAGCTGCCATCCTCGATCTGCGGCAGATCCTCTTTGGGCATGTGTAGAAATGCCGGATCACTCTCCTCAGCCGCCTCGGGCAGCGCCACCCAGGTCTGCAGACCGAACAGAAGCTGACCATTGGCCTTGCGTTCTTCCGATGTGCGCTCGGAATGCACGATGCCTTTGCCCGCTTTCATCCAGTTGACTGCCCCAGGCCGGATTGCCATCTCGGTGCCCAGGCTGTCGCGATGCAGGATCTCGCCCTCCAGCAGATAGGTGAGGGTCGCCAGGTTGATATGCGGATGCGGACGCACATCGATCCCTTGATCGGTCAGAAATTCCGCTGGACCCATCTGATCGAAAAAGATGAACGGGCCGACCATCTGACGTTGCATGCTCGGCAGCGCTCGGCGCACCTCCATCTCACCAAGATCGACCGCGCGCGGCACGATCAAGGTCTCGACTGCGGCGACCGAGTCCGGGTCGCCCAGGATGGGATCTGGGCAGGGGTTCCAACTCATGACACTCTCCTTCAGCTGGGCGCGCTCGTGCACCTGCGCCAAAATATGCCAACTGCCTCCGTTGCCGACCAGATCGCGCCGCGGAATTGATTGTTTCTGAAACAGCAAGACCCGACCGGTCAGCTTGGCCCCCGATTGCACCACCGAGCCGTAATTCGCCCTGTGATTTTGATAAATTCTCGCTAAACTGTAGTTGGGTGCAGGGTTGGGGTCTCATTTTTTATCCAGGCTTTCTTCCGACGTCAGCCCATAGCGTATGTAGCAGGACGAGGGATCGATGATCCTCCAGATCCGGGCCTTATTGATCGTAGCGTTCCTGTTGGCGGCGGGTGCGCCTTTGGTGATCTTCTGGCTTTGGCCGCATTCGACGGTGCTGAAAAACGAAATAGACAGCGTGCGCGAACGTCACTTGTTGCTCGCCGGGACCGTTTCGAACACGCTCGAGACCTATCACCGCGATCTGATCGCCGCTTTTGGTTCGTTTTCACCGATGATCGCCGATGGGCGCGGCGACCCAGCCCGCGGCTTGTTCGAGAACCTGCATTTCCGCCATGTCTGCGTGATCGATCCAAAAACAGGCAAGCTCTTGTCGAGCTTCCTGGCCGAGGCGGTGCCCTGCCCGACGCAATATTCCGAGGATCTGCTGCGGGTCTTCCTATCGCTGTCGAAGATGGGCCATGTCGGCCT
>JBCDKL010000163.1:0-7321 GCA_038746695.1 Pseudomonadota bacterium | reverse complement strand
GAGCAGGCTGTCTAGATCGCCATATTCAGAGATCAGTTGTGCAGCGGTCTTCACTCCAATACCCGGGGCGCCGGGGACATTGTCGACCGAGTCGCCCGCAAGTGCCTGGACATCGATTACCCGGTCGGGTGAGACACCGAACTTCGCCGCGACCTCCTCGGGCCCCATTCGGGCGTTTTTCATGGGGTCGAGCATGGTCACGCCCGGTCGGATGAGCTGCATCAGGTCTTTGTCCGAGCTGACGATGGTTACTTCGGCCCCGTCCGCTGCGGCCTGGACGGCATAGGTTGCGATGATGTCATCGGCCTCCCAACCTTCCATTTCGATGCAAGGCAGACCGAAGGCGCGGGTTGCTTCGCGGATCAGCGGGATCTGCGGGCGCAGATCCTCGGGCATCGGCGCGCGGTTGGCTTTGTACTCCGCATAGATGTCGTTTCGGAAGGTCTCGGAGGAATGGTCGAAGATGACCGCGAGATGGGTTGGGGCGGATTTTCCGAACCCTGCCACCATCTTGTGGAGCATGTTGCAGAACCCCGAGACCGCGCCGATTGGGAGCCCGTCAGATTTGCGCGTGAGCGGCGGCAGCGCGTGATAGGCGCGGAAGATATAGGCCGAGCCGTCGAGCAGATAGAGGTGGTCGCCTTTGCTGAGGCCCATTGTGACGTCTCCCGTGTTTCATCGGCAATCTAACGGGCGCCGGGATCGGGTTCCAGAGCGAAGCTGGGGCCTTTGTTTGTCATTGTTTTCGGTGCGCTGTCGCGGGGACGTTTCTTGGTGGATCTATATCCTTCGCTAGGGAACGAAGACGTCTCTCAGGGCGCTTTGAGGTTCTGGACCAAGCCTTAGACAGCGCCCAATCGGGCGGCTGCGCGTTCGAGGGGGGCGGTGCGAAGGGATGTCATTTAGTAGTGTGCGAGGATACGGGGCTCAGTGGCGTCCAGCGCTGCTCTTCAAGATATAGCGTTTGTCGCAATAGGGGCAGTCGATCCAGCCTTCGGGGCCGATGGTGAGATAGACCCGCGGATGGCCGAGCGCGCCTTCGCCGCCGTCGCAGGCGATCCGGGTGGTCGTGACTTCTTCCGTTTCGGGAGCGTCATGGTGTCTTTCGTCGGCGGGGGCGGACATCTGCGATTCTCGTTGGCTAGGTTTGACTTGGCTAAGTTTGACCGGGCGAGACACGACATGATAGCGAGGCGGTCCCTTCTGACAAGCGGACAGGACGTCTCTGCCATGCATGCCGATCCCCCACAGGACGCGATCGCGGTGACCGGTCTGGCAAAGACCTATCCCGCGCATAAGGGGAACCCTGCTAACGAGGCGTTGAAGGCGGTGGATTTGACGGTGCCTGCGGGTTCGATTTTCGGGCTCTTGGGGCCGAACGGTGCGGGGAAATCGACCTTCATCAACATTCTCGCGGGTCTGGTGGTGAAAACCTCCGGTCAGGTCCGGATCTGGGGGTTCGATCAGGATGTGAACCCGCGCCAGAGCCGGGCCGCGATCGGCGTGGTGCCGCAGGAGCTGAATTACGACGCATTTTTCACACCTTTCGAGGCGCTGGAGGTGCAGGCAGGGCTTTACGCGGTGCCGCGGCGCGAGCGGCGGTCGATGGAGATCCTCGAGCGGGTCGGGCTGGCGGATAAGGCGCATGCCTATCCCAGGACTCTGTCGGGCGGGATGCGGCGGCGGCTGTTGGTGGCCAAGGCTCTGGTCCATGATCCGGCGGTGCTGGTTTTGGACGAGCCGACTGCCGGGGTCGATATCGAGCTGCGCGCGATGCTTTGGGACTATGTGCGCGAGCTGAATGCCTCGGGTGTGACGGTGATCCTAACCACGCATTACCTGGAGGAGGCCGAGGCGATGTGCGACCGCATCGCCATCGTCAATCACGGAGAGGTCGTGGCCTGCGACGCAACCGAGCGGCTGTTGAGTCAGATTGATGCGAAGACCTTGCTGCTGCGTTTGGACAAGGCACCCGCGCGGGCGCCTCTGGTCACTGGGGCCGAGACCAGTCTGCGGGAGCCGGATCTTCTGGCGCTGACCTACTCGCGCAGTGTGACCACGGCACCGATGCTGATCGAGCAGGTGCGGGCGCAGGGCTTTGATCTCTACGACATCACCACCGAGGAGCCGCATCTGGAGGAGGTGTTCCTGAAGTTGACCCAAGGCGCGTGAGGCCCCGCGTATCGCCGGACGCGCGCCCAGCGTGCACGCTCCCGTGCCGGGAGCAGGCACGACTGCCCGCCCGCCCAGCCATACGCGGGGCCGGTGCTGCGTGGCATATCGGAGGCTCTGCCGCGCGCCCTTCAGCGCAGGAGTTTCTTGGCGATGCCGCCGAGGCTGTCGGCGAGGGCGTATCTCGGTTGGTCGAGGCTTGGCAGGGACGGCGGTGGGTTCTTTGGGGCACCTTGCCAAAGCCGTTCGGCCCAGCGGTCATAGAGGGCCTGATCGGCGGCGTTCTCCTCAAGGATCTGGAGGCGTAGCGGTTCTGGGATCTGATCGGCGGTGAGGTGACGGACCGGAGTGACATTCGCGCGCTCGGCCTCTTCCGGCAGGCCGAGCTCGCGGCTGATCCCGGCGATCATCTCGCCTGTGTAACGGTAGGAGCCGACGAAATGAAACTGCGCGAGGCGCTGTTCGAGCCAGGCGAGGCGGCCCTGCGAGGAGAAGCGGTAGAGTGCTGGGATGCCATGTTCGAAATATCGATTCAACAGAAAGCGGGTGATGGGGTTGCGTCTTTGGGTTCGGTACCAGAGCGAGAAGTCTGGCGGTTTGGCGTCGCCTGCCGCATGCCGGGCCCAGCGGTAATTATAGAAGCTGAGGAAATAGCCCAGCGGGTCGCGCAGCAGGACACTCTCGCGGATCTCACCCTCAGCCTGGGGTTTCAACGAGATGCTGAGCGAGTGGCCGGACACGGCGCGGATGCCGGTCATCTCGAGTCCCTTGTAGCGGTTGCCGATGATGTTGCGCATCGGATTCTCCCATCGCGGCGCGATCAGGAAGGCGGAGCCGAGATGCCTTGCGAAATGCGCCTCGACCGTTGTGCCGGCGCATTTCGGGACGTGAAGTAGGAAATGGGTGGCCGCCATGGCCGCGGAGTGTCAGACCGCCGGGCGGGGTGTCAAGCACCCCTTCTGCCAAGGGATTGCGAAGGGTTGGGATGAGATGGATCTGGAAGAACTGAAAGCCTGTGAGCTGCGGGTTTGGGAGGCATTGAGACGCGGTGATGGCGCTGCCGATGCTGCCGCATTGGCGGACGGGTTTCTCGGCGTCTATCCGGATGGTTTCGCCGGGAAGGCAGCACATGTTGGGCAGCTCGATCATGGGCGCGTGGTTGAGCGCTACACGCTCTCGGATTGGCGGGGCCTCGCGCTCGGCGGCGATCATGCGCTGATCAGCTACCGGGCGGAGTTCCTGCGCGTCGGTAAGGAGGACATCGTCGCGATGTATGTCAGCTCAATCTGGCAGCGACAGGGTTCTGGATGGGTGAATCTGTTCAGCCAGGATACGCCCGCGCAAGATCAGCCGGTGGACCGGTCAAACTCGGGTTAACGCGAAAGTTTCTCGTTCACCTCTGCCATGTCCAACGCCTCGCGCGGGCCTTCCCGGCCGGGTTGGCGACGGTATTTGAAGATGGCGAAATCCTTGCGGTAGATGTCCAGCATGATCGAATTGGCCAGATCGTCGAAATAATCGGCCACGTCATGGGCGCGTTTAGGACCGTGGCCCTCACTTTCATTGAACCGCGGCAGGCCGTCCAGAGCGGGCGCATGGGCCAGATCGCGGGCCTCGATCACCGCTTGCATGCCGTCATTGAACGCCTCGGTCGCGAAGACATGGTCATAGCGCCCGCCATTCTTGACCAGGGTTCCAGTATGGCCCGCCTGAGGCGACCAGTGGATATCGGGATGCATCGGATGGCGGAACTTGATCGTGTCGCGGACGAAAAGCAAAAACTTGCGAAAAGCGGCGATCTGGTCGAAGTCGCCTTGCTCGGGCCCGCCAATATCCATCGCATAGTGCTTCTCGATCATTCCCACCATATCGCCGCGGTATTTGTTGCCGTTGCGTTGGATGCCGCAGACCTTGTCAAAAAACGCCGAGAGGATCCGCGTGTAGGGGTTGCGGACACAGGTGAATGTGAAAGCCTCGCCGCCGGTCACTGCCTCGACGATCATGTCGCGGGCATGGGCCTTGTCGGTATTGCCATTCCATTTCCACAGCCCGTCCTTGGCATCGTGTATGTCGCCGTCATAGAAGCGGCCATGATCGCCATGGAACAGGATCTGCCCGATGGTCGAGCAGGCGGCCTTCGGCACGACGCGATAGATCAGCGTGCGGCTTTCATTGACCCAGACGCCGGGATATTCCATCGATCCAGTCCTCTCGCCAATTGCCGCAGTCAAAGCCCATTCGGGCCGGTGGAGTCAATCTATGGTGGCGATAGCTTGAAGTTAACCTAAAGCCCGGGCAGAAAACGCGGGAATGGTGACTAGAACCATAACTGGGCCGAGGCAGGATGGAGGCGGGGCGCGTGGCGAAGATCGCCTTTCTTCTGATGGCGCACAAGGGTCCCGGGGATGTGATCGCTCAGGCGAAGGCGCTGACCGCCCATGGCGATGCGGTGGTGATCCATTACGACGCCAGAGCCGGGCGCGAGGGTTACAACGAGATCCGGACGGCGCTGAAGGGCAATCCGAGTATCGGATTCGCCAAGCGGGTGCGCGGCGGTTGGGGGACTTGGTCCCTGGTCCAGGCCTCGCTGAACATGATCCGCGCTGCGAAGCGTTTCCAGGGGATTACGCATTACTATCTGATCTCGGGCGATTGCTATCCGACCAAGTCTCGCAGCTTCATCGAGCGGATGTTGGCGGAAGCACCCCATACCGATTTCATCGAGGTCAATGATTTCTACAGCTCGGGTTGGATCCGAACCGGGTTGCGGGACGAGCGGCTGATCTATCGCCATTGGTTCAACGAGCGCGAGCAGCGCTGGTGGTTCTATCGCTCGATGGAGCTGCAGCGGCGGCTGGGATGGACCCGGAAGCCTCCCGCGGATCTGTCGATGCGGATCGGCTCGCAATGGTGGTTGCTGCGCGCGGGCACGGTGAACCGGATGCTCGTCTTTCTACGGAGGCGGCGGGATGTCAGGCGATTCTTCAAGACCACCTGGATCCCGGACGAGATCTTTTTTCAGAGTCTGGTCGGCACGCTGGTTCCAGCGGGTGAGATCCGTGCAGCACCGCCGACCCATCTGATTTTTTCCGATTACGGGATGCCGGTGGTTTTCTATCCCGATCATGAAGGCTATCTGCGATGCCAGGATCGGATCTTCGCGCGTAAGATCTCGCCTGAAGCGGGGGAAATGCGGGCGGGCCTGCTGCGAGTCTTTGCCGAGGATCTGGCGGATCCGGCCGAAGGCAATCAGAAGATATCGGAACGGGTGCCGCCGCTCTATGCCTATCTGACCGGGCGCGGGCGGGATGGGGCGCGCTATGCGCCTCGCTTTTGGCAGAGTGCGATCGCAGCGCCGGGTGAGGGTGAGGTTCTGATCGTCGCCGCGAAACTCTGGCATCTCGGCAAGCGTTTCGCGCAGGCCGTGGGCCGGGTCGCCGGGCTGCCGGCGTTCGGTTACGTGTTCGACGAGGACGAGGATCTGCCGTTGGAGCTTGGCCATCTCGAGCATGGGCTGGCCAAGCGCGGACGGCATCGCCGGGCGTTGCTGAACCTGATCCTCGATCGTGTCGAGGGGCGGCGACTGGTGTTTTGCCTCGATCCTGGCCGAAGCGATGTGATCGACGATCTGATCGGAACTTCGGCCGATGTGCGGGTGCTGGCGCTTGAGCGGGCAGTGCCATCCGCGCATCTCGACGATCATGCCAGGCGCACCGGGCTGATCGGTGCCGCGGCGGGCGGGTTCGAGCAGGAAGAGCTTCGCCGGGCGCTCTGCCATCAATTCGAGACCGAGGTGGCGATGCTGGCCAAGGCCCATGCCGGGCGGGTCTTCCGCAACGATCTCGGACGGGCGCGGGAGGAGAATCTGCTCGATATCGGCCATTTCCTGCGCTGCAGCCGGGCGGAGGCCGAGGCGCTGTCGCGCGAAGCCGAGCGATTGATCAAGTGATCCAGGAGGAAATACGATGAGCGAGACCTATGACCCGGAGAATATCTTCGCCAAGATCCTGCGCGGCGAGATCCCCAACACGACCGTGGCCGAGACCGAGCTCAGTTTGGCCTTCGAGGATATCCGACCGCTGGCGCCCGTCCATGTGCTGGTGATCCCGAAAGGGCCTTACATCGATGCCGATCATTTCGGTGCAGAGGCGAGTGCCGAGGAGATAGCGGATTTCTGGCGCGTCGTCTCACAAGTCGCTCGCGGCAAGGGTGTGGCACCTGCCGCCGGGGGCGAGGGGTTCCGGCTGATCTCGAACTGCGCCGAACATGGTGTGCAGGAGGTCCCGCATTTCCACATCCATGTGATCGGCGGGAGGCCTATGGGTCGGATGGTTGAACGCGGCTGATCAAGTGGGGCGGCGCGGGGCACGGCGGGTGCCCAGCGTGCTCCCCCGTCTTCTAGCGCAGCCGGGGCAGGCACGACTGCCCACCCACCGAGCCACACGCCGCCGATAATGTCAGGCGAGCTGCCGAGCAAGGTCCTCGAAATCAGTTGCGGTGAGGGTCCAGGGGCCGGTCGGATCGGTCTCGCCTGTATTTGGCCCGTATTCATTGAGCCGGGGGACGAACGCGGTGGCGAGGCCCTGGGATGCCGCTGCCGCCAGGTCGCTGTTATGGGCGGCCACCATCAGAACCTGCTCGGGCGCCAGGCGAAGCGCATTGGCGGAGGCGAGATAGACCTCGGCCTTCGGCTTGTAATCGCGGGCGATCTCTGCGCCCAGAACAGCGTGCCAAGGAAGACCTATATTGCGGGCGAGACGGGCCATCATGGCGATCGAGCCGTTAGAGCAGGGCGCGAGCAGATGGGTCTTGGCCAGTGCCTTTAGCCCCGGCAGCACATCTGACCAGGGAGGCAGCGCTTCCCAGGCGCTGTTCAACTCCTGGCGGTCTAGGTCGGAGAACTCTGCCTCCAGCCCATGGGCTGCAAGGATGCGGTCGAGATTTTCGAGATGCAGATCGTCCAGTCCAACATAGCCGCGCCCGCCATTGCGGATCCGCTCCATCGATGGCTGGTATTCGGCGCGCCAGGCATCGGCGAGTGCTATGGGATCGGCATCGATTCCCTTGGCTTTCAACAGAGGTGTAAAGGCGTCGGCGATGCCGCTGCGCCAATCCACCACCGTGCCGAAGACATCGAAGATTGCCGCCT
>JBCDKL010000162.1:0-7337 GCA_038746695.1 Pseudomonadota bacterium | reverse complement strand
TGGCGGATCGGTCACGCAATTCACCCACTCGATCAAGAAATTCGGCTGGGAGGCGCGCTTCGTCGACATCAACGATTTCGAGGAGATCGCCAGCCGTTGCGACGACCGCACCAAGGCAGTGTTCTGCGAGAGCATCGCGAACCCGGGCGGCGATGTCACCAACCTGCCCAAAGTCGCCGATGTGGCGGATGAGGCAGGCGTGCCCCTGATCGTCGACAATACCGGGGCCACGCCCTATCTCTGTCGCCCGATCGAGCATGGCGCGACCCTGGTGGTGCATTCGACCACCAAATATCTCTCGGGCAACGGGACCTCCATGGGAGGGATCGTGGTCGACTCGGGCAAGTTCGACTGGTCCTCCAGCGACAAGTTCCCAAGCCTCAGCCAGTCGGAGGAGGCCTATCACGGCCTTAAATTCCATGAGACCTTCGGGCCCCTCGCCTTCACGCTGCATGGTCACGCAGTTGGCTTGCGCGATCTCGGCATGTGTCAGAGCCCACAGAACGCTTTCTACACCCTGCTCGGGATCGAAACGCTGTCATTGCGGATGGAACGCCATGTCGAAAATGCGTTGAAGATCGCGTCCTGGCTGGAACAGCACCCGGCAGTGGCCGAGGTCAACTATGCGGGCTTGCCTTCCTCGATCTACGCCAAGCGCGTGAAGAAGCTTTATCCCAAAGGCGCCGGAGCGCTCTTCACGGTCCGCCTGGCCGGCGGCTATGACGCATGTGTCAAACTGGTGGACACGGTCGAGCTCTTCTCTCACGTCGCCAATCTCGGCGATGCGCGCAGCCTGATCATCCACTCCGCCTCCACAACGCACCGCCAATTGACGCCCGAGCAACGCGAGGCCGCAGGTGCGGGCGACGATGTCGTCCGCCTCTCGGTGGGGATCGAGGATGCCGAAGACCTGATTGCCGATCTCGAACAAGCCCTGGGTGCTGCCAGCAGCCTAGCCAATAAGAAAAGGAAGAAAAAAGCGGCCTAACCGGCCCCTGACCGGGGGCGCCCGCCGCCCCCGGCATTTCGCTCAAGGAGATTTCAAATGGAGACCGGTTTTTTCAAGCATCTTTGGCGGTTCAACGCGATCTGCATTGCCCTGGTCCTTATCGCGGCCCTCACTGACATCGCCAGTCTTGCGCAGAGCGCGCTCGCAGCCAGGGAGCGCGGCTCGGCCACCATCAAGCGGGCCTCTTACAGCTAACACGTCACCGCGCAATACTGGACGGCCACCATGATCGAGAAAAAAGCGAGAAGACTGGCGGACCGTCATTCTCCTCTTTGTCACGGCCGAGGATGGCGGTCTTAGCACCTTCTCCGACAGCGATGTCTACGCCATCGAAGACCTCAAACAGATCGTTCGCCAGGCCGAGGATGGTGAACGCGATACCATCGCCCTCACCGCCCGGTTGATCCGCCAGAAAGACGCCATGCCGGAAACTCTGATCATGGCCCCATACGGTCAGCGCCAAACCCGGATCGCGGCGGGAGAAGAGCGCATCCTCGCAGCCTTCGCCAGCAGGGATCGGATCTCGATTGTCAGCCAAGCAGGCAACCAAATCCGCGCCGATACGCTCGATCCGTCAGATTTCACAATGATCACATCCCAAAAGACGCCCGCCCCAAGCTCCAACTAACCCGCGAACCACACCAGGTCGAGCTCGGCCCAAGCTGCGGCCCAAGCCGCCGCGTCCCCCGTGGCCTGACAGGTCATCTCGGCAGAGGGGGCCGCTTCAGGGCGCATCGCAGCTAAAGCTCACTTGTCGGCCCCAGTATTGGGATCCATGCTGTTTCGCCAGACCGGCTGGGATGTTACCCAGGCCTGAACATATGCCCCTAGCCGAAGATCTCGCATGCCAAAATCGATCATCTGGCTCGCCTCCTATCCCAAATCGGGCAACACATGGCTCCGTGTGTTTCTGGCGAATTACTTCCTTGGCGCCGATCAGCCGGTCCCGCTTGCCCAGATCTCGCATGTCAGCTTTGGCGACAGTGCTCTGACACCGCTGGCAGAGCTTGCCGGTCGCGATCCGCGCGAACTGCCACCAGTCGAACTCATGGCCTTGCGCCATCGAAGGATGCACGACATCTCAATGCGGGGCGACATCAATTTCGTGAAGACCCATAACGCGAATGGCCAGATCGCGGGTGCGCGGCTGATCCCGCCAGAGGTGACCCGCGCGGCGGTTCTACTCGTCCGCGACCCTCGGGATGTCGCCCTCTCCTATGCCGATCATTGGGGCATCCCGCCAGACGCTGCCGCCGCTCAACTGCGCGATCCGAAGAACCGGATCGCCCATACTCCGAAAACGGTCGCCCAGTATCTCGGTAGTTGGAGTGACCATGCCATGGGCTGGATCGCAGCCAAAGACTTTCCGGTGATCATCCTGCGCTATGAGGATCTGCTCGCTCAACCTGAGACCAGCTTCACAACTCTGCTCAAAGCGATCGGTGCTCCGATTGATCGGCGGATCGTCGCGCAATCGATCGCCTTTTCATGCTTCGATGCGGTCTCATCACAAGAGGCAAAGGCCGGCTTCGACGAAAAGGGCCAAGCCCAGACCCGGTTCTTCCGCGAGGGTTCTGCGGGTCAGTGGCGCGACAAGATGCACCCGGCGCTCTCCTCTCAAATCACCGAGGACCACCGCGGGATCATGCAGAAATTCGGGTATATCTAGGCCTATCCGACCGATGCAAAGCCTCAGATGCTCTGCGCCTTGGCATTGGCGACATAGATCTCGCGAAGGCGCGTGGCGATTGGACCCGGTGTGCCGTCGCCCAGTTCCTGCCCGTCGATCTTCACCACCGGGCAAACGAAGGTCGAGGCGGCGGTGATAAAGGCCTCGGCCGCGTCTTTCGCCTCATCGATGGTAAAGGGACGTTCCTCGACCTTCATTTGCGCCTCCCGGGCCAGTTCCAGGACACTCGCCCGGGTGATGCCGTGCAGGATCGCGTTTGAGAGATTGCGGGTCACGATCGTTCCTTCCCGCGTCACGATATAGGCATTGTTCGAGGTGCCCTCGGTCACGAAACCGTCCTCCACCATCCAGGCATCGTCGGCGCCTTGCTCCTTCGCTGCCATCTTGGCAAAACTCGGGTAGAGAAGCTGGGTCGTCTTGATGTCCCGGCGGCCCCAGCGCAGATCGTCGACGGGCACCACGGCAATCCCGCGCTTGGCCTGTGCGGTCTCCTCCAGAGGCTTGTTCTGAGTGAACAGGACAAGCCCGGGCACGGCATCCTTCGGCCAGGCGAAATCTCGGTCCGCGGCACCTCTCGTCACCTGGAGATAAATCAGCCCCTCGACCAGATCGTTGCGCCGGACCAGTTCGCGGTGGATCTCCAGCAGGTCGTCATCCGAACAGGGTGCGGCCATCTTCAGTTCGCCAAGGCTGCGCGCCAGCCGTGCGCAATGACCCGGCCAATCTGCCAGCTTGCTATCCAGAACCGAAGTGACTTCGTAGACCGCATCGGCCATCAGGAACCCGCGGTCGAAGACCGAGATTTTCGCGTCCTCCTCGGCCAAATAGTCTCCGTTCACATAGACGATCCGGCTCATATCCTCATCCCCACAGGTCAGGGCCGGGCGGATGGACGCCGGCCGCGTCATAATGCAATCCATGCGCCCGGTCGGCGGCCAGCAGGAGCGGTCCATCGAGATCCACCACTGCAGCACCCTGGGCCACCAAAACCCCCGGCGCCATTGCCAGGGACGAGCCGACCATGCAGCCAACCATCACCTTGAGCCCCGCCTCCAACGCCGCGGCGCGCAAGCGCAGCGCTTCGCTCAGCCCGCCGGTCTTGTCGAGTTTGATATTGATCATGTCATACTTCCCGGCAAGGGCCGGAAGCGACGCGCTGTCATGGCAGGCCTCATCGGCGCAGACCGGCAGCGGGCGGTCGATCCCCGCCAGCGCATCATCGTCGCCCGCTGGCAGAGGCTGTTCGACCATCTCGACGCCCAGATCCAACAGAACGGGCGCGATCTCGGCATATGTCTCGGCGTCCCAACCCTCGTTCGCGTCGATCACGATCCGTGCCTGCGGGGCGCCTGCGCGGATCGCACGGATCCGGTCGACATCCCCCGCCGAGCCAAGCTTGATCTTTAAGAGCGGCCTATGGACATTGGCGGCGGCCTTCGCCTTCATTGCCTCGGGCGTATCGATCCCCAGCGTATAGACCGTCTCCACCGGCACTGGCGCCGAGACCCCGGCCAGATCCCACACCCGTTTGCCCGTCTGTTTCGCCTCGAGATCCCAAAGCGCGCAATCCAGCGCGTTGCGCGCGGCACCTGCGGGCAGGCGCTGGGTTAGGCTGCTCCGGTCCAGCCCGTCCAGGCTCACGCCCTCGATTTGAGCCATCACGCTCTCGACCGTCTCGCCATAGCGCGCGTAAGGATAGCATTCGCCCCGTCCGGTCCGCCCGCCCGCGGTCAAACGGCATTCGACGACCACCGACTCGGTCCGGGTCCCGCGCGAGATCGTGAAAGCCTCCGCGAGCGGAAAGACGACCCGTTCGACCGCGCAACTCAGCATCCTGGATCAGCCGAGCGCATCGACCAACTTGTCCGCGCCATGGCGGAACGGGTCAGTGCAGGGCAAGCCGATCCGGGCCTCAGTCTCGGCGAGATAGGCTTCGGCCTCCTCGTCGCTCAGCGCTGCCGTGTTGATCGAACAGCCGATCACCGTCGCCATCGGGTTCACCCGCCGCGCCAAAGGCAGGGCAGTGTCGCGCAGTGCCTCCAGGCTGGGCACATCGTAATGCGGCAGGCCGCGCATATGGGTCCGGGTCGGCTCGTGGCACAGAACCAGCGCATCCGCCTGCCCGCCATGGACAAGCGCCATGGTCACCCCGGAATAGGAGGGATGGAACAGCGAGCCCTGCCCTTCGATCAGATCCCAATGATCGCCGTCATTGGGCGGTGTCAGCTTCTCGACCGCCCCTGCCATGAAATCGGCGATCACCGCGTCCAACGGCACGCCGTCGCCGGTGATTAGGATCCCGGTTTGCCCGGTGGCGCGGAAATCCGCCTTCATGCCCCTTGCGCGCATCGTCTTCTCCATGGCGAGCGCTGTGTACATTTTCCCACAAGAGCAATCCGTGCCCACGGCCAATACTCGCTTGCCAGGGCGATCTTTCCCGTCGCCGATCGGATATTGCTCGGTCGGGATGCGCACGTCGTGGAGCGTCTGCCCGGTCCGTTCGGCCGCGGCGACCAGATCGGCCTGCTTGTTCAGGAGGGTGTGGAGCCCTGCGGCGATATCCATCCCCGCCTCCATCGCCTCGATCAGAACCTCTTTCCAGGCATCCGAGATCAGGCCGCCGCGATTGGCCACGCCGATCACCAGCGTTTTGGCACCGGCAGCGGCGGCCTCGGACAAGCTCAGATCTTTTAGACCCATATCCGCCTGACATCCGGGCAGCCGGAATTGGCCAACACTCACGCCCGGGCGCCAATCCTTAATGCCCTGCGCGACCTTGGCGGCCAGCGCATCGGGCGCATCCCCGAGGAAGAGGAGATAGGGTTGTTCGAGCGACATGGGGCACCTCTTCGCGCGGGAAGCCGACTGTTTCCGGCCATGCCTTAAATCCGACCACAAGAGCGGTGCCAGATCAACGCATTCGATGGGCCAGGGCGCCTAGTCTTCGTTCAAGCAGGCCGCTCGCGATGATCAGTCTAAGGGGATGCGGCGGTCTGGCGCGAAGCGGGATCAATCCAAACGAGCCGTGTTGATGCCAGCCCACCCGCGGCGCATTTGCACCCTTGCGACGACCTCGGTTGTTAGAAGGACGTGACATTCATGAAGTTGGTCGCTGTAAGGTCTCGGGGCGCCGATCCAAAGGCCGGTGCTTACCCAGGTCCGGTTCTGCGTGGATGATATCAGGCGGCCACCGGTGTCGCCGCGTGGGGGGCCTGCTCGGACCGGGCCTCGATCCGCGCAATCGGTTCGGGCCGGGCGACTTCATCGGGTATCGCGCAGAGCCGCCAACGGGCCGCCCAAGCGCCGAAACCAGGATTCGCCGTCAACACTGCGAGCGGGATCGAGAGTGTCAGTCCCAGCAGCATAGGCGCGGCCCAGACCAAAGTCCCCGCGCCGGAGCCAAACAGGATCGCCAGACCCAGTGCCAGGCCGAACACGGTCTGCGGCCACAACCCCCGCGCCGCGTCGCCCAGGCTAAGCCGATAGGCATCGCGGTTCTGTCCGCTCCAGGTCATCGACTTGCCGAACAGAAGACCGATCAGGAAGATCGTCACCCGGAATGCCACCACTGGTGCAATCAGGACCGAGAAGACAGCCTCGATCAAGCCACCAACCGCAAAGCGCAGCCGGCCGCCATATCGCGCAGCGCCGCCCGGGGTGAGGGCGATATCCAACATGCCAATCACCTTGGGCATCAGGCTGACCGAGAACATGATGAAGAACATCGCGACGCCCAGCGCCACATTGATATCCGCGGGCATCCCCTCGACGATCTTCCAAGCAGCGGCCAGCGTCATCAGCATCCAAGCCGGGGCCCCGATATACATCATGATCGCCGCAAAGACTTGAAAGCGAGAAACCGGACGTAGACCCTTCAGGCCCAGAAACCGGAAATATTGCATGTTGCCCTGGCACCAGCGCAGGTCGCGCTTGGTGAAATCCATGAGGGTTGGGGGATTGTCCTCCCAACTGTCGCCTTCGACCGGGATCACCCTGACCTCATAGCCTGCGCGCCGCATCAGGACCGCTTCGAGCTGGTCATGGCTGAGCACATGCCCGCCCAGCGGCAGCTTACCCGGCAGGACGGGCAGACGGCAATGGCGGCGAAACGGTGCCACCCGGATCAGTGCGTTATGTCCCCAATAGGGTCCGCAATCGCCCTGCCACCAGGCCGCCCCCATGGTGAAACTGCGCATTCCATGGCGCATCCCGAACTGAAAGATCCGGGCAAAGGCCGATTGCGTGGGCGTGCCGACGACCAAGCTCTGCAAGATGCCGATGCGGGGATAGGCCTCCATCATCCGAACCATCCGCAAGATGGTCTCGCCCGACATAAGACTGTCGCTGTCGAGCGGCAGATAGAGGTCATAGTCGCGGCCCATCCCGGTCAGAAACTCGCGCACATTCCCGGCTTTGAAGCCGGTATTGACCGGGCGGCGGCGATACTGCGCGCGGGCGCCGCCCAGCTCGGCCCGGCGGGCATGGAACATCCGCTCCTCGGTTTCGATGATCTCCGGGTCGGAACTGTCTGACAGCACGAAAACATCGAAGTTCAACCCATCGCCGGTGGCGTTCACCGAGCGGCGGATCTCGGCCAGCCGATCCAGCGCGCGCGCCGTATCCTCGTTGCGCAGGGTC
>JBCDKL010000161.1:0-7407 GCA_038746695.1 Pseudomonadota bacterium | reverse complement strand
GGCGATGACATGGACATGAACGACCCGGCGCCCGGCTTTCTGCACCTCGGCCCTGGCAAAGGTCTCGCGCGGCCGGCCCGAGCGGAGATAATCGATGGAGATATCGATGGTCTTCGGGATCTCAACCGGTTCCGGCGGCAGGCCGCGCTTTGGCTCGCGGGCGATCACCTCGTTCCAGCCGAGCTGCACCTGTGCTGTCAGCTCCAAAAAGGCGCCTGTCACCCCACCATGGATCGCGGGCAGCAGAGGGTTGCCGACAATCGCTTCGCGAAAGGGCAGCCTGGCGGTCAACTCGTCGCCCAGCCGGTCGAATCCGACCTCCAAAAAGCGCGCATAGGGGATACAGCCCGCCACGGCCTCCAGCGCCGCGGCCAAAGCCGCCTCGCGAGCGACGATGCTCATTGTCCGGCTCATGCTTTGGGCGCCTTGCGCTCGACGATAAAGCTGCCCGCAGCACTCGCCACCGCATCCGAAGGATCGTCGTGAAACGCAACTGCCCGGGTAAATGCGATCGCCCGGGTCACGCGGTAGCACTCCGCCCGGCAATAGACCCGAAGCCCCTTGGTCGCCGGCCGCATATAGGCGATGCGCAGATCCAGGGTAGCGAGGCTTTCCAGCTTTTCCGGCACCGCCATCACCGCGCCCCCGCAAGCGGTGTCGAGCAAAGCCGTGATCACCCCGCCATGCAGAACCCCTTTATGCGGGTCACCGACCAACCGCTCGTCCCAATCGACCGAGAGGATCGCCTGGCCCTCGCCCACATAATGCCTGCGCATACCGATCTCGGCGGGATGGGGCAGGCCGGTCATCAGATCTCCTTCATGGTTAAAGCTGCCGGACACGGCGAAGGTCTGATCGAGGCGCGGTGGGTTGGACATGGCGGACCGGATCGGTTTCTCTCGAGGAGTGGAGCCTGCGATGTGAGCCATTCGACGCATCGGCGCAAGAGGGCGCGCAAGTCAGCGCCCGAAACTCTCCAAATCGAGAAAATGACGCATACGTCAACTTCAAGTGTTGACGCGCACGTAAGCTAGCGCCATAGTCAGGCAAAATTCGCGCTGGAATCAGGAGCGAGATATGAGTGAGACGACCTACAGCATCGGCGAATTGTGCAAGGAGTTCGAGGTCACCCCGCGCGCCTTACGCTTTTACGAATACAAAGAACTGCTGACCCCGATCCGGGAAGGCCAGCGGCGCATCTTCACCCTGCGCGACCGCGCGCGGCTCAAACTGATCCTGCGCGGCAAACGCTTTGGCTTCTCGCTGGCCGAGATCAAAGATCTGCTGGATCTCTACGATATGGGCGACGGACAGGTCACCCAGCTGTCCGCCACGCTTGAGACGGCCGAGCGCCATCGGATCGATCTGATCGCCAAGCGCGACGAGCTGGACGCGGCGATCGCCGAACTCGATCAGCAGGTCGCCCTGGTTCAGGGCATGCTCGAGACCAAAGGCGCGAAACGCGCGGCCGAGTGATCAATCCACACAACCCAAAAACGCCAATCAAACGCCACGGGAAACGACCATGACCATCTACAACCCGCCCACCCGCGACCTCACCTTCGTGCTGCATGAAGCGCTCAAGATCCAAGACCTGCCAGAGATCGGCGGCTACGAGGAGCTGAGCCAGGACTTCACCTCGGCAATCATCGAGGAAGCTGCGAAGCTGAGCCGCGACGTGCTCGCCCCCCTGAACCAGATTGGCGATCAGGAGGGCTGTGTGCTGGAGAATGGCGTGGTCCGCACCCCGAAAGGCTTCAAGGAGGCGTTCAATCTGCTGCGCGAAGGCGGCTGGCCCGCGATGGATTGCGACCCCGAATATGGCGGCCAGGGCATGCCCGCGGTGATCACCATGATGGTCGGCATGATGCAAAGCTCAGCCAATCTGGCCTTCGCGATGTATGGCGGCCTCACCCATGGTGCCTATTCCGCCATCGCGGTGGCTGGCTCGGACGAGCAGAAGCGGACCTATCTGCCAAAGCTCGCCTCGGCCGAATGGGGCGGCACCATGAACCTGACCGAGCCGCATTGCGGGACCGATCTGGGCATGCTGCGCACCAAGGCGGAGCCGCAAGACGACGGCACCTATAAGGTTTCCGGCCAGAAGATCTTCATCTCGTCGGGCGAGCATGATCTCTGCGACAACATCATCCATCTGGTGCTGGCCCGCATGCCCGGTGCGCCACAGGGCGTCAAAGGCATCTCGCTTTTCATCGTGCCGAAATTCATGGTGAACGAGGACGGCTCACTCGGCGCGCGCAACGGCGTCGCCTGCGGCAAAATCGAAGAAAAAATGGGCATCCACGGAAATTCGACCTGTGTGATGAACTATGACGAGGCCACCGGCTTCCTGGTCGGCGAACCGCATAAGGGCCTCAAAGCGATGTTTGTGATGATGAACGAGGCCAGGATGGGCGTTGGCCTGCAGGGTCTTGCCGTCGCCGACGCCGCCTATCAGAACGCTGTCGTCTATGCGAAGGACAGGCTGCAAGGCCGTTCGGTCACCGGGCCCAAGAATCCGGAAGGCCCGGCCGATCCGCTGATCGTGCATCCCGACGTGCGCCGCCTGCTGATGGATCAGAAGAGCTTTATCGAGGGCGGCTATGGCTTCCTCGCCTGGGTCGCCATGCTTCTGGATGCCGAGAAACATCACTCCGACCCCGAAATGGCATCCAAGGCCGGCTCCATGGTGGGTCTCTTGACGCCGATCGTGAAAGGGTTCCTGACCGAGGAGGGCTATCGCCTCTGCGCCCAGGCACAACAGGTCTATGGCGGTCATGGCTACATCGAGGAATGGGGGATGAGCCAATTCGTCCGCGATGCGCGGATCACCATGATCTATGAAGGCGCCACGGGAGTGCAGGCGCTGGATCTGGTGGGCCGGAAACTACCGCAAGAAGGTGGCAAACCGATCCTCGCCTTCTTCGAGTACATCAAGGGTTACATCAAAGAAAACGAAGACGATCTGGCCCTGCAGCGCGACTTTCTCCAGCCGCTGAAGAAAGCCTCGAAGGATCTGCAAGAGGCGGCAATGTTCTTCATGCAGGCCGGGATGAAGGACCCCAACGCGGCTTTGGCCGGCTCGGTCGACTTCATGTACCTCTTCGGCCATGTCTGCATGGGGCTCTCCTGGGCGCGCCAGGCGAAGGCCGCTCAGCGGGCGCTGGAAGCGGGTGCTGAAGACTCCGAATACTACATCAACAAGCTGACGACCGGGCGCTATTACATGTCCCGCATCCTGCCCGAGACCAGCTTGCGCCTGACCCGCATCCAGACCGGTGCGGCTCCGGTGATGGACCTGCCGGCCGAAGCGTTCTGAGCGCGCCACCTCCGTTAACCCATCGCTGCCGGGCGTGCCTCACGCCCGGCAGTGTTTTTGTGAACCAGATATGATCGCACTGCCCGCGCAAGCCGTTTGCAAGCAGAGCCGCACCATGGCATGCGTTTTGACCTGAGATTGGTAATTATCATTGCTTACCCTGGTTTCGTATCGCCGAATTGCTCCGCCAGCGCGACCGGCCCGATCAACGAAAGACAGACGAATTGTCCGATATCTTCCCGCTCTCGATAGACGCGGATGGCGTTGCCACCCTCTCCTGGGATCTGCCCGGCGCCCGGATGAATGTGTTGACCGAGACCGGGATCCTGGAGCTCGAGGAGAAGCTACCCCGGATTCTGAGTGATCCCTCTGTCAAAGGTGTGATCCTGACTTCGGCCAAGGCGGATTTCGCCGGGGGCATGGATCTGCCGACCATCCTCGCCTACAAGCGCCGCGCGATGGAGCAGGAGACCCCTGCGGCGATGCTCTTCAGCTTTGTCATGCGGGTCCACGCCCTGCTCCGCCTGATCGAGCTCGGCGGCAGCGACACGCCGGGAAAGCCAGGCAAACCGGTGGTCTGGGCTTCACCCGGCACAGCGGTTGGGATCGGGACCGAGCTTGCGCTGGCCTGCCATCGCCGGATCGCGGCTGCAAACCCGAAGGCACGGATCGGTCTGCCCGAGATCAAGGTCGGGCTTTTCCCGGGCTCGGGTGGCACGACGCGGCTGATCCGCATGCTGGGCCTACTCAGCGCATCGGAATACCTGCTCGAAGGCCGCATCGTAGCACCCGACCGCGCCGTGAAAGCCGGGCTTATTGACGAAATCGTCCCGCCAGAAGAGTTGTTGGCCCGCGCAAGGGAATATGTCCTCTCGGCCCCACAAGAGGATCTGATCAAACCCTGGGACCGCAAAGGCTTCAAACTGCCTGGCGGGTTGCCCTACTCACCTGCCGGGTTCCCGAACCATGCCGGCGCTGTGGCGTTGGTCCATGGCAAGACTCAGGGTGTATATCCCGCTGCCAAGGCGATGCTGAGCGCGATCTACGAGGGTGCTGCCCTGCCCTTCAACACCGCGATCCGGATCGAGGCACGCTGGTTCACCAAGATCCTGCTGAACCCTTCCGCCGAGGCGATGATCCGCACGCTGTTCGTCAACAAGCAGCGGCTCGAGAAAGGCGCAGCCCGGCCTCACGGTGCGAGCCTCGCACCAATCCGGCGGCTCGGAGTGATCGGGGCCGGGATGATGGGTGCTGGGATCGCACAGGTGGCGGCGCGTGCGGGAATCCAAACCGTGATGCTTGACCGCGATTTAGGAGCCGCCGAGCGCGGCCGAACCGCAATTGCGGCACGGCTCGACCAAGCCGTAACCCGAAAGCGCCTCACGCCCGAGGACCAGGCAGAGACCATGTCTCGGCTGGAGATCGCGGCGGATATGCATGCGCTGGCCGGCTGCGATCTGGTGGTCGAGGCCGTTTTCGAAGATACCTGCCTCAAACGCGATGTTCTCGCCTGTGCCGCGGCGGCGATGGCGCCCGACGCGATCCTGGCCTCGAACACCTCGACCCTGCCGATCTCAAGCCTCGCCGCGTCGACCGGGCGCCCCGCGCGGTTCTGCGGCATCCACTTCTTCTCGCCGGTCGACCGGATGCTTCTGGTCGAGGTGATCCGCGGGCCAGGCACTGCGCCGGAGACGGTTTCGCGCGCGCTGGATCTGGTGGCGGCATTGGGCAAGACCCCAATTGTCGTGAACGATGCCCGCTTCTTCTACGCCAATCGCTGCATCCTGCCCTATGGTCAAGAGGGCGTGCAAATGCTGGCCGAGGGGATAAATCCAGCACTTATCGAGAATGCGGCACGGCAGGCGGGCATGCCGGTCGGTCCCTTGCAACTGACCGATGAGACTGCGCTCGACCTCGCCGACAGGATCGCGGCCGAGACGTGTCGGGCCGGTTACGCAGCGCCAGATCCGGCCGCGGCACTGATCGCCGATCTCGTGCACCGGCATGGACGGCTCGGCCGCAAGAGCGGCGCGGGGTTCTATGATTACGAGACCAAAGGCAAGCGGATAGGCCTATGGTCTGGTCTCGCCGATCTTTGCCCGTTGACCGAATACCAACCGGCGCTGGCGGAGATCCAGGACAGGCTGCTCTACTCCCAGGCGCTCGAGGCGCTGCGGGCGCTGGAGGAAGGCGTGATCGAGGATCCCCGTGACGCCGATGTCGCCGCCGTGCTCGGCTGGGGTTTCGCACCCTGGAGCGGCGGCCCCTTCTCCTGGGTCGATATGCAAGGCGCGGGCGCGGTGCTGGCACGGGCCGAGGATCTCGCAGCGCGCCATGGCCCTCGCTTCACCCCACCTCAAATCCTGCGTAGAGCCGCTGAGAGGACCGAGCCGTTCTATGCCCGCTTCGACCCTCTCACCACGCCCGATTTCCGCGCCTGAGCGTCACCTGCCTTTGAACTGCGCGCTGATCGGAGGCGCTATCTGGCGCGCTCGCGCCGGTCGGCCTGCTCAGCGAGGACCTGGCGAACGGTCTTGTCTTCTTCCGACGCGATCATCTTGGCGCGACGAACGCGGTCCTCGAACCGGTCATTGCCCTCGCCTGGGCGGCGATATTCGGCCACGCGATCCTGCCGAGCTTCACGGCGCCCTTGCCTGCGCGAGTCGGAGCGCTCCCTGGCCTCGGCACGGAGCCGCGCCGCTTCTGCCTCGCGTTCGTCCCGGCGCCTTTCCGCCCGACGCTCGGCACGGCGCCGCTCACGGGTGGCTTCGCGGGCGGCTTCGCGAGCCTCCTCTCTGGCCTCAGCCCGGTTTCTTTCGGCCCGGTTTCTCTCGGCCCGGCGTTCGCGCTCTGCTACAGCCCGCCGTTCCGCACGGCGCCGGTCGCGGGCCTCGGCCCGGGCCGCTTCTGCGCGGCGGTCGGCACGGATCTCGGCCTGGCGCCGGCGTTCAGCGGCGGCCAGCCGGTCTTGCCGCGCCAAATCGCGTGCACGCTCGGCACGCTCTTGGGCACGCTGTCGTGCTCGTCGTTCGGCACGTTGCTCGGCACGCCGTTCCGCACGGGCCTCTGCGCGCCGCGCGGCGCGGATGACCTCGGCCCGCTCAGCCAGATAGAGATCGCGCGCGCGGGAAGACCGGAATACCCGTCCGTCGGATGTGGGATAGTAGACCAGCCCGGTCCGGTCGCGATAGATCGGCTGGGCCAATATGACCCGACCGTCCAAACGGTCGCCGCGGTCGACGAAGATCGGATCGCCATAGAACGGCCCGTCGGCAAGCGTGGTTTGACAGCCCGCGAGTGCCAGGATCGCAAACGTCCCGGCTGCCTTGGCGGCCAGACTGCGTGCAGAACTTGTAGTGAACATCGCTCTTCTCCTCCGCAAAACCCTTGGAAGTGAAACGCGCCAGAGCGCCGGTCTGTCGGCGCCCAGCCGTCACATTCCCGTCAACCCGGCGTGAGTCACGGGCCCCCGCATCGCCAAAAAGCGACATCGCCCCTTCGCTGGCGGACGAGACGACGGCCCCCTTATGCCTCAGCCATAAAAGCAGCACGCAATGATGGAGCCCGCCATGACCCTCCACGAAACAGACCTTGCCGCCGTCACCAAACCTATCGCCGAAGCCCGCGGTCTGCCGAACGCGCTCTACACCGATGCCGAGATGTTCGAGACCGAGAAGTCCAAAGTGTTCTTCCGTAATTGGTCAGCACTCGGGTTCGCCAAGGATTGCCCAGAGCCGGGCGATGCCCGCCCAATGGATTTCCTCGGCCAGCCGGTGGTGATGGTCCGCGGCAAGGACGGGGTCTTGCGGGTATTCCAGAATATCTGCCGCCATCGCGGGATGATCCTGGTGCAAGAGGCGGGCAAGATCCGGCGCGCGATCCGCTGCCCCTATCACTCCTGGTGTTACGAACTCGACGGCCGGCTGCGCACCACGCCCCATGTCGGCGGCCCAGGCACAAACCGCCATGACGCGATCAACCGCGACGAGCTGGGACTGATCGAGATCCGCAGCCATGAATGGATGGGTGTGATCTTCGTCAATCTCGACGGCAAAGCCCCGCCCTTTGAGGAGGTGCATGCCGATCTC
>JBCDKL010000160.1:0-7450 GCA_038746695.1 Pseudomonadota bacterium | reverse complement strand
GGCGGGGGTGGGGGGTGGGGTATCTGAGAAGACCGATCCGCAGAATGCGGATGCATTAAAGCAAGAAAAAAGCCCGCGCTTGGGGGCGCGGGCTTTCAGGTGATTTTGGTTTTAGCGGGAGCTTAAGGTCCGGATCACTCCGCCGCCTGCGCGAGGGCGCCCGCCTCGGCGCCGCGGAAATGCTCCTGCGCCGCTGCAACGCCCGAGCCGAGCTCGATCCCGATGCCGACATCTTTCATCGCCATCTCAGCGCCGGTGATCGCTTGCATCACCATCAGCTCGTTCAGCCAACCCAGATGCCCGATGCGGAACACACGTCCGGCGACTTTCGCCAGACCCACGCCGAGCGAGAGCTGATAGCGGTGGAAGGCGCGCTGCACCACTTCGGCGGAGTCGAACCCTTCCGGGATCACGATGGCCGAGACCGTGTCGGAATGCCATTCCGGCCCGGCGGCACAAAGCCGGCAGCCATCCCACACCTCGACGGCCTTGCGAACACCCTCTGCCAGGAAACGGTGACGGGCGAAGACCTGCTCCAGCCCTTCCTCTTCCAGCATCTCGCAGGACTTCTTCAGTCCGCGCAGCAAGGTGGTGGCCGGGGTATAGGGGAACCAGCCATCCTTGTTCATCTTGCTCATATCGTCCCAGGAGAAGAAGGTGCGCGGCAGCTCAGCCGTGCTGCGCATTTCCATCGCCTTCTGGCTGACGCAGATGATCGCCAGACCCGTCGGCAGCATGAAGCCTTTTTGCGAGCCCGAGACACAGACATCGACGCCCCACGCCTCCATCTGCAGATCGATCGAGGCGACCGAGGACACACCATCGACCAGCAGAAGTGCCGGGTGCCCTGCGGCGTCCAGAACCTTGCGGACACCCGCGATATCCGAGGTCACGCCGGTCGCGGTTTCGTTCTGGCAGGCCAGGACCGCCTTGATCTTGTGTTCTTTGTCCGCCTCGAGATGCTTGGCGTACTCTTCCAGCGGCACGCCCTTGCCCCATTCCACATCGACCTGGATCACGTTGAGGCCCCAGCGGTGGCACATATCGGCCCAGAGATGGCTGAACTGACCAAAGACCGAGCAGAGCACTGTATCGCCCGGGCTGAGCGTATTGGCGATAGCACTTTCCCAGCCGCCCGTGCCGGAGCCTGGGAAGAAGAAGACCTGGCCGGTTTCGGATTTGAAGATCCGCTTGACCTGCTCGAACAGCGGCAGCGTCAGATCGGGGAAGGTCGGCGCGCGCTGATCCTCCAGCGGCACTTCCATCGCCTGGCGCAACTCGAAAGGCATGTTTGTCGGGCCGGGAATGGCCAGCGTGTGAAAGCCTGTCTTCATCTGGGTTACCTCCATCCATGCCCGCATCAGGGCGATTGGCGGTCAGATGCGCCGCTCTCCTCGCGTGGGAAACCCAAAAAAACTTGGGCGCTGTAAAGTTTTCGGAAATCGGGAAAGATTGGTTTCAGGTCGAAACAGTTGAGTTGATGTGTCGGACTCTAACCCATTCAAAAGGAATAAGTTTCCTATAGGAAACACTCGTTCGGCCCACTTCCACCATATGGAAAGTTTTGCATTGTTCGTCTGAACCGAGCCCGACAGGCCCGATTCAGGCCCGATCGGCGAAATAGGTCTCGGCGGGAAGGAACTTGGCGAGCCGGGCGGATTCGGCCCATCCGCGCTCGACCGGCTGGGTGCCGATCAGAACCACCGCATCGCCTGGCAGGCGCTCGGGCGCGAGGATCTCTTGGATCACGGCGCGGGCTTCGGCAGGGATTGCCGCCGGGCCGGGCCCCAGGCTGATCTGGTCGATCAGGGCGGGTGTCACTGCCGGGTCGCCAGCCTCTGCCGGGATCATCAGCAAACGCCGCACCGAGCGGAGCATTGCCAGCCTCCGCGCCACCGGATCGGGGATCCGGCTGGCGCGCTCCAGGCGCAGTCCCACCGCCTCGCAGGTGAACAGAAAAGCCAGCACGTCCCGCCCGCTGCCGAGCAGGATCGAGGCATATTGCGGATAGGCGAGCCCAAGCTCCTGCGCCCGCGCCACCCGGCGCTTCAGGACCTCGAGCGGCAATTTCGGCATCAGCTTGGCCCGGGCTTTCTTCCAGGCATGCACCCGGAACCCGTGGCCCGGCTGCAGCGGCGGGCCCTGGTTATGGCCGAGCCCGGGCAGGCGTTCCCCTGTGAAGGCGGTCAGCGGCGATCTGCTCATGGCCGCAACAGGATCTTGCCGCGATGTGCGGCGGTTTCCATCATCGCATGAGCCTCGGCGGCGCGTTCCAGCGGCAGGACCGTGTGCGTGACCGGGCGCAACCGCCCATCGGTGAACATCGGCCAGACCTTCTGCTCCAGCGCCCGCGCCACCGCGGTCTTGAACGCCTCGGGCCGGGTGCGCAGGGTCGAGCCGGTATAGGTCAGCCGTTTCAGCATCACCGGCATCAGGTTGAGTTCCACCTTCGAGCCCGCGTTGAAGGCAAGCTGCACGATCCGACAATCCGCGGCCGCCGCCTTGATGTTCTGGGCGATGTAGTCGCCGCCGATTATGTCGAGGATGATATCCGCGCCACCGGCCTCGCGGGTGATCGCCACGAAATCCTCATGGCGGTAATCGATCACCCGGTCCGCGCCCAGATCCTCGCAAAAGGCACGGCCATCGGCGCCCTCGGTGGTGAAGACACGAAGCCCATGGGCCTTGCCCAGTTGAATGCAGGTCGAGCCGATACCGCCGCCGCCGCCATGGACCAGGAACAGCCCCTCCTGCGGCAGGGTCTGGCCGTGGAAGATATTGGACCAGACGGTGAAGAAGGTCTCGGGCAGGCCCGCGGCGTCCTCGAGGCTGACGCCGTCCGGTATGGGGAGGCAGTGATCGGCCAGGATCGCCACCTCCTCGGCATAGGCCCCGCCATTGGTCAGGCCGCAGACCCGGTCGCCGACCGCCCAGCGGGTGACGCCTTCGCCGAGTGCGGTGACCTCGCCCGACATTTCGAGACCCAGCAGATCCGAGGCGCCTTTGGGCGCGGGATAGAGCCCGCGGCGCTGCATGATGTCGGGGCCGTTCACCCCGGCGGCGGCGATCCTGACTGTCACCTCGCCCGGCCCGGGGGTGGGGGCGGGGCGGGTGCCTGGCTGCAAGACCTCGGCCCCGCCGAAATCCTGGTTCTCCGCCCCCATGGTGACGACCCGCATGATCCGATCCCTCCGCTTGCTCTGGCGCCTTTCTTAGTTAGGCTGCATCAGCGCTGCAATCGCGAATGGAGCGGCCATGATCCGCAGTTTGATCCCTCTCGTCCTGTTGGCCGGTCCGGCGCTGGCGGAGGAGGTTCCGGCCAACGGCGGCGAGATCCGTGCGCTGTTGAGCGAAGTCACCCTGACCTATGAGGCGGCGGTGCAGACCTTCTATGCCTCGGGACGGACGCTCTACGATGATGGGCAGCCGAGCTGGGGGTATTGGGAAGTGCGCGGCGATCAATATTGCTCGCAATGGCCGCCCCAGGCCGGCTGGGCTTGCTATGACGTTTTGCACGATCCCACAGCGCCGGGGCGGATCACCTTTCTGGGCGAAAGCGGCACGCGTTATCCCGGCCAGGTGACCGAGTAGCGCGCCAAGGCCCCTTGTCAGCGACAGGGCAAGTCTCCTAAACGCGCGGAAGAGACGAAGGCGCCCTTGGGGAGGGGCGTCCAGGGGAAGAGCCATGACCGAGACCGAGGCGAAGGCCCTGCTGCCGGACCGACTTGTCGCGCGCTACCGCCAATGGCACCGGGGCGGGTTCCAGCGCAACCGGGCGGGCTTTGCCCGGCTGATGGCCGAGGGACAGCATCCCAGCGCCATGGTGATCTCGTGCTGCGATAGCCGGATCGACGTGCTGCAGATCTTCGGCGCCGAGCCGGGCGATTTGTTCGTGGTGCGCAATGTCGCCAATCTGGTCCCGCCCTATCGCCCGGATCACCAGCATCACGGCACCTCGGCGGCGGTGGAGTATGCTGTGACGATCCTGGGGGTCTCGCATATCCTGGTTATCGGCCATTCCCAGTGCGGGGGTGTCGCGGCCTGCCACAAATTGTGCACCGGGGCAGCCCCGGAATTGGAGACGCCAGCGAGCTTCATCGGCCGATGGGTCGAGATCCTGCGCCCAGGTGCGGAAGCGGTGCTTGCCCGGGGTGTCGACCCCCATCTGCTCGGCACCGAACTGGAACATGAGGCGGTGCGCACCAGCCTGCGAAATCTGCGCGGCTTTCCCTTTGTGGCCGAGGCCGAGCGCGCGGGGCGGCTGGTGCTGCATGGGGGCTGGATGGACATCGCCAGCGGCGTGCTGTTCGCGTTGGACGAGGACGACCGGTTCCGCCCGGTCTGATCACTCCATCACGGCTGGCCGGATCATGAAGCGGATCTCGCCGGTCTTGAAGCCCAGAGCCATCGGGCGCCGGATACCGGGCAGGACGGCGATGTCGTAAAGCTCCTCGACCACGCCCGCGACTTCCAGGCTGTGCTCGACATCGCCGGTCTTGAGATTGACCACCATCAGGGCGCATTTCGCCCCGACCCCCTCACGCGCAAGTCGCTCGGTCAGCTCCAAGCCTTCGAACGTGCCGTCGCGGGCTTTGGAGACGCCGATCACCGCGTGATCGCCCAAGAATGCCATCCCGCGGGCGAAGCCGGGCAGAAAGCAGACCGGGGTGAAACGGCCCGATTTGCGATCGATCTCGCCGAACTCGCCGGTGCCGGATTGGATGATCCACAGCTTGCCTGCATGGAGCCGGGGCGAATGCGGCATGGAAAGCCCGCCTGCCACGCTCTCTCCGCTGGCCACATCCAGGACCAGCCCGCCCGAGCGGCGATGCTCGCGCCAGCCATCGCCGATATTGGTGGCCGAGACACATGTGACGTATTTCGGCAGGGCGCCCCGCCCGGCCATCGCCATGCCGTTGAGGTGACAGCGGTCTTCCGCCGCGATCCGGTCGATGAAGGGCGGGCGCCAGACCGGGCGGAAACTATTCTCCGCATCCAGGGTCGCCAAACAATTGAACCGTGTCGCCACGAACAGGGGCGCTTTGCCGGCAGCATGGATGTCATGCACATCGATATCGCCGGTCGTATGCCCGGTCATAGGCACATAGACCGCGTCATATCCACGATGGCTCTGCCCCGGATCGAGGAGGTTCCGGAACCGCCAAAGCTGATAGAGCGAGGACATGTAGAACGTTCCCGGATCGCCGCTGTCGACACCTAGGCCCATACAGCGCGAGAATGTCCGCTCGAAGATCGACAAACGCCCATCCGGTTGCAGCCCGATCAGGAACAGCTTGCCCGCCTGATAGGTGGTGAAGGCCAGGCTCGTCCCCGCCGCACCGCCCGCTTCGGCCAGCCAGGCGGCGAAGAGGCGCGAGGCCCGGATCTCCAGTTTTGGTGTGGCCGCTCCGTCGGCTGCCGTCTCGGTTGTATCGGTCATCGCATCCTTCCCCGGCGCCTTCTTAGCATCGCGCTGCACTGCGATAAAGATCGCGCCATCGATGGCGGTTTCGCCCTCGACAGCGCGCAGCCGATCGGTTAACCCGCGCCCTTGTGGGGAAGACTGGCTGGGCATGGAATGGACGTTTTCGAAACAGCGATCCCCGAGGTCAAACGCCTGACCCCCCGCCGTTTCGGCGATAATCGCGGCTTTTTCTCCGAGACCTGGAACCAGAAACGTCTTGCCGAGGCGGGGATCGAGGCCGATTTCGTGCAGGACAATCATTCCTTCTCGGCCGACAAGGGCACCGTGCGTGGGCTGCATTTTCAAGCGCCGCCTTTCGCGCAGGGCAAACTGGTGCGGGTGGTGCGGGGCGCCGTGCTGGATGTCGCCGTCGATATCCGCAAATCCTCTCCCAGTTTCGGCAAATGGGTGGCTGAGGAGCTCAGCGCCCAAAACGGTGCCCAGCTCTGGGTGCCGCGGGGGTTTCTGCATGCCTTCATTACCCTGACCCCGGATGTGGACCTGCTCTACAAGGTCGACAATTGGTACTCGCCCGAGGCCGATGGCGCGGTGCGTTTCGACGATCCGGATCTGGGCATCGATTGGGGGATCGACCCGGCTCATGCGGTGTTGAGCGACAAGGATGCCCAGGCCCCGTGGTTTCGCGATTTCGAGAGCCCGTTCGAGTAGCCAATGAAGATCCTGATCACAGGTGGGGCAGGGTTTATCGGCTCGGCAGTTGTGCGCCGGGCGATTGGCGACGGGCATCAGGTGGTCAATCTCGACAAGCTGACCTATGCCGCCAATCCCGCCAATCTGGTCAGCGTGGCGGATCACCCGGGCTATGCTTTCGAGCAGGCCTGCATCACCGATGCCACGGCTCTGACCCGGATCTTCGAGACCCATCGCCCCGACGCGGTGATGCATCTGGCCGCCGAGAGCCATGTGGACCGCTCGATCGACGGGCCGGGGGAGTTCATCCAGACCAATCTGGTCGGCACGTTCCGCTTGCTCGAAGCCGCGCGCGCCTTTTGGCAGGGCAATCAGGCATTCCGCTTCCATCATATCTCGACCGACGAGGTCTATGGCACCCTGGGCGAGGACGGGCTTTTCACCGAGCAGACGCCCTATTCCCCGAACTCGCCCTACTCGGCCTCGAAGGCGGGCTCCGATCATCTGGTCAGGGCCTGGGGCGAGACCTATGGCTTGCCGGTGGTGCTCACCAATTGTTCCAACAATTACGGGCCTTACCATTTCCCGGAGAAGCTGATCCCGGTGGTGATCCTGAAGGCCCTGGCCGTCCAGCCGATACCGGTCTATGGCACGGGCGAGAATGTCCGCGACTGGCTTTATGTCGAGGATCACGCGGTCGCTCTGTTGAAGGTTCTACAAGAGGGGCGGATCGGCGAGACCTACAATATCGGTGGCAATAACGAGGCGCAGAACATCCAGATCGTGCGGTCTATATGCGGGGTCCTAGACGAGATGCGGCCTGAGAACGCCCCCCATGACCGGCTGATCAGTTTCGTGACCGACCGGCCGGGACATGATTTCCGCTATGCCATCGACGCTTCGAAAATCCGCGAGGAGTTGGGCTGGGAGCCTTCGGTGACGTTGGAACAGGGGCTCAGGCTGACAGTGGAGTGGTATCTCGAGAATGCCCCTTGGTGGCAGGCGATCCAGCAACGCCAGGGTGTTGGCCAGCGGCTGGGCCTCGAGACAAAAAAGGCCGCGCCATGAAGATCCTGATGTTCGGCAAGACCGGTCAGGTGGCGACCGAGATCCAGCGCCGCGCCCAGGATGTCACCGCCTTGGGCCGCGACCAAGCCGATCTGATCGAGCCCGAGGCCTGCCGTGCCGCCGTCTTGGCGGCCGAGGCCGATCTGGTGCTCAACGCCGCCGCCTACACAGCCGTCGATCAGGCCGAGGAGGACGAGGCGACCGCCTTCAAAGTCAATGCCGCCGCCCCCACCGCCATGGCCGAAGCCGCGGCGTTACGGGGGCTGC
>JBCDKL010000159.1:0-7486 GCA_038746695.1 Pseudomonadota bacterium | reverse complement strand
GGGGGGGGGGGGGCGGCGGGGGGCGGGGGGGGGGGGGGGGGCGGGCGGGGGCCTCGTCGCGCCGGCCCGGGGTCTCCCCTCACTCGAACAGCGGACGGCCAGGAGACAAAAGACCCGATCCGTCCGAGAATACCGACAGCCGCACAGCCCCCGGCATCCGTGCATGTTGCGGCCCACTGATCACCGGCTGCAGACCCGAGGCAGACGGACCGAGGCTTGATCTCGCGGCAAAGCTCGCAACCCGCTGCTCGGGTTCGGGTGCCGCAACAGGCAGCGGAACCGGCTCCTGCACCGGGCCGAGCGCACTCAGGATCCGGCTGAACCGGTCGCGATACTTCTTCGAAAGGCTCGGCGTGCGCGAGTGATAATGCCCCGCCGCCACCGCCCACTCACCGCTCTCGCGATGCAGATCACTTATGAACTGCGCCGCGTATTCCGCATTTTTCTTCGGATCGAACATGGTCTCGATCGATTGGAATGCCTCGCCATGCCAGCGGTAATTGATCTGAAAACAACCGACATCGAACGACCGTGCACCACGCGCATGATGCGCCGTCGCGAAGGCCAGCGCCTCCTCGCGCGTATCGAACCAGAACCCTGCCCCTTCCATATTCACCGTCCACGGCCAGGGGCGGAGGCGGCCCTGCATCTTTCGCCCTGTCTCGGTCCGGGTCAGCGCGCGCAACACATCCAGAGGCACCCCATGCGAAGCCGCGGCCTGACGCGCCGCAGAATCGCAGATCGCTGATACTGCTTGCCCCCCGCTTGGGGCCGCATGGGCAGCCAGAACGCCACAGGCAATCGCCAGAATGAGCAGTGCCGCCCGCATCTCTCAGGCCGCCCCGGCGATCAACGGGATGATCCGGTCCTGGAACAGAGCGACCGCCAGCCCGGACATGAAGCCCATACAGATCCAGAAGGTCAGCGCCACAGCCCCAAGCTTCGGTACGAAGGTCAGGGTAAGCTCCTGCACCGAGGTCAGCGCTTGGAGCAAACCAATCGCAACCCCGACGATCAGCGCGATACTGAGGATCGGCAAAGACATGACGAAGGCAACCCAAAGCGCCTCACGCATGATATCCATGATTTCGGTGCTGGACACGTTCTGTCTCCCGCAGAATTTTCGACGATGCCCTGCGGATCAGACCGGCATGCGCAGGATCTCCTGATAGGCCTCGACAACTTTGTCGCGTACCGTCACCGCGGTCTGCACCGCCATCTCGGCACTGGCCAAGGCCGTGACGACGGACTGCGGATCGGCACGGCCGGCCATGCCGGCAATCGCCGTCTGCTCGCCTTTGCGCAGCGCCTCGACGAAGCTGGCCGCGGTTTTCATGAAGGTCTGGCCCGCGCTCGGCGTCTCGGGCTGCGGCTGGACCGGCGCACCGGGTTTCAGCGCACCCTGGGCCGTGAGGTAAAGCTTGCTGGCAAGCGAGGAGGTCAGCTGCATCTCATGTGTCTCCTTCTGGGGTCACTTGTGGCTGGAGGTTTGGGGTCAGCGGCGCAACAGATCGAACAGCCCGTTGATCATCCCGCGCGACTGATCGAACATGCGCAGATTGGCCTCGTAGGTGCGGCGCGCCTCGCGGGCATCGGCGATCTCGATCATCAGATCGACATTCGAGCCGTCATGGAACCCGTCCTCTCCCGCCATCGGATGGGCCGGGTCGTAGACACGTTCAAGCTCGGCCTCGCTGAGGAAGATCTTGCCCGTCGCCACGGCGCGGGCATCGCCCTGCCGGTGGACTTCTTCAAAGCTGATCGTCTTGCGCCGGAACCCCGGCGTATCGACATTGGCGAGATTTTCCGAAACCAGGCGCAACCGGCTCGACTGCGCCTCCATGCCGCTTGAGGCGGCTACCATACTGGTGAGAAGATCGCTCATCGCTCGGAGGCTCCTTATCCGCGGCGGCCCAGGGTGGCGCGCAGCATCTCCATGGATTTGCGCATTACGCCCAGGGCCATGTCATGGGTGATCTTGGCCTCAGCCCCACGGACCATTTGATCCTCAAGCGAGACGGTGTTTCCGGAGGTCGAGGACGCACCCACCTTGGTAATCTCCAACGCCTCCATCCCGGGAAGACCGGCGCCGCCCGACGCAAGCTCGACCCCACTGGTATGTCCCGGTCGGGTCGATGCCGGAATAAAATGCGGGCGCGGCAGATCGGTGCCGGGCGCCTGGTAGATATCGGCGAAGGGCCTCACATCCTTGGCCTTAAATCTCGGCGTATCGGCATTGGCGATATTGTCGGTCACCAGCGCCTGCCGGGTCGACGCATGGCGGGCCAGCGAATGCGCCATGTCGAGTATGGTGATGTTTGTGCTCACCCGGGTTCTCCCACCGTTCATGATCAATGCGGGCTTAACCATCAGAGATTTACAAGGCGTAACCCGCGCCCCTTCGACTTTGACCGGCTTTGGGACAGGTCACGGACAGGCGCAGCCAAAAGCCATGGAAAAGACGATGATCGAGATCAGCAGCCTTGAAGCAGATTTAACCCGGCTTCCCCTCAGGCGGCGCTGCGGCGGGGTTATTTCGGCCGATGGCAGCGCCATTACAATCGCAGGCTTCGGTGCGCTGGCCCGGCTGGGCGACCGGATCAAGCTCGGCCCCAGCACCGAGGCCCCAGGCGCCGAGGGTGAGATCATCGCACTCGGCCCGAACGGTGCGCGGGCGATGATTTATGGCGCCGTCAAGGGAATCGCGCTGCATGATCCGGTTTGGCTGATGCCGGAACGCCCGCTCAGACCCTGCGATGGCTGGATCGGCCGGGTGGTCGATGCCTTTGGGTCAGCGCTTGATGGAAAACCCCTCGCCCAGGGCGAGCGACCGGCGATGCTACATAATACGCCCCCAGCCGCGGCCGAGCGGGCGGGTTTGGGTCCTAGGCTGGCCACCGGGCTGACGGTCCTCGATACCTTGCTGCCCCTGGTGCGTGGCCAGAGGATCGGGCTCTTCGCCGGTTCGGGTGTCGGCAAATCCAGCCTGCTGACCGATCTCGCCCGAGGGGTCGAGGCCGATCTGGTCGTTTTCGCCTTGATCGGAGAGCGCGGGCGCGAGCTGAACGAATTCATTACCCATGGGCTGGGGCCCGAGGGGATGCGCCGCGCCGTTCTGGTGGTCGCGACATCGGACGAATCGCCCCTGATCAAACGCCGCGCGGCCTGGACCGCGATGGCTATAGCCGAGCATTTCCGCGACAGCGGGCGCCATGTCCTGCTGCTTGTCGACAGTCTCACCCGCTTCGCCGAAGCGCATCGGGAAGTGGCCTTGACCGCTGGAGAAACCCCCAGCCTGCGCGCCTATCCCCCATCGACGGCGAATCTGATTGCCGGGCTCACCGAGCGGGCCGGGCCGGGCTCGGCGGCGGGGAAGGATGGCGAGATAACCGGCGTCTTTTCGGTCCTTGTCGCGGGCTCTGATATGGAGGAACCGGTGGCCGACATCACCCGGGGTGTGCTCGATGGTCATGTGGTGCTCGACCGCAAGATCGCCGAGCGCGGCCGCTTCCCCGCCATAGATATCGGCCGCTCGGTCAGCCGCTCCTTGCCCCGCGCGGCGTCCGATGTCGAGAATCAGACCATCGCGGAAACCCGCCGCCTGCTCGGGACCTATGAAGCGGCGGAGCCGATGATCCAGACCGGGCTCTACAAACGCGGTATAGACTCCGAACTCGACCGCGCAGTGCGCCTTTATCCCGAGATCGACCGGTTCTGCGCCGAGAAGTCTCCCGAAGGCGTCGCTGCAAGCTTTCAGCGCCTGAACGGAATTCTGGGGGACGCGCAGTCAGCCAAAGCCGACCCTCCAGATGGTAAAGATAGCTAACGCATTCTCAATGCTTGAGCCTCTATCTTGCCGCTTCAAAGGCAAATGGGACAGCCATGTCTATCCAGACCTTCGAGGAGTTCGAACACAAGGTGGGCGACATCTTGTTGCCCGCGGCCGAACTCGCGCGGATCGAAGAGTCCTTTGCGATGGATGTCCGCAGCAAGCGCCAGTTCCTGAAAATGCGGGCAGATCTTCTGTCGATGCAGAAGGATTGGGCCGAGGAGATGCTACTTCAGGTCGTGACCAAGATCCCGCAGGACAGCCAGCTAACCGTGCGCGCAGTTTTAGCGCTCAAAGAAATGTTCCAGAGCCATTTCGATCTTCTGATTCGCGGGCGGTTCAACCGGCCTTTCTTCGCCTCGCTGCGCAAGCTCGGAATTTTCTGCCTCTATCACGGGATCTCCACCGGGCCGATTCAGAACGGCTATACCGCGGTGCGCGACCAAGTCTATGAGGCTTTCGTGGTCGCCGATGGCGGGCGCAATCTGGAAGACACTTCCGAGGTCTATCGCTTGCTGATGCGCTGGACCTCGGTCGAGGCCTTCGCAATCCAGCGGATCCAGACCGAGTTTTGGCAGACCCATGTCCATGATCTGATGATCCACGGTGAAAGCCGGCGCCTGCCGATGCCCTATCGCATGCTCGCCACCCTGGAAAATGCCCAAGAAAGTTGAGCGAAAATTCCTGCATTAGGCGGCGGCGGCGGAGAGAAATTGTTAGGAGGTTCCGGCGAATGTTCCCCCCGCGAACCATTAGGGTGCGCTGGCCAACGGTGGGACCGGATGGCCGAGACGTCAGAAAGGCGGATCAGCATCCCGGCATAGCCGGGAGAATGTGAACCGCGGGTTTGAAGCCCCGCACGCCTTGAAAGGACATGCCAAATGGCAAGCATTCTCACTAACAACAGCGCCATGGTCGCGCTGCAAACCCTGCGCAGCATCAATTCGGGCCTCGAGGGCGTCCAAAGCGAGATCTCGACCGGTCTGAAAATCGGCACCTCGAAGGACGATGCCGCGATCTTTGCGATTTCGGAAGTGATGCGCTCGGACGTTTCGGGTTTCGAAGCGATCAAAAGCTCGCTCGATCTCGGCTCCTCGACCCTGAATGTCGCCTCGAACGCGGTAGACAGCATCGGCAATCTTCTGGAAGAGATCAAAGGCAAGATTGTTGCCGCCGGCAACCCGTCGGCCGATGCCACGATCATCCAGAACGAGATCACGTCGCTGGTCGGCCAGGTCGATACGATCATCTCGGCTGCTCAGTTCAACGGTGTGAACCTGATCGACGGTTCGACCGCCACCGACTTCTCGATCCTGTCCTCGCTCGACCGTTCCGCCACCGGCGTGACGACCTCGACGATTTCGCTGGACACTTCGGGTGGTGCGGCTGTGACCAATCTCGGCACCACGGCCGGTGCGGTCCGCGGCGGTCTGACCGGCTCGCTGGGTGCAACGACCAACGCTGATGACGCGACCTTCTCCCTGGCCGCTGGCGCGACTGCCGGTACCAACATCGTGGTCATCGACGATACCAACCTGGCTGCTGGCGACACGATCTCGATCTCTGTCGACAATTTCTCGGCCAGCGTGGTTCTGACTGCCGCCGATGTGGCTGCGGGCGACACTGAGGCCGTTGTTGCGACCGCACTTCGCGATCAGCTGGTCGGCCAGAACATCGCAGGTCTGGTTGTCGACTATAACTCCACCGCCGCGAACACCCTGGTGTTCACGAACAACGGTACAGGCAACGTCGACCGTGTTGTGACCTCGAACGTGACTTCGGCCGGTTCGGGCGGCCTTTCGGCCCTGAGCGCGATCAACGTCGTGACCGACCAAGCCGGTGCCTTGACCTCGATCGAAACCCTGATCCAGACGACCGTTACCGCTCAGGCGGCCATCGGTACGGTCGAGACCCGGGTGGAACTCCAGGCGAGTTTCCAGCAATCGCTGATCGACAGCTTCAAGACCGGTATCGGCGGTCTGGTCGATGCGGATCTGGAAGAGGCTTCGGCCCGTCTGCAGGCCCTGCAGGTGCAACAGCAGCTGGCCACCCAGTCGCTGTCGATCGCCAACCAGGCGCCGCAGAACATCCTGTCGCTGTTCCGGTAATCTGATCTTTCCGGGGGCGGAGCTCTCTTCGCCCCCGGATTTCGTCTCAAAGGCCGGATGAACCCGGTTTCACGCCTTAGCCCGGACCGATGGGAGAGGCTTTTGAGGTACCGCTATGTCTGCCGCTTACACTGCCAACTCGGCCTACGGCCAAGCGAAAATCGCCGTCAACTCGCCGAGGATGATCGAGTATCAAGCCTTCGCCAAGATCACCGCGCAAATGTCGCGGATCGCCGCGCAAGAGGCTCCCGCCCATCCCGAACTGGTCGCCGCGCTGCATGAAAACCGCCGTCTCTGGACTGCGTTGGCCGCCGATCTAATGCTGGAGGACAACCAGCTGCCCGACATGCTCCGGGCGCAGCTTGTCTACCTGGCCGAGTTCACCCGAGCCCACACCAGCAAAGTGATGAAAGGCGAGGCCGACATCGTGGCCTTGATCGACATCAACACCACGATCATGAAGGGCCTGCGCGACACGCCCGAGGCCGCGTCATGCCCGGCCTGATCCTGAAACTTGGCCCAGGCGAGCGCTTCATCGTCAACGGCGTCGTCATGGAGAACGGTTCGCGCCGGGCGCGGCTGAACATCCTGACCGCCGATTCCAACGTGCTCCGCCTGCGCGATGCGATCCACCCGGAAGAGGCGAACACGCCGGTGCGCCGGGTCTGCTATATCGCCCAGCTTGTCCTGGCTGGCGAGGTGGATGCGGAGGAGGCGCAGACACAGCTCCTCTCCGGCATCGGACAATTGGAGCAAGTCTTCCTCGACGAGGAAAGCGGCGGCCGTCTGGTCGATGCCCGCGAGGCAGTCGAGGAGGGCAAGTACTATCAGGCCCTCAAGGCACTGCGCCGTCTGCTCGAACTCGAGGACAAGCTCCTTGCCATAGGGGATCCCCAGTGTTCCAGCCGCTGATCCCAGCCTCTGGCATTCTGGGCTTCCGGCTTTTGGAGCAGACCGAGGCCAGCCAGCGCCTGACCTTCGAGGCTCAGCCTGAGGTCGCGCGGGACATCGCCTATTTCGAGGAGAATATCGCCCAGGCCCTCACCCCCTCGGACCTGATCGGTGACCGGCGGTTGCTGCGGGTCGCGCTTGGCGCCTTTGGGCTGGATGAGGAAATCGACAAAGGTGCCTTCCTGCGCAAAATGCTCGAAGAAGGCACGGAAGATCCCGACGCTTTTGCCAACCGCTTCGTCGACCCACGCTTTCAGCGATTTGTCGAGGCGTTCGGTTATGGCAACCTCGCTGGCGCTCAGGTCGCTGCACCCGGCTTCGCGGCGGGGATCGTGGACGATTACAAAGACCGGCAATTCGAGATCGCAGTTGGCGAGCAGGACAGCAGCCTGCGGCTGGCCTTGAATTTCCGCCGCGAGATCACGCAATACGCCACCGCTCCCGATCCCGATGGGGTGGCCTGGTTCTCGGTACTGGGCGATCTGCCGGTACGAACCGTGTTCGAGGAGGCGTTCGGTCTGGGCGAAAGCTTCGGCCAGCTCGAAATCGACCGTCAGCAGTTGGAAATGCGGGAGTTCAACAACCGCACTTTCGGCTC
>JBCDKL010000158.1:0-7501 GCA_038746695.1 Pseudomonadota bacterium | reverse complement strand
CAGATCGATGGCCGATAGAATCGCCTCCCTCGCCTTCTCATGATCCCCGGCAAGAGCGAAAAGCTCACCCCGGATCCGCCGAAGCTCCGCCTCAAAATGACGCTCATCATAACGATCAGCACGATCAAGACCCTCGGCTGCGATCGACAGACCCTCCTCGCTGCGCCCGAGCAGGAGACAGCCGCGGGCGAGTTCCGTGCAGGCCAGCACCTGATTGGTGCGCGAGGTTGTCGCCTGAAAAGCACGCCATCCGGCCTGTAGCATCTCATAGCCGCGGGCCACCTCTTCGGTCTCGTATAGTGCCGCGGCGATCAGGCTGGTGGCGGAGGCGCTGTAGAAGGGCAGCTTATGCTGCCGGGCCAGCGCACGAAGCCTCTGGGCCAACGCCATCCGATCGGGATGCTGCAGCACGGTATGGGTGTTGCACCCGATGATCAGCACATTCGCAAGGGCCAGTGGCTGGCCGCGTGCCTCCGCCGTGTCGATGCTGAGCTGCGCAAATGTCAGCGCGGTTTCCGCCTCGCCCAGAAAGGCCAGGACAAGACCCTGCATCGCCTGGATTTGATTGGCGAGATCGCGGCCAGCACCGTTCAGCTCGGATGCCGACAGCGCGTAATTGCGAGAGGCTTCGGCCAGCGCCTCCTGTGCCTCGACGAACCGGCCGCGCCAAATCTGCGGCACGCCACGTATGTAATGCGCCCACATCTGTGCCTGCGGTGCTGGCATCCTTGAGGCAAGCCTGCGCCCGATCTCTGCTGCTTCGGCATAATCGGCAAGCACCTGATACCCGGTGAAGAGCCCGTGCCCGGCGGTCAGCATCACCGCCTGATCGCCCAGAGTACCCGCGATTTCGAACGCCCGGTCGAAGGCGTTGATCGCTTCTGGGTCTCCATGGCCGCTGAGCGCCGCGCGTGTGCGCCCTGCCAGGGCGGTGATGCGCATCTCGGTCGAGATCCGGTCGCCCGCGGGCAGCGCCTCGCGCAGCGCCTCGGCCCGGGCGAGATAATCCAGCGTTTCGGTGAAGGCATAGCGTTTGAACGCTTTGCCCGCGGCGGCAATCCAATGGCCGGTCGCGGCCTCCTGCATACTGCCGGCTTCGCAATGCTGGGCCAGTATATGCGGCTCGCGCGCGGCCAGATCGGGCTCGCGCCGCATCAGCGCGTTCGCGACCTTGTTATGCCATCCGCTCCGGGCCTGGCCGACCATACTGTGATAGGCGGTCTCGCGGAGCAGGTTATGCGAGAAGGTAAAACCCGGTTGCGCCCGGCTGATCGGCTCGAACAGGCCGCGGGCGCAGAAATCCTCGATCGTAGCGGCGAGATCGGACGGGTTCTCCCCCATCACATCCGCCAGGAGGGCGAGGTCGAAGGGCCGCCCGATTACCGATGCTGCCAGCGCCATCGGCTTCTTCGTGCCCAGACTGTCGAGCCGTGCCATCAGAAGCTCGGATACCTGGCCGGGGATCGGCAGGTCGCCAGGGTCCTCCAACTGTTCGTAGCGGTCGAGCAGGGCCGCGGTGATCTCGGCAATGTAGAGTGGCACGCCATTGCAGAGCGCGAGCAGATCGGCGACTTGATGCGCGCCGATATCGCGGTTCTCTAACCCGGCCGCAGCCATCGCTTTTGCCTCCTCGTTCGAGAGGGGCGCCAGTGTAAGCGGTGTGACATGGCCGCCTTCCAGCCCGATCAGCGGTGTGTCCTGGCGCTGGCTGAGCACCATCAGGACGGGCATCGTGGCGATTTCTCCGCTCATCTGGCGCAGCAGATCCCGCGAGGACGGGTCGATCCAGTGCACATCCTCGAAATGCAAAAGCACCGGGCCGAAATTTGTGAGCGCGCCGATGAGAGTGAAGAAGATCTCGCGCAGCCGGGTCCGGAAGGCGAGCTCCGACATCTCGGGCGCGAGATGCCCGGCTTCGGGCACCACGACCGACACCAGGAGATCAGTCTCAGCGCGGTCCAGAGTGCTGCCGATCCGGTCGCGCAGCTTGGTCTCGCGAACCTCCGGCGGGTCGCCACGGCGGAAACTGCACCAGCGCTCGAGCTGATCGATGAAGGGGAAGTAAGCGCTCTGCTGATGGAAGGGCGAACAGAAATAAACGATCGCTGTATGACGGCCCAGCCCGTTTCCTTGGCGCTGTGCCTGCATAAGTCGGGATTTGCCAATACCCGGCTCGCCCGCCAGCATTACGATCTGGCCTTCCCCCTTGCGGGCCAGCGCCCATTTCTCGGTCAGTTGTCGCAAATCGTCCTGTCGGCCGATCAGCGGCATGCGCCGTCTTGCAGACCCGAGCGCCTGATGGCCCGCCCGGTCAGTCTCGCCGGTCAGCAGAAATGCGGTCTGCATTTCCTCGAACCCGTTCAAAGTTTGCGGGCCGAGGCCGGTGAGGTGGAATACTCCGTCGACCCTCTGTCGCGTGCCCTCGGCCAGCACGGTCTCGCCCGGCCCGGCCAGATCCTGCAACCTTGCGGCAAGGTTGGGCGTGATCCCATAAACCGTGCCTGGTTGCGAGAGCCCCCCGCTCTGCACATCGCCGACCAGCGATGGCCCGGTGGCGATCCCGATCCGGCAGGCGAGTTGGGTGTCCTCGACAAGGTGAAGCTTGGCCAGATCACGGTGGATCGCCATGGCCGCGCGTACGGCGCGCTCGGGATCATCTCCATGGGCATTGGGCCAGCCGAACAGTGTCAGGAGGCCGTCGCCCACCACCCGGACCAGTTTGCCCGAGTACTGCTCGAGCGCTTGGATCACCACCTCCTGATAGGCATGGTTGATTTCGAGCATTTTTTCGGCGGACAGGCGTTGGCTCAACCTGGTCGATCCGACCAGGTCGACGAAAATCACCGTTAAAGGCCGATGATCCATCCTGTGATGCACGCCTTAAGCCCCCCATTAGGGCCCGTCCGGATCGAACAAATAACCCGGGTCCAAGCAAAACCGATATCGACGGGGCGGGTGGTTCCCGTCAGGACGCCCCGAGGGAACACTACTCATATTGCAGCGCGAGAGTCAGCGGATTTCCACTTTAACGACAGCTGTTCCTCGCGGTTACACGGTGAAATCGGGAGGGATTTTCTCATCGCGGAAAACGCCATCTTTCTCGCTGTCTCAATCTGAAGCAACTTGGAGAAAAGGCGGGCAGCGCGAGGGAGAGATCATGTCCGACATGATTGCGGAGGTGACCCGCGCGGTCGAGATCGCGGCCCCGGCCGAACGGGTCTGGGCGGCGATCACCGGAGAGACGGCAATCCTGGACTGGCATCCCGCGGTGGCGAGTTGCACGGCGGGGGTGGATGATGCGGGGCGGCTGACCAGACATATGGTGCTTCATCCCGCACCGGATGTGCCGCCCGGCACGCCGCCGATTGCGATGTTCGAGACCGAGCTGCTCCGCTCCGCCGCGATCTTCACCATCTCTTATGTGGTCGAGATCGAGGGGCTGGCGATCCGCGATTACCACGCGCAGATGAGCGTGACGCCAGAGGAGGCAGGCTGCCTCACCCGGCTGCGCTCGCGCTTTGTCATGCCCGTATCCGCCACACCCGACCCCCGCGTGCAGGTTGCGGAGTTCTACGAGATGGGGCTGGCGCGGCTGGCCAGGCAGTTGAGCGCTGGCTAGCGCCCGATCACCATATCCGCGCATTTCTCGGCAATGGCGATGACGGTTGCATTGGGATTGCCGCAGACCAGGCGCGGCATGATCGAGGCATCGCAGATCCGCAGCCCTGACACGCCATGGACGCAAAGCGCGGGATCGACCACCGCCATCCGGTCCTCTGCCGGACCCATTGCGCAGGTCCCCACCGGATGCCAGAGCCCGCGCGAATACCCCCCGGCGTAATGGGCGAGCATTGCCCGTGGGAGATCTTTGGTTATCCGCGGAAGAGGTAATGGACCGTCAAGCGCGAAAGTGCCCAGATTGATCCCCTCCATCGCCCGAGTCCCGGCAAGCTCTAGCGCGAGACGCAAGCCGTTGATCAGCACGTCCAGATCCTCGGGCGCGCTGAAGAAGCGTGGGTCGATGATCGGCGCGCGGCGTGGATCGGGCGAGGCAAGACGGACCTCGCCCCGGCTTTCGGGACGGCAGAGCGAGGGGTAGATCCCAAAGAAGCGCTCGGGCATCCCAGGCCAGCGCCGCTCGGGCACGCCGGCGGTCATGAACAATTGCAAATTGGGCCAGGCGTCGCGCGACCAGGTCAGGGTCTCACCCGTCGAGACTTCGGCGAAGAGCCCTGTTTCAGCGAAGAACTTGAGATCGGGCAGGGGGGCCGCGCCTTCGAAGAAGAGCGGCAGGATCACATGGTCCTGCAGGTTCTGGCCTACCCCGGGCAGATCGCGGGCGATTTCGATGCCGAACGCGTTTAGATGCTCTGCCGGACCGAGGCCCGACTGCATCAGAAGTTTCGGGCTCTCATAGCTGCCGCAACAGACCAGGACCTCGCGCCTGGCCTCGATCAGGGTCTCGGTCTGGGTTGTCGGGTGCAACACCACGGCCCCCTTCGCGCGGAGGCGGGCGCCCCTGCCTTCGAGCGCGATGCGGATCGTCTGGACCTCGGTCAGCCTTGCTGGATTGTCGGCCCGGCCAGAGAGGGCGAGATAGCCCGCTGCGGTGAAAGACCGGTTCAGATCGCCATCCACCGCGTATTGCAGCGGCCCGGCCCCGCCCTCCTGCCGCGCGCCGTTCAGATCCCAGCCGGGGCCGTGAAAGCCAAGCTCGACTGCCGCCGCTTCGAAGGCTTGCGAATAGGTGCTTTGCCCGATCCGGCGCACGTCGATCGGCCCTTCGCCGCCGCGCCAGGTCGTGTCGCCGCCATCCTCGAAACGCTCCAACCGGCGGAACAGCGGCAGCATCTCGCGAAACCCCCATCCCGGATTGCCGAGATCGCGCCAGAAGTCGAAATCCCTGCGGTTACCACGCAGATGGATCATGACATTGATCGCGCCCGATCCGCCCAAAACCGTGCCGCGCAGCGTGTTCGGCCAGGCTGGGTGGTTCGGACTGCGCTCCATGAGGTAATCGCGGCAATAGGTCTTGTCCTGCCAGAGGCTCAGCAATTCGGTGGTGTGTGAGCGCAGGATGCCGGGGTGATCGGCGGGTGGCCCCTGTTCGATCAAAGCGGTCTCGAGCCCCGCTTCGGCCAACCGCCCGGCAAGTGCAGCGCCCGCGGTGCCACCACCGACGACAACGTAGTCATAGGCACGTTTTTCGAGCATCTGGGCCGGGCGCAGGGTCATTTCCGGGCCAGATACCGCAGCGCCGGCAGGCCCGGTAGGAACAGGTAAGCGCCACCCTTGACCCGGACAATCTGCTGGCCGAGTTCGAGCCGATGCGGCAGCGGCCGGTCGGCGATGCTCGCATGGGTCCGGCCTCTGTCTTGCGTGCCCAGGATCGGGTCGATCTCGCCGGTCTGACGGCCAAAATTCGGGTTGTTGATCCAGGTATGCTGGGTGAATTCGAACTGCCGGTTGAGATCGGTGTTGAAACAGATGAAGAGCAGCCCGCGCGGACTGGTATCGGACGCCTCGAACGCCCCGTTCTCGACCGCCGGGCCATAGAGGCGCGAGCGGCGCATGATCCGGTGGCCGAGCGTGAGTTCGAGCGATTTGTCCGGCCCAGGCGGCAGACAATCGCGCGGATTGACCCGGCGCACATGGCTGCCGATTGGGCAAATCAGCCCGGCGCTGTCCATATGGTGAAAGCCGAAATTATTGGCCGGTTGGGGCGGCTGATTTTCGCGGAGTGCCTGCCCGGGATGTTGAGGGTCGGGCAGGCCGGTCTCGGCGATCAGAGGCGTCCCGTCGCGCCAGCGACCCATCAGCAGCGCGGCGGCCCGCTCCTTCTTGCGTAGATCCGCGGGAAGCCCGTGCATCCACTTGCGCCAGGTCGCCAGCCATTCGGGGCCGGTAGCGGGCGGCTCTGGCTCGGCGCCCAATCGATCGGCAGCCGCCTCGACCAGTCTGTTGAACCCCGGCACGTCCTGTTCCAACTGGCGGACCACCTGGAAGCTGCCGAACCGCCCGAAATCCGGCTTATGCGCCTCGGTGAGTGGGAGATAACTCTGCGGATCTGCTCCCTCGGGCAGCGAGATATCCGGTGTCGGCTGCTTGCGGGAGTTACGGAACCCCAGCACGAAGTCCCCGACAGGCACTTGGTGGAACCGCTTCTCGACCTCACTGGCATCCCTGGCACGCTGCGTGCCTTCGAAGAATGGCTGCGAGATCGCATCGCGATAGCCGAAATGTTCGGTCATCTGGATACGGTCGAACTTACCGATGCTATCCTCTGCTCCGCCGCCCTCCTCGCGGGTGACCAGGCGCGTGTCGATCCTGGCATCGGGCGCTGCAAGCCGCATCCCCGCGGTGTCGGAGATCAAGGTCTTGAACACCTGATCCACCCGCTTCCGCCGCCAGCCGAAGACCGCCAGCATCAAGTGGATATCGGACTGATGCCCCGGCCCGCCGCCGCCATCCTGGCGCCCGCCCCAGACCCAATTGGCCGAATTGTTCGGTCCGTAATCGCCCAGGATACCGGCCCGGCGCGAGGTATCGCCATGGGTCACCTTTGGGGCCATCCCATCGGTGAAAGCAATGGGAAAGGTCGTGATCGCTTCCTCTGGCACTTCCAGCGCGCGCAACCCGTCTACAGTGAAGCTGAGGCTGATCGGATTGGGCGGCAACTGATCGTCGAGCTCGGCGGGATCGACCTCTTCGCCCTCCCGCCGACGGCGATGGTAGGTGTCGAGGATCTCCTGCGCCTTTTCGTTTAACGCCCGTGCCTCCATCACCGAATTGACCCGGTCGAGATGCCGGCACAGCCATGCGCGAAACAGCCCGGGTTCTTCGATGGTCATCAGTGCATGGACCGAATGGCCATAGGCTCGGAAGCCGTTGCGCAGGATGGCTTGCACCTGGGTCCAGTCGACGGGGTCTTGTTGCATGGCCGCCTCCGTTAGATCCTGCGCAGGAAGTCTTCGCGTTGGGGCAATGTGGTCTCCTCGAAAAGGCGGCGGCGCAGTTCGGAATTGCGGTTGATCGCGGGCACGCTCAAATCGGGATAAGCGCCGTACCAGGCCAGGGTCGGGATCTGGCTCTGACGCACATAAGCCTTGAATTCCGGGGTTGCGCGGGCGCCCTTGCCGAACAGATACCGCGTCTTGGGGAAGCTGATCTTGGCATCCTCGCGCCCTCGGCCCGCCTCCTGCCCGGGGTCGAAACGCACATAGGTGTTCGACCAGACCGCATTCACCGCGCTGACCGCGTCGAGCTCGGAGAACTCGTTGAGATAGCTGTCCCAGGCGCCGACGTAATTGGTCAGGAACAACAATCGCTTGCCGCGGTCGAGCAGGATCCAGCGTGCCGATTGGATGGTCGGGATCCCTCCCAGCGTGCCGCTGTAATTGCGATACCGGCCGACATAATCCACTGCGGCCAGGGTGGCGCGAAGGATCTGGCGGCGCAGCCAGTTCGGCTTGACCAGCACGATCGAGGCGAAATGGTTCTG
>JBCDKL010000157.1:0-7512 GCA_038746695.1 Pseudomonadota bacterium | reverse complement strand
GTCGGGTAAGTTGTTTCATTTTGAAACAGTTATGCTGGATTCCGCTGAATTTTTAGGCGTTCAGGCTGAAATAAGGCGTGCATTGGGCCAAATGTGGCGGCAATATGGCGATGTCCGGATCGGCTGACGGGTTCTCCAGGCCCGGTCGCCGTCCGGGCCCCAGCACATCAACGACAGATCAGACCGCAAAGCACCTAACGTACTTACTGGCCCTGCAGGATTGATCCCTATGGCGCAGGCGGAGTAGGTAAGTGCTCCGCCCGGGCAAAAGGCATAACAGCATGGCTCATCCTCTCAGCGGCGCCGATCCGGCCACGCTCGCCGCGGTGTTTCGCGCCGGAGGCTGGCCCAACCGCTGGGTTATGGCCGCAGCGATCTGGGGGGCAGCCCTCGGCCGCGCCCCGGTCTCGGCGATCGAGCATCTTTTGATCACCCCACGCCTCTCCGAACGGCCGACCGCACCGATCTTCATCCTGGGTCATTGGCGCTCGGGCACGACTCATCTTTACAATGTGATGAGCCTTGGCGGCTTTGGGTATGTCCCGCCGATCGCCACCGGCCTGCCCTGGGATATGTTCGGCATCGCCCGTGCCCTGCGCCCATTTCTCGAACGCCAACTGCCCGAGACCCGGTTCATAGACAACATTCCCGTGACCCCGACCAGCCCACAGGAGGACGAGATTGCGATCGCCAATATGTCTCCGCTCTCATTCTATCACGGTATCTATTTTCCCCGCGGCTTCGACCGGCTGATCGATCGCGGTCTGTTCTTCGAGGGCTGCAGCGAGGCCGAGATCGCCGCTTGGCAAGCGCGCTTTCTCCTGTTCCTGCGCCGGCTCGAGAAGGATCAGGGCAAGCGGCTTTTGATCAAGAACCCGGTCTATACCGCTCGCCCGGCCATGCTGCGCCGGATGTTCCCGGATGCGAAATTCATCCACATTCACCGAAATCCGTTCGACGTTTTCCTGTCGATGCGGAACTTCTACAAGAAGCTCCTGGCCGAATTGGCGTTGCAAGACCCGCCAGAGGCAGACGAGATCGACGCGACGATCCTCCGGGTCTATGCACGGATGATGCACGCGTTCGAGGCCGAGACCGAAGGATGGGAGACTCCAGATTTTGTCGAGCTTCCCTACGATTTTCTCGACACCCAACCGATGGAGGCGCTGGAGCGGATCTATACATCGCTCGATCTCAACGGATTCGAAACCGCCGCGCCCATGTTCTCCACCTATCTCGACGGCGTGAAGAGCTATGCGAAAAACGCTTTTCGCGGCGATGCCGAGGCGGTTGAAGCCGTCCGCGGCCATTGGGCACCCTGGATCGAGAAATGGGGGTATCAGATCCCCGATGCGGCCTAAGCCTAGATGATCCGGCGGGGTGCTTTGATCGGCGCGCTGGCGCTGGCCCTGCCAGGTCTGCCGCTGCTCTGGTGGATCTGGCCCATGGCGGCCCTTGATGCGTTCTTCGCCCCGGCCATGTGCCATGCCTTGCCGCTGCGCGATGCCGAGACCGGGCGGGAGATTGTAGGGATTGAGGATATCGCCCGCCTGCCCGATGGGCGATTCCTGCTTTCCGCCCATGATCGGCTGGACGAGGCCGGGCCTGATGGCGGGCTGTATGTCTTTGACCCTGAAGAGCTGGCGGACGAGGCGCCCTTCGTGCCGCGGCTGACCCCAGCCTTACCCGCCGACGGCCTTACCGGAGGTTTGCGCCCCCACGGCATCGCTGCTCATCCAGAGCTGCCGCTGGTCGCAGTAATCAATCGCGGGCGGGACGGGAATGTGCGCTTGCTGCTGGCCAATTACGACGCGATGCGCCAGCGCCTGCAGATCTCGGTTGAAGGTGCCGCCGATCCGACGCTCTGTTCCGCCAATGATTTGGTGTTTCGAGATCTGACCCTCTGGATCACCCTCGATCGTGGGGATTGCAGTCCGGAGACCTTGAGCGAGCTCTTTGGCATTGATCGCTCAGGCCTTACCGTCACCCTACCGGTGGGGTCAGAAGGCGCAGAGGCGGCCCTCGAAGCCAGCGGCCTGTTCTTTCCCAACGGCGTGGCAATTGTGCCTGGGTTCGGCCCGGCTGTGGCAGAGACCCGCGGCTTCCGCATCAGATTTCTAGAGGCAGAGGCGGCTCCGATCCCTCTCGGCGGCGGCCCTGACAATCTCAGCCTGCAGCCAGGCGACGATCCTGCCCTGATCGCCGCGCTTCATCCCTCGCTGCCTAGGCTTGGCCTTTACAGGTACGGCTTGACCGAACGGGCGCCCAGTCGGATTGTCCGCATCTCTCTGTCGGACGGCTCGGTGCAGATCCTGTTCAACGATCCGGAGGGCCAGGTCTTCCCTGGCGCCACAATCGGCCATTTCGATGGAGAGCGGCTGATCGCCGGTTCGGTCCGCGCCCCCGGCCTGTTGGTCTGCGGGGGGCTATGACCGTCCTGGTCACCGGTGCTGCAGGCTTTCTCGGCCGGCATCTGACCGAGCGGCTGGTCCAGCGCGGCGAGCGGGTGATCGGGTTCGATCTCGGCGGCGCGCGCCCGCCGCAACCCCCTGGCGTTTTGCCGATGCAGGGCTCGGTCGAAGACCGCGCAGCGCTCGACCGGGCAATGGATGGGGTGGATGAAGTGATCCATGCAGCGGCGGTAACCGGGCTCTGGGCACGGGACCGCGACAGCTTTCGCAAGGTCAATGTCGAGGGCACCCGCAACGTGCTGGAAGCTGCCCATGCCGCCGGCGTCAAACGGATGGTCCATGTCTCGAGCTACGTCACGCTCATCACCGGGCGCCGCGCTGCGCCGGTCCGGGTCGATGAACGGCTGGAGCTGCCCGTGGGCGCAATGCTCGGCCCCTATCCAGCTTCGAAACGCGCGGCCGAGTTGATCTGCCGGGCGCATCCGCTGGATCCGATGATCGTCATGCCCTCCGCTCCGATCGGGCCGGGAGATCATGGGCCGACCCCGCCCGGGCGTCTGATCCGCGACCTTGCGACGGGCAACTTGCCTGCTCTGATCGACTGCTCCTGGAATTTCGTTCATATCGACGCGCTGGCCGATGGGGTGCTGGCCGCCTTGGAGGATGGCGTGCCCGGGCGGCGCTATCTCCTCGCGGGTGAGAATTTGCAGACCGAGGGTCTCGCCGCGCTCTGCACCCGCTTCGGCTTGGTTGCGCCCAGGGCCCGAGTGCCGCATGGGCTCGCACTGGCCAGCGGCCATGTCGAAGAAGCGCTCTCGCGTCTGATCGGCAGCACGCCCATCGGGCCGCTGACCGGCATCCGCCTGGCTGGACCCCGACGGGAGTTCGACAACAGCCGCGCCCGCCGCGAGCTTGGCTTTCGCCCGCCCTCCACTGCCGATGCTTTACGGGATGCCTTGTCCTGGCTCCGTGAAGCCGGAGAATTGTGATATTTGATAGGGACTTGCCGCAAGTATCTCAGCCTGCGGGGTAGACTCGTCCCTTCCAAGCCCCGCCCCGGTTGAGCCAATGGCGCCGGGCCGAATCGAGTGTCATCGCCATATAGAGCACCGCCGCCGCGGGCAGGGTCAGGCTCTGCCAGAGGGGCTGACCATAGAGCCGGGCCGTCGGTCGATAGGCCCCGGCAATCAAGGTCCAGCCGAGCATGCCGTAGAAAGCCAACGTACCGTCAAGCATCGTCAAGCCTGCGACGAGTGCCAACGGCGCGGTCAGATACAACAACGCCATCCCCAGCGTCGATCCCAGAAGAAGGAGTGGCGAGTGCCGAAGCTGCGTGAACGCGGTCCGCGCCACCATCGTCCACACCGATCCCAGCGCCCGGTTGTCGCGCAGCGAGATCACTTCGTCCCGAGCAAGACCCAGCCAAACCGGGTGCCCCGCCCGTTTGACCGACGCCGCCAGAGTGCAATCGTCGATCAGGGCGCCGCGGAGGCTCTGGACCCCGCCGATCTCCTCCAGCACCTCACGGCGGATCAGCACGCAACCACCCGCCGCCGCGGCGGTTCTGCGCGCCGGATCGTTGACCCAGGAAAACGGATAGAGCTTCTGAAAGAAAAACACGAAGGCCGGGATCAACAGCGCACCCCATACCACGCGCGCATCAAGCCGCGCCATCAGGGAAACCAGCGCCCTGCCTTGCTCGGCCTTTGCCACAAGGTGCGAAAGTGTGTCGGGCGCGTGCAGGATATCGGCATCTGTGAGCAGGAGGTACTCTGCCTCTCCCTCCTTTGCAGCCGCGATGCCGTGATGCAGCGCCCACAGCTTGCCGGTCCAACCGGACGCGATTGGCGGGGCTTCCACTACTTGTATCGGCCCTTTAACACGGCGCGCCATATCTCCGGTACCATCGGTCGAGCCGTCATCGACCAGGACCACCCTAAAGGGCCCGGGATAGGCGGAGGCGGCATGGGCCTCGAGGATCTCGACGATCTGCGCCGCCTCGTCCCGGGCGGGGATGATTGCGGTCACCGAGGGCCATTCAGCCGGCGGCTCCAGCCCGCCGAGCCGCTGGTCCGCCTTCCAGAACCCGCCCCAGAAGGAAATGAGACCGAGCCAGACGAGAATTGAGAGGAGTACAAGCAGCATCTGTTCGGCCTATCGGCTCGCATCTTAAAGCTCAAGATATCAACGCCGTGATGTCAGCACTCAGCCGAAATTCTTTTGATCCAACCAGGATCAGATAGGAGAACGATAAGCCTGCCTTCCGGTCCTGTAGGTCATGGCGCGAAGGGCGAAAACGGTATTTTCGCAAACCGCTTATGCTCAGTCGCAGAGCATTCGCAATCGAAGGGCAGAGCGTCTGAATCTGCGGCCTTGCGAAGGAGGAACTTTCTTCTCAAAACCCATTTCGCGCCTGCAACAGCGGCGCGATTGTCTTCGGGGCTGGTTGCTCCTAGGATGCGCCGAAACAAGGCCGGATGATGCGCGCTATGAGCACAATCGTCGAGACGAACGCCGCGGTGGATGCGCCTTCGGGCAAGGGCGCGGGAGATGAGAATTTCCCTGTCGGCTCACGCCTGATCTCCCCCAGGCTCCGGCCTCATGTCATGCGCTATTACGCTTTTGCTCGCGGCACCGACGATATCGCTGACAATCCAGATCTGAGCCCGGAGGAGAAAGTCCGCCGCCTGGATCTGTGCGAGGCGGGGCTAGCGCCCGACGCAGCGGGGCCGGCCATCGCGACCCGCCTGCGCGACAGTCTGGCCGAGACCGGGGTCGCGACCTCCTGTGCCAGCGATCTGCTGATTGCCTTCCGCGCCGACGCGACCAAGCTGCGCTATGCCTCTTGGGACGAGTTGCTCGACTATTGCCGCCATTCGGCGCATCCGGTGGGGCGGTATCTCCTGCAACTCCATGGCGAAAGCGCCGAGACCGAAGGCCCGGGCGATGCGCTCTGCGCAGCGTTGCAGGTCTTGAACCATCTGCAGGATATCGGCGACGACCGTCGAAAGCTCGACCGGGTCTATCTTCCCGGCGACTGGATGGCGGCAGAGCGTGTGGAGATCGCCGATCTCGACCGTGATCACTGCACCTCAGGGCTGCGCGCTGTAGTCGAGCGATGTTTGGATGGCGCAGACGCCCTGCTTGACCGCTCCGCACCGCTGGCCGGGATGGTCCGCGACCGGCGGCTGGCTGCCGAGACTGCGGTGATCCAGCGGTTGGCCAGGCGGCTGTCGGCCCGGCTTAGGCGCGAAGATCCTCTGGCGGGGCGGGTCAAGCATTCCAGCCTCGATCTGGCCCATGGGATCTGGGCCGGTCTTGTGCGGCTGGTGGGCATCCGATGAATCTCGAACGCCCGATGCCGCGCCCACCGGAACTGGAGGCGCTCGCCCCGCTGCCCTGCCCGCCCGGACAGCGGCCCGAGGCGGTGGCCGCATCGATCACCGCACAATCCGGCACGTCTTTCGGTCCGGGCATGCGGCTGCTCTCACGGCCTCGGCGCGAGGGGATGTGGGCGCTTTACGCCTTCTCGCGCGTGATCGACGATATCGCCGACGAGGATTGGTCGCTGCCCGACAAACACAGGCTGCTCGATGCGTGGCGGGACGAGATCGCAAAGGTCTATGCTGGAGAGCCGGTGTCGGCCATCGGCCTCGCCTTGCTGGGGCCGGTGCGCCGCTATGATTTGCCCGAGACCGAGTTTCTGGCCCTGATCGACGGGATGCAGATGGATGCCGACGGGCCGGTGATAGCGCCCTCGATGGCAGATCTCAGGCTCTATACCCGCCGGGTTGCGGGCGCGGTTGGGCTGCTTTCGATGCGCATATTCGGCGCCTGGCGGGGCGAGGTTTCGCAACGCTTTGCCCTGGCATTGGCCGATGCTTTCCAACTGACCAATATCCTGCGCGATATCGAGGAGGACGCGGCCATCGGCAGGCTCTATCTGCCTGCCGAGATCCTGCGGCGCACCGGTTTGCCCTTCATACCCTCGGAGATCCCGGGTCAGAGCGGACTGGTCGCCGCCGGGCGCGAAATCGGCACCATGGCCCGCGCGGAGTTCGTGACCGCCCGCAGCCTTATCACGGCCCATCCCCGGCTCGCGTTGATGCCCGCGTTGATGATGATGGGGGTCTACGAGACCTATCTGGCACGAATGGAGGCAGCGGGCTTTGCCCGTGGGCTCAGCCTGAAACTCTCGATGCGCGAGAAAGTGGCGCGGGGGCTCTCCGCCGTGATCTCGCCGGGCCGACCAGCTCGTGCCTGACGGGATGGGTGCATCGGCGCCGTCTGTCGGCACAGTGCATGTGATTGGCGCGGGGCTCGCCGGGCTCTCCACCGCGTTACGCCTGGCATCCCAGGGCCAGGCGGTGCGGCTCTGGGAAGCGGCGGGCCATGCCGGAGGGCGCTGCCGCAGCTTCGAGGAACCGCGGCTTGGCCGCCGGATCGACAATGGCAATCATCTGGTGCTCAGCGGCAACCGGTCGGTAATGGCTTATCTGAAGCTTGCCGGAGCGCCGGGGGCACTTGCGCCTGCGCCCGCAGCACATTTCCCCTTTGCCGATCTCGCCACGGGCCGGCACTGGACGGTCAGGATGAACAAGGGGCTGCTGCCCTGGTGGATCGCCTCGCCCGCCAGGCGTATCCCGGAAACGCGGCTCTGGGACTATGTTCGCGGTGCGGCTCTGGCCTTGGCCGGGCGCGAGACCACGGTTGCCGAGGCGATCCGCGACCGCGGCCCGCTCTGGACCCGCTTCTGGGAACCGATGACCCTGGCCGTCCTCAACACCACACCTGAGAAGGGCGCCGCGCATCTGCTCTGGCGGGTCTTTGCCGAGACCTTTGCCAAGGGAGAGGCGCTCTGCCGCCCAATGTTCGCACCAGAGGGGCTCGGCACCGCCCTGGTCGAGCCGGTGCTGGCACGGCTGGCCGCACTCGGTGTCGAGATCACCTATTTCGCCCCGCTAGCTGGGATCGAAACCGAGGGCAGCCGGGCGGCGGCGCTGCGGTTCAAAGAGCGTGACGCCATTCCGCTATCGCCCGCTGACCGGGTGGTGCTGGCTCTGCCACCAGCGCGGCTGGGGGCGATCTTGCCGGATCTGCC
>JBCDKL010000156.1:0-7554 GCA_038746695.1 Pseudomonadota bacterium | reverse complement strand
CGATGTCCATTGCCGAATGATGCTGACCCGCGGGGTAAAGGCGCGGCCCTTCCAGCACCCCTCCCTCAGCCGCTCGGGCCCGACCTTGGTCATCATTATGGAACATTCAAAGCCCGCCGACCGTCTGCAGGCAGCGGGCATAAGGCTGGCCAGTGTGCCGCAAGTGCGTGGTCTGCCCCTCAGCCAGGACGCCAAGTTCAACAGCCATTCAAAGCTGAACTGCGTGATTGCTTGCCTACAAGCCGAACAGGCAGGAGCCGATGAAGCGCTGATGCTGGACCCGCACGGGTTCGTCAACACCACCAATGCCTGCAACTTCTTCATCGTGCGAAGTGGCGAGCTGTGGACCTCGACCGGCGACTACTGCATGAACGGGATCACGCGGAGCCATGTGATCGGGCTCTGCCGGGCGAATGGCATCCCGATCTTCGAGAAGAACTTCTCGCTGCTGGAGTGCTATGGCGCCGACGAGGCCTTCGTCACCGGCACATTCGGCGCGCAGACCCCGGTGGTCGAGATCGATGGACGCCGGGTATCGGACGGGATGGGCCCGCTGACCGCCCGGATCCGCAGTCTCTATGAAGACCTGATCGCTCAAGATGTGGGAGCCCCGCGATGACCGAGATCTTGCTGCGCGAAGATGACGACAAGATCGCCACTCTGACGCTGAATCGGCCCGGGGCGCTGAACGCATTGTCCGAGGAAATGCTGAGCGCCCTGCAAGCGCATTTCGACGCTCTGACGGTGGATCAAAGCGTGAAGGCGGTGGTGATCCGCGGCGCGGGACGGGCATTTTGTGCGGGGCATGACCTCAAACAGATGACCGCTTGGCGGCAATCGCCCGATGGCGGGCGCGAGGCTTTTGCGCGGCTCTTCGCCCAATGCGCGCGGATGATGACATCGATCCGGGCAGTGCCTCAACCAGTGATCGCCGAGGTGCATGGGATCGCCACTGCAGCGGGCTGCCAATTGGTTGCCGCCTGCGACATGGCTGTGGCCGCCGAAAGCGCGCGGTTCGGGGTGAATGGCGTCAATATCGGTCTGTTCTGCTCGACACCGATGGTGGCGCTCAGCCGCAATGTGGCCCCTAAACACGCTTTCGAGATGTTGACGACCGGAAATCTGATCGGCGCGGGCCGTGCTGCCGAGATCGGCCTGATCAACCGTGTGGCATCCGATCAGGCGCTGGGGGACGAGACCCGGGCCCTGGCCGGGCAGGTCGCCTCGAAGCTTGGCTATGCGGTGAAGATCGGCAAACGCGCCTTCTATGAACAGCTCGAGATGCCGCTCGATGCGGCTTATGCCCATACTGGCAGGGTGATCACCGAGAATATGCTCCACAGCGACACAGTCGAGGGTGTGGCTGCGTTCTTGGAAAAGCGCGATCCCGATTGGAATGCTTGAGGCGGATCACATGACCAGGTCCTCTTCTCACCGCCGGGTCTGATGTCGACCTATGCGAGCAGCCATCTCGTGCCGTCTGTCTGGGCGCAAGGCATCTCGTCGATCTGTCTACGCACAGTCTTTGGGCCGCTCAGACTGGGCTCGAACCCTCTCTGATCCGGTAGGTCAAGGCGCGCGCCGTTCGGATCTCGTCGCCTATAACGCCTGGTTGTTGAGGGGTTACGCGCTCAATCTCATCCGTGCTGAGATGGAAATCAGCCGCGGTGACGGAGCTTGGCTGGTCCGGCGGACTACTACATAATCGCCGACAGGTTGAACCTGAGCAATTTTGGTCGCACCGAAGACCGATTGGATGTGCTCGTGCTCCGATGCTTGACCGAAAGGCAAGACAGGACCCGAAGACCTAAACGGAAAGCCGCCCTGGTCGGGCGGCTTGGGACATTCTGGTGCGTCGCTCGACGCCTTGGGGTGTCTTAGAGCGTTTTCGCCATCTCGACGGCCGTGTCTGACATCCGGTTCGAGAAGCCCCACTCATTGTCGTACCAGGTGAGGATCGAACACATCGTGCCCTCAATCACCTTCGTCTGATCGCAATGGAACACGCTGGAATGTGGATCGTGGTTGAAATCCATGGAGACCAGTTTTTCGTCCGTATAGCCGAGCACGCCTTTGAGTGGGCCGTTGCCATCGGCGACGTCGCGGATTGCCTGGTTGATCTCCTCGGCCGAGGTTTCACGCGCGGCGACAAATTTCAGATCGACCACCGAGACATTTGGCGTGGGCACGCGGATTGCAAAACCGTCGAGCTTGCCGTTCAGCTCGGGCAGCACCAGTCCGACGGCTTTGGCCGCGCCGGTCGAAGTGGGGATCATGCTCATGGCCGCCGCGCGGCCGCGATAGAGATCCTTGTGCATTGTATCCAGCGTTGGCTGGTCGCCTGTATAGGAGTGGATCGTGGTCATCACCCCGCGCTCCAGCCCCAGTTTCTCGTGCAAGACATGGGCCACGGGCGCCAGGCAATTGGTGGTGCAAGAGGCGTTCGAGACCACCTTGTCGTCTCCGGTCAGCGCCGTGTGGTTAACACCATAGACAATGGTTTTGTCCGCCCCGCCCGCCGGGGCCGAGACGAGCACCTTTTTCGAGCCGTTTTCGAGATGCGCGCTGGCTTTCTCCTTGCTGGCGAAGAAGCCGGTGCATTCCATCGCGATATCGACATCGGCCCAGGGCAGAGCGGCCGGGTCGCGTTCGGCCGTCACCCGGATCGGTCCGGTGCCGACATCGATCGTATCGCCCGAGACCTTCACCTCGCCCGGGAAGCGGCCATGGACCGAGTCATAGCTGATCAGATGGGCACTGGTCTCAACGGGCCCCAAATCATTGATCGCGACGACTTCGACATCGCTGCGCCCGCTTTCCACGATGGCCCGCAGCACGTTGCGGCCGATGCGTCCGAACCCGTTGATGGCAATTTTGACAGCCATGGGGAGGTCTCCTGCTCTGGAAGGGATCTGTCTTTCGCGCCCGCTTAGCCGAGAGCGCGGGGCAAATCAATCCAGGCCGGGGAGGCTGCGCGGAAAGGCCCGATCAGGGCTTAAGCCTACGGTGGTCAGGTGCGGACAGAATTTTTTTGTGGCATGTGAGAAAATGCACAGGCTAGCAAGCCGTTGGACCGCATCGAGAATTTGTGGACTGTGACGATTGTCACATACTAAGCAATTGAAAATTCACATAAAATTGTGATGCTGGGCTTGCAGGGTGTCAGTGACGCGGCTATATTTCACCCCAGAGGCGGCGCTGGCCGAAAGGATCTGAAACCCCCACCTGACCGGCCGGTCAGCGCCCTCGACCGTCGTCCGACCCGAGGCCCCTCAAAGAGCCGAGGAAGGGCGGCACAGGGCAGGAGGAACCCCCATCTCCGGCCCGCGGCGGATGGGAGAGGCGACCCATCCGCCGCAGCCGGTTCGCTACCCTTCCCTTTGGTCCAGGTTTCAGAGGCGCCGGTTGTGCCGGCGTTTCCGTTCCGCCTCTGGCAAGGCACAGCCTTTTGCTAATCTCGGGAGAAGCCTGGTAAGGATTACCCCGTTGCGGAGCACTCTCCGGTGTGGATCACGCCGGGGGAAGGCTGAGTTTCCCGTGGAGCGCCAGCAGCGCCAGCGCCGCGACAGTCGGGCCATCGACTATGGTGCCGTCGCGCGCCATCTCGAAGACCTGCGCCAGGGGGAATGGGCGCGAGATCATGTCCTGCTCCTCGTCATCGCGTTTTTTAGTGCCTTCGGTCAGCCCGGTCGCCAGGAACAGCTCGAACGCGTGGCTCGAATAGCCATAGGCTGGGTGTAGGCGGCCGATCCGCTCGATCCGCGCCGCGCCCAGGCCGGTCTCCTCGGCAAGCTCGCGTCGGGCGGTTTCGGCGAGATCGTCCGCTCCGGGCTCGGCGGCGCCCATCGGCAGCTCCCATACTCGACGGCCGATCGGATAGCGGAATTGCTCGACCATATGGATCTGTCCGTCCTCGATGGCGGCGATCACCGCGAAGTCTGGCTTTTCGACCACCGCATAGGTGCCGAGCGCGCCGTCGCGCCGACGGATCCGATCTTCGCGCAGGCGGATCCAGCGGCTTTCGAAGACCACATCCTGTGAGAGAGTTTCGATATCGGGGGGCTTGCCCATGTCGACCTCGGCGTGATTGCGGATCCGGTCGTCGGGCTCTACCGAGGCCGGGTTTCTGCACCCTTATCGAGCTTAGCCCGCGACGCACCATCGAGGCAGGCGAGTCGGATGCATTTGATGTCCCCCTGCCGTTCCTCGCGTTGGGAACTGCACGGCGGCCGAGAACGGGAGGCGGGCAGGGCTTTGCTCGGGCGGCGATCTCGCCGCGCGGGATCAGAGCATGCCCTTCACTTTGGCGGCCACCGCTTCGGCGGTGATCTCGAAATGTGCGAACAGATCGCCCGCCGGGGCCGAGGCGCCGAAGCCGTGCATGCCGACAAATTCGCCCCGCTCGCGCCGCCCGCGCTCGCCATAGAGCCAGCGGTCCCAGCCGAAGCGGATCGCGGCCTCGACGGCCACGCGGACCGGGCCGGCAGGCAGGACCCGGCGGCGATAGCTCTCGTCCTGCTCCTCGAACAGCTCCCAGCACGGCATAGAGACGATGCGGGTGCCGATCCCCTCGGCCTCCAGCAGCGCTTTGGCTTCCATCGCCACACTGACCTCCGAGCCGGTGGCCAGAAGGATCGCCTGGCGCTTGGCCTCGGCCTCGGCCAAGACATAGCCGCCGAACGAGGTCATGTTCCGCGGTGTGTGCTTCTGGCGATGGGTCGGCACGCCCTGGCGGGTCAGCGCGATAACCGAGGGCATGTCGGCGGTCAGCGCAAGCTCCCACGCCTCGGCCGTCTCGACACCGTCGCAGGGGCGGAACACCAGGAGATCCGGCGTGGCGCGGAGCATTGCCAGATGCTCGATCGGCTGGTGGGTGGGGCCGTCCTCGCCCAAACCGATCGAGTCGTGGGTCATCACATAGACGACCCGCTGTTTCATCAACGCCGAGAGCCGCATCGCAGCCCTGGCGTAATCGGTGAAGACCATGAAGGTTCCGCCATAGGGCTGCACCCCGCCATGCAGCGCCATGCCGTTCATCGCTGCCGCCATGCCGTGCTCGCGAATGCCGTAATAGATGTACCGCCCGCCCCGGTGATCGGTGTCGAAAATGCCGAGATCGGCGGTCAGCGTGTTGTTCGAGCCGGTCAGATCCGCCGAGCCGCCCATGGTTTCCGGCATGACCGGATTGACCGCCTCGAGCACCTTTTGGCTGGCCGCGCGGGTGGCGAGTTTCGGTGTCTCCTCGGCGAAGGCCTTCTTCACCTTGCGGATCGCGGCGGGCAGGCGTTTGGGCGCCTGGCGGCCCATCACCCGGGCGAACTCAGCCTGGCGAGCGGCGGAGAGGCTGGCCAACGCCTCGCGCCATTCGGCATGGGCGGTGGCGCCGCGGCTGCCGGTTTTCTCCCATTCCGATTTGATGTTCTGGGGGATGTCGAAGGGGCCGTTGCTCCAGGAATAGGCTTTGCGGGCGCCGGCGATCTCTTCGTCCTTGGTGATCGCGCCATGGGCTTTTGCGGTGTCTTGCTGAGTTGGGGCGCCAAAGCCGATATGGGTCTTGCAGGCGATCATGACCGGAGATTTCTGCTTGGTCGCCCAGTCGAGTGCCTTTTCGATCTCGGCCGTGTCATGCCCGTCAATGGCGCGAGTGACCCAGCCTGCGCTCTGAAACCGCGCGATCTGATCGGTGCGGTCCGACATCTCGACCTTGCCGTCGATGGAGATTCCGTTGTCGTCCCAGAGCACGATCAGATTGGAAAGCTGCTGACGCCCGGCCAGGGTGATCGCCTCCTGGCTCACACCCTCCATCAGACAGCCATCACCTGCGATGACCCAGGTTTTGTGATTGACGACTTTCTTGCCGAACCGGGCGCGCAGGTTCTCCTCGGCAATCGCCATGCCGACCGCGGTTGCGATACCCTGGCCCAAGGGGCCGGTGGTGGTCTCGATCCCCGCCGCATGGCCATATTCGGGATGGCCTGCGGTGGCCGCCCCCAATTGGCGGAAGTTCTTCACTTCCTCGAGCGGCATCGAGGGATAGCCGGTGAGATAGAGAAGACCATAGAGCAGCATCGAGCCATGGCCCGCGCTCAGCACGAAACGGTCGCGGTCGAGCCAATCGGGCGCCTCCGGGTCAAAGCGCATCTGCGTGTCGTAGAGCACGGTCGCCACATCAGCCATGCCCATCGGCATGCCGGAATGCCCGGAATTGGCGGCCTTCACCGCGTCGAGCGCCAGAACGCGGAGCGCGTTCGCCATGGCGAAACGGCGCGGATCATTGGATTTCATCTGGTCGATTTCCACGGAGGGGCCCTCTTCGAATGCGATGCGGATTTGGCGCGGCGACAATGCGCAGGCGCGGCTTTTGGGGTCAAGTCTCAGCACCCTGGATTGCCCTGCGGTGAAGGGCCGCCGGAGGCGTTTCCAGAGCGGCAGTGGGGTTCGCCTGCGGGCATGGCTCCCGCAAAAGTGAGAATTTTTGGCATACTCCACCCGGGAGGTTGATTCGCGCCGGAATGGCGACGTGTCCATCGCCCGCAAAAGCGATGCGAAACGCCGGCGCGCCCACGGCAGATGTGGGCCCAGGACAAAGCAAAAGCGATGGCAGAGACCATCCCAGGCGAGAGGGGCGAAAGAGCAGATGGGGCATATGGGCAAACTCGATAAATCGTTCGAGCGGTTGAGCCGGGCGCTCGACCGGCTCGAAGAGAAGCTGGAGGAGGTCGCCGGGCAGGATGCGGCGACCGTGGCGGGCCAGGATCAGATTCCGGGTCAGGATCACGTTCTGAAAGCTGAACGCGATGTGCTGGCGGCGAAAGTGGCCCGGCTTCAGGCGCGCTCGGCCGAGGAGGCGCAATTGCGCGGCGAGGCGGCGGATGCGGTGCGCGCGGCGTTGAGCGACCTGCGGGCCATGGCCAGCCAGGCTGGGCATCTGGGGGGCATGCATGGCTGAGGTTAGCGTCAGGATCGGCGGGCGGGTCTATCGCATTGGGTGCGGCGATGGCGAGGAGGCGGCTCTTTCGGGTTATGCCGAGGCGATGGACAAGATCGCCGAGGATATCCAGCGCAGCCTGCCCCAGCCGGTGCCCGAGGGACGGCTTCTGGTCATGGTCGGCCTGACCCTGGCCGATCAGATCGCCGAAACCCTGCGCAAGACCGCCGAGGCGGAGAGCAGGGCGCTGGACGCGCAGCGTCTGGCCGAGAGCCGCTCGGCACCGGACGATTTGTTCAACCCGGAGGTCGAGGCGGATATGGCGGCCAGGATCGACGCCATCGCCGAGCGGATCGAGACTCTGACCGAAAAGATGATGTGACCTGCGGTTTGGGCGGGGCCGGTCGCTGATGCTTCTGCAATTGGCCCTCGGTTCGGCAGTGATCTCCGGCAGCGTGATCGTCCAGGTCGTGTTCATTGTGCTCGCCGAGAAATGGCTGCGGCGGCGTGAGACCTGGCTGGCGCGGCCGCCGCAACTGCCGCGCGCGACGCTGGGCCTGGCGGCGGTGACGCTCTGGCTCATGCTGGCACATACAATCGGGGTCTGGCTCTGGGCGCTGACCTTT
>JBCDKL010000155.1:0-7565 GCA_038746695.1 Pseudomonadota bacterium | reverse complement strand
CGGACATGAGGGATCCTCCGGCCAGTCTGTCAGATTGAGGGGTGTTTAGCGCATCACCTAGCTGCTGCCACTGCGGTCCAAAACCACACGCACGGTTTTGAACAGGATCACCAGATCCAGCCAGGGAGACCAATTCCGGGCATACCAGCGGTCCAATCGGATACGCTCGTCATGGGTGGTCGAGGCCCGGCCCGCCACCTGCCAGAGGCCGGTGATCCCGGGCGTGCAGCGCAGATAATAGGCAATATCTGGGCTCTGGTAATACGCGCGGTCGCTGTCATAGCCCGGCACTTCCGGTGCGACGATGGGCCGGGGACCGACCAGGCTCATCTCGCCCGTGAGCACATTGAAGAGCTGCGGCAGCTCATCCAGCGAGGTCTTGCGCAGGAAATGCCCAAGCGGTGTGATGCGCGGATCGTCCGAGAGCTTCTGATAGGTCTCCCATTCCCGCCGCTTCTCGGGATCGCTGGCCAGCAGGATCTTCAGCCGCCGCTCTGCATCCGGGCGCATCGTCCGGAACTTGTGACAGCGGAACCGCCGGTCGTCCTTGCCGACCCGGGACTGCGAGAAGAAGATTGGACCCTGTTCGAAGACCAGCATCACGATAATGGCCAGCAGGACAGGCGAAATCACCACCAGGCCGATTGCGGTCAGGGTGAAATCGAACATCCTCTTGAAGATCTGGGCGGAGAGCGCCTGGCTGGTCGGCTGCATCTCGACCAGAACCATATCCGCGCCCACGGTCTTTTGCAGGGCAAGTCCGCGCCGCGCCAGCCCGTCGAATGGCAGGACCACGGTGAAGGCCCGGCCCGCGGCGTTGAGCATTTTGATCGCGGTTTGGGCGCGCTCGATCTCCTCCGGCGCGGGCGAGAGCACGGTGAGCAGGCGGTGGCTCGGCACCCCGGCCTGGCGCGCCATACGGTCCAGCATGCGACCCAGCACCTTAGGGTGGCGTCCTTCCAGATCGGCCAGAGGTAGGCTTTGCAGTAATTTGACCGGCGTCGACCGGCTTTCACGCAGCTGATCCAGCAGGAGATCCGGCTCCACCCCATGGCCCAGTACGACCAAATGCGAGGTCATTGCCTGTTTCAGCACCGGGATCGAGCGCAGCGCCATGCGCATCGAGATCACCGAGACCGCGATCATCGGATAGGCCGCCATGAACCAAAGCCGCGAGGAATGATCGCGCAGCACGAATTGCATCGTCGCATCGAACATCGCCACCAGGCAGACACCGGCGACGATTCGGCGGATCTCATCCAATTCCCAGATGTTCCGCCGGTAGAGCCCGCCAAAGGCAAAGATCCCGACCAAGAGCATCGACAGAAGAACCAGCTCGCTGGAGCGATCGATCAGGAACTGGGTGGCCGAAACCCCCTCCATCCCCAACGCCATGCGCACGCCATCGGCGATCACCATGCCAATCGCGAAGCCGAGGGCTACGGCCAGCAGATCGCAAAACGCCATGACCACCGCGAGCCGCTTGATCCAGCCGGACCGCGACTGGCGTTTCAGCATGTCGGCGCTCAACGCCTGGCGCATCCCGTCGCCCTTCGGCGACATGGCGGCGGCTTCGTCCCAATGCGTCTGCTGCTCCACCCGTGCTCCCGGGCCGTCGAGACCGCCCTCGTCATCGACCGTCACACGCCCCGAGACCGTTAGGCCCGCGGTGTCGATCGTCTTCGTCACCTATTCGATCCCGAACCGCTTGACGCTAGCGGCAGCTTTGGTTGCAGCCGTGCCCGAAGGCCCGGTTTCAGCGCCGCCCCGGCCTGCCTGGCCGGTCCAGAACCCCATCCCTCGATAGGATATCACACCATGCCCTCCGTGACGACGATTTCATGCTGCACCTGCGATGGTGAAGCACATTCTTCGCAATTGCAACCATGGGTTGATTTAAGTTGCGCCGAAAGACCGTTATGCGCCTAAGCGGGAAGGGCAGGCAAATCCAATGTCTGAAACACTTTCACGTGAGAGTTGCGGCAATGGCATCGCGTCCGAGAACAGGTCTCTTAAGTTGAAATCCTACAGCGCATTGTGCTGCGCCAGAATGGAGCAAATCAGGGCAGGTACATGCTACGATATGCGAATCGCGATCGGCAAACAGTTCAGGCGACCTCTGCCCGAGCAGCGCGTAGCCGTTCGAAATCAGCGCCCGCATGATAGCTCGATCGGGTCAGGGGGGAGGCAGAGACCATCAGAAACCCTTTCGAGCGAGCCGCCCGCTCGAGAGTCTCGAACTCCTCCGGGCTGACATAGCGCTTGACCGGATGGTGCTTCGGCGTCGGCTGCAGATATTGCCCGATAGTCAGAAAATCCACATCGGCGGCGCGCATGTCGTCCATCACTTGCAGCACTTGGTCATCGGTCTCACCCAGCCCAACCATGATGCCCGATTTGGTGAAGATCTGACCATCGAGTTCCTTCACCCGCTGCAAGAGCCTGAGTGAATGGAAGTAGCGTGCACCGGCGCGCACCCGCCGATAGAGGCCCGGCACGGTCTCGAGATTATGGTTGAACACATCGGGCCGGGCGGCGGCGACAGTCTCGAGTGCGGCGTCGTCGCATTTCAGGAAATCCGGTGTCAGAACCTCGATGGTCGTCTCGGGCCGCTTGTGCCGGATCGCCCTTATGGTCTGAGCGAAATGCTCCGCCCCTCCATCCTTCAGATCGTCGCGGTCGACCGAGGTGATCACCACATGCGACAGGCCTAGCTTGGCCACCGCATCCGCCACTTTCACAGGCTCGAACAGATCCAGCGCGTCGGGCCGACCAGTGGCGACGTTGCAGAACGAGCAGCCACGAGTGCAGATCTCGCCCATGATCATCATGGTCGCATGCCCCTGCGACCAGCATTCGCCCACATTGGGACAACCGGCCTCCTGACACACGGTCGAGAGGCCATGTTCCTGGATGATCTGCCGCGTTTGAGTATAGACCGCGCCGCCCGGCGCCCGGACCTTGATCCATTTCGGCTTTGCCGGGCTCGCGTTGTCGGCGCGGTGCGCCTTCTCCGGATGCCTCTGGCCGGGGATCTTCAGGTCTCGGGTGCGGGGTTCGGCGAGGGCCATGCTCCATCGTCCTCAGGTGATTTGCGGGATCAGCGCGTCCATCGAAGCTTTTGCATCACCATAGAACATCCGACTGTTCTCTTTAAAGAACAATGGATTTTCGATGCCCGAATAGCCCGTGCCCCGCCCACGTTTGCAGATGAAGACCTGGCGCGATTTCCAGCATTGCAGCACCGGCATGCCCGCGATCGGACTGCCGGGGTCGTCCTCGGCCGCCGGATTGACGATGTCATTGGCACCGATGACGATCGCGACGTCGGTCTCGGGGAAATCCTCGTTGATCTCCTCCATCTCCAACACGATGTCATAGGGAACCTTCGCCTCGGCCAAAAGCACGTTCATATGCCCAGGCAGACGGCCTGCAACCGGGTGGATGGCAAAGCGCACAGTCTTCCCGCGCTCGCGCAGCTTGCGGATTAATTCGCTGACCGACTGCTGTGCCTGGGCGACCGCCATGCCGTAACCCGGGATAATGATCACGGAGTCAGCATCGTTCAGCGCCGAAGCCACGCCATCGGCATCGATGCCAATCATCTCGCCTTCGACCGCCTGGGCCTCGGCCTGCTCGCCGCCCCAGCCGCCGAGGATCACGCTGACAAAGCTCCGGTTCATGCCACGACACATGATGTAACTCAGGATGGCCCCCGAGGCACCGACCAGCGCACCGACCACGATCAGCAGGTCATTCCCGAGCGTGAACCCGATTGCCGCCGCCGCCCAGCCCGAATAGGAGTTCAGCATCGACACGACCACCGGCATATCCGCGCCGCCGATCGCCATGATCAGGTGCCAGCCGATCGCGCCTGAGATCACCGCGACCAGGACCAGATAGGTCACGTCCCCACTGGTCATGTACTGCCAGCCCAGGATCACACAGAGGACGAGCGCCGCCAGATTGATCTGATGCCGGAACGGCAGGGTCAGGGCGTTGGACGAAATTTTGCCCGCCAATTTCCCATAGGCCACGATCGAGCCGGTAAAGGTGATCGCGCCGATGAAGATGCCGAGCAGAAGCTCGACCTTCAGGATATTCAGCTCCACCTGGGTCTTCTTGGCAATGGTCGCCGCGAACCCGGTCAGGTCCTTGGCCGTTCCGTCCTCGACTGCTGCCAGGGCGCGGACCATCTCGGTATCCGCATTGAAGCCGATCAAAACCGCTGCCAGACCAACCAGACTGTGAAACCCGGCCACGAGTTCGGGCATCTGGGTCATCTGCACCTTGTTGGCGACATAGTAGCCGCCGACTCCGCCGATACCGATCATGATCAAGATCAGCGCGCCCTGATCAGTGCCGCTCGCCACCGTGGCACCGACCGCCAGGGCCATGCCGATGATGCCGTAATAGATCGCCCGCTTCGCCTTCTCCTGGTTCGAGAGGCCGCCGAGGGCGAGGATGAAGAGAATGGCCGCCAGCACATAGGCGGCGGAAATCAAGCCGATGCTCATCGTCCGATCACCCCTCAGCTACGTTGGAACATGGCAAGCATCCGGCGGGTCACAAGGAACCCTCCGAAGATGTTCACCGCCGCGATCAGGACCGAGAAGGCCGCGAGGAACTGCACCGTCCCATCGGGCGAGCCGATCTGCAGCAATGCGCCGACAATAATGATCGAGGAGATCGCATTGGTGATCGCCATCAGGGGCGTGTGCAAGCTATGCGCCACGTTCCAGATGATGTGATAGCCGACAAAGCAGCTCAGCACGAACACGATGAAATGCTGCATAAAACTCGCCGGCGCCACCGAGCCGACCAGCAGAAGCAGCAAGCCGCCGATGCCCAGCAGATAGCCTTGCTGATCCAGCGATTTCTTCAACTCGGCCGCCTCGCGGGCGACTTTCTGTTCGGAGGTTTCTTCGACCTCTTTCTTCTTTGGCTGCGCCGCGATCGCCTTCACCTTGGGCGGTGGCGGCGGGAAGGTGATCTCGCCTTGATGGCAGACCAGGGCGCCGCGGATAACGTCATCCTCCATATCGACCACCGGGGCGCCGTCTTTCTCGGGCGTCAGGTCGTCCATCATATGGCGGATATTGGTCGCATAGAGGTTCGAGCTCTGCGTCGCCATGCGGCTCGGGAAGTCGGTGTATCCGATCACCGTCACACCGTTGGGGCTGATCACTTTCTCGTCCTTGACCGTGAGGTCGCAATTCCCGCCCCGTTCGGCGGCGAGATCGACGATGACCGAGCCCGGCTTCTGCATCGCCACCATATCCTCGAGCCACAGTTTCGGCGCAGGACGGCCCGGGATCAGCGCCGTTGTGATGACGATATCCATCTCCGGAGCTAGCTCACGGAACTTCTCGAGCTGTTTCTCGCGGAACTCGGGGCTAGAGGGTGCCGCATAGCCGCCAGTCTCGGCCCCGTCGGTCGCCTGCTCCTCGAAATCGAGGAAGACAAACTCGGCGCCCATCGACTCGATCTGCTCGGCCACTTCAGGGCGCACATCGAAGGCATAGACGATCGCGCCCAGCGATACGCTGGTGCCGATTGCGGCCAGACCCGCGACGCCCGCGCCCACGACCAGAACCTTGGCCGGAGGCACTTTGCCCGCGGCTGTCACCTGACCGGTGAAAAACCGCCCGAAATTGTTCCCCGCCTCGATCACTGCGCGATAGCCGCCGATATTGGCCATCGAGCTCAGCGCATCCATCTTCTGCGCGCGCGAAATCCGCGGCACCATATCCATCGCCAGGACGGTCAGCTTCTTGGCGTTCAACGCGGCCAGAAGCTCCTCCTCCTGTGCCGGCCAGATGAACGAGATCAGGATCTTGCCTTCGGGGATCGCCGCCACCTCGTCCATCGAGGGGCCCCGCACCTTGGCGATCACATCGGCCTGAGCATAGAGATCGGTGGTCGTCGGCACCACTGTCACGCCGGCCGCCTCATAGGCCGCATCGGTCAACGAGGCCGCTTCCCCTGCCCCGCTTTCCACCAGGCATTCATAGCCCAGTTTCTGCAATCTCCCCGCGCTCTCAGGCGTCAGCGCGACCCGCGCTTCGCCTGGGAACGTCTCTTTCGGTGCGCCTATCTTCATCCGGCTGAGCCTCCTAGTGTTTCTTCTTTTTTGGAGGCATCAGATCGGTAATGGTCCCCTCGAACATCTCAGCCGCAAAGTTTACCGTCTCGGAGAGAGTCGGGTGCGGGTGGATGGTGTGGCCCATATCGGTCGCGTCACAGCCCATTTCGATGGCCAGCGCCACTTCCGCGATCAGATCCCCCGCATTCGGTCCGACGATTCCGGCGCCTATAACTCGGTCGTCGGCCTCATCAAAGATAAGTTTTGTTAATCCCTCTTCACGCGCGATGGCGAGGGACCGGCCCGAGGCCGCCCAGGGGAAGACCCCCTTGCCGACCTTGATGCCCTGCGACTTAGCCTCCTGCTCGGACAAGCCAACCCAGGCGACTTCGGGATCTGTATATGCAACGTTTGGGATGACGCGCGCGTCAAATGCGCGCCGTGACCCAGCGACAACTTCGGCTGCAACCTTGCCCTCATGCACCGCCTTATGGGCCAGCATGGGCTGACCGACGATGTCTCCGATCGCGAAGATATGCGGCTGGTTGGTGCGCATCTGGTGGTCGACCGGCACGAACCCCCGCTCATCGGCAGCCACTTGAGCGGCTTCGATCCCGATTAGCTTCCCGTTGGGTTTGCGCCCGACCGAGACGAGAACCCGGTCGAAGATATCCGTGGTCGTCCCATCCGGGCCCTCGAAGGTGACTTTCAGGCCGGTCTTCATCGGCTCGATCGCGGTGACCTTGGTCTTGAGCATGATCCGCTCGTACCGGCCCTCGATCCGTTTCATCAGAGGTTTCACGATATCGCGGTCGCAGCCCGGGATGATCTGCTCCATGAACTCGACGACGGTGACGCGCGAGCCAAGCGCGTCATAAACGCAGCCCATCTCGAGCCCGATGATCCCACCGCCCAGGACCAGCAGGCGTTTGGGGATATCACGCAGCTCCAAGGCGCCGGTCGAGTCGACCACCCGCTCGTCATCATGGGGAATGAAGGGCAATTGCACAGGCTCGGAGCCCGCCGCGATGATGCAATTCTCGAAGCTGACCGTGGTGGTTTTCCCCTCATGAACCACTTCGATCATATGCGGGCTAACAAAGCTGCCAGTGCCGCGCACGACCTTGACCTTCCGGCCCTTGGCGAGCCCGTTGAGACCGCCGGTCAGCTTGCCGACTACGCCGTCCTTCCAGGTGCGGAGCTTGTCGAGATCGATTTTCGGTTTGCCGAGTTTGACGCCAAAATGCTCCATCTCCTCGGCCTCGGTGATGACCTTGGCGGCGTGGAGGAGCGCCTTGGAGGGGATACAGCCCACGTTGAGGCAGACCCCGCCCAGGGTCTCATTGCGCTCGATCAGCACCGTCTCGACACCCAGATCCGCCGCCCGGAACGCAGCCGTATAGCCGCCAGGGCCAGAGCCGAGCACGACGAGTTTCGCATGCACATCGCCCTTCTTGCCATCGAATGCGACAGGGGCAGG
>JBCDKL010000154.1:0-7697 GCA_038746695.1 Pseudomonadota bacterium | reverse complement strand
GCCCGGGCGGCGGGTGTCAATCGGCGATGGACGCCGCGCGGGGTGGCTGGCAGTGTCGGGCGATGCGGCTGCCCTTTCGGATCTTCGGCCTGAGCGCCTTTGCCTCTGCTCCGGTTCTCACCCTCGCCTTGGCCGTCGCCCTCACCTTTGCACTGCCTGGCACGGCCCGGGCGCACAGCGCCGAGCAGGCCTTCGTGTTGTTGCTGCCGACCGAGGTCTATACCTGGGCCGGAGTGGGTGCCGTGGCGCTGACCGTGCTGGTCGCCGGGCTTTGGCCGTTCGCAGGGCCGGCGGGGCGGGCCATGTCGCCTGCCTCGGCGATCCCGTTCCGCCATGCCGAGGGCGCGGCGGTGCAGACGGTGCGGGCGGCGGCCCTGGCGGTGCTGGGCGGGCTGATCTTCGTGGGGCTTTACGGCCCGCGCGATCCTTTGAGCAACCTGCTGCCCCTGTCCGTCTGGAGCCTTTGGTGGATCGCGTTCCCTGTCCTCCAGGGGATCGCGGGCGATCTCTGGCGCTGGGTCATGCCCTGGACGACGTTGAGTTGGCCCGAGGAGCGGCGCGCGCTGATCGCCCTGCCCGGTTGGCTGGGGCAATGGCCCGCGGTTCTGGGGTTCCTGGGGTTCAACGCCTTTCTTCTGGCCGATCCCGCGCCCAACGATCCCTGGCGGCTGGCGGCCTTCGTGATGATCTATGCCGCCTTCACCTTCGCCGCTGTGGCTCTGACTGGCCCGGGCTGGCTGATGAGGGGGGAGTTCGCGACGGCGATCCTGGGCTGGTATGCCCGCCTGGCGCCGGGGCTGAGGCATCTGCCGGGCGGACGGCTGGCCGGGGTTCTGCCCAGTATCTCGGGCGCTGTGCTGGTGCTGAGCATCCTCGGCTCGGGCAGTTTCGACGGGTTGAAGGAGACGTTCTTTTGGCTGGGCCTGCAGGGTGTGAACCCGTTGGAGTTTCCCGGGCGCTCGGCCGTGGTGGTGCCGACGCTGGCCGGGCTGGTCCTGGCCAACCTGCTGCTGGTCGGGGCCTTCGCACTGGCGGTCTGGCTGGGGCTGCGCCTGGCTGGCATGCGGGGCATGCTGCGCGAGGCTTTCTGCCGGCTGTCGCTGGCGATGCTGCCGATCGCGCTCGGCTATCACATCGCGCATTACCTCTCGGCGGCAATTGTCGAGTCGCAATATCTGCTGCTGGCGATGAGCGATCCCTTGGGGCGGAGGGCGGATCTCTTGGGGCTCGGCGGCTTCCAGGTCACGACGGGGATGTTCAACCGGCTGGATACGGTCGAGATCCTTTGGCTGATCCAGGCCGGTGCCGTGGTGATCGGCCATGTCTGGTCGGTGCTGCTGGGCCATGCCATCGCCTTGCGCCTCGCTGGCACGCCCCGGCTGGCGGCGATCAGTCAGATCCCACTATCGCTGTTCATGATCGCCTATACGTTCTTCGGGCTTTGGCTGCTGGCCACGCCGCGGGCGTAGGATTTGCGGGCGTAGGATTCGGGGACGATGTCTGTCTGGGATCGATGCTCAGACGCAAAGGATCGTAGATGATCCTAGTCGATCTGCGCGCCGCCCTTCGCTTTGCCGCTGTGCATTTTCTCGGTGATCATCTTCGCCCATTTGCCGTTTTCATCGGCCAGGGCGCTGATCTCCTCGGCCACGATGGCAAAGCCGCGCCCGGCATCGCCGCTGCGGGCCGCCTCGATGCGCGCATTGACCGAGAGCATGGCGAGTTTCTGCACCGAGTTGATGATGTTCTGGGCGAGCGACATGATCTCGCCATTGGTGGCGTCGGCCTCCTGCGCGATCCTCTCGACCCGCTCGCGCAGCGCGAGCTCGGCATTGGCGAGCACGATCAGACCCTGGAGATGGGCGATTCCACCGCTCTGCCGCACGGCCACCCCGCGATCGCGCACCATGCAGGCAATGCCGTCGGGATGGAGGATGCGATAGTCGATATCCCAGGCGCGGTTGCCGTCGATTGCCGCCTCGATCTGGGTTGCCACCCGCTCGCGGTCATCGGGGTGCAGGATCGAAACCCATGAGGCGTTGGCGCTCATCAGAAGATCCGAGGCCGGACGGCCGCAGATCCGCTCGACCCGCCCCTGCAATTCGGTCATCGAGCGGCTGTCATCATTGCCGCAGCGATAGATGATCGCGTCGATCGTACTGAAAACGCTTGTGAAAATGTCGGTGGCTTCGGTGTCGAGCATTGGTGTCACTCATCCCAGTCGGGTTTCGAGAAACTGAATGCGCCCGTTCTGAGCGCGAAGGCGATTCCGTTTACGGCTCATCCGAGCCCGGCGCGCGGAGAGTTGACCGAGACGCTTAACGAAGGATGAAGCAGTGGCGGATTTCGTCGGCAAATCGCCCATCCGCGATCACCTTATGGACAAATCGGACCGCCCCGCCCAAGCTGTCCGCGACAGATCTCAGGAGGGGGAGCCCGCGCGATGACCGATGCCAAACCGACCCAAGACACAAGCAAGCTTTCGGCCCGTAAAACCACGGCCCTGAAAACCGCCGCCAGCAGCCCGCTGACCCGGCGCATGGCACTGGGCGGGCTGGCTGCCGGGGCGGCCCTGCCCTTGACGGCGCGGCTGGCACAGTCTCAATCCTCCGGCCCGATCAAGATCGGCTTCCAACAGCATCAGACCGGGATCGGTGCCGCCTATGGCCGCTGGTATGGCCGGGTGACCGAAGCGGCGGCGGCCAAGATAAATGCCGAGGGCGGGATCAATGGCCGCGAGATCCAGATCATCGCCGAAGATGACGGCACCGACCCCAAGCGCGGGGCGGAAGTCTTGGAGAAATTCGCCAATCTCCATGGCTGCGACATCGCCTTCGGGACGTTGTTTTCCCATGTGGTGATCGGCTCGGCTCCGCGGGCGGGCGAGCTGAAACTGCCCTATTACGTGGTGTCCGAGGGGCATCACGTGGCTTCGGGCATGCTCAACCGGTATACATTGCAACCGGGCATCACCGATGTGCGCAGCCAGGTGCAGGCGATGGCGCCCTATGTCTCGGACAATCTGGGCAAGAAGGTCACGATGATTTTCCCCGATTTCGCCTTCGGCCATGACCACCGGGATTTCTTTACCGAGGCGATGGCACGCCAGGGTGGCGAGGTGATCGCCAAAATCGCGATCCCGCCGACCGAGACCTCGTTCACCCGCTATTTCCCGCAGATCCCGCGCGAGACCGAGGTGGTCTATCACGTCATGGTCGGCCCGGGCGTTCTGACCTTCGTGAAGGAGATGGGCGAGTTCTTCGGGCCGAGCCGTCCCGAGATTTTCGGCTTTATCGACAGTCTCGAAGCGGTGGATATCGCCTCGCCGGGGCTGGAATTCCTCGAGGGGACTTATCTCTGGGAGGGGATGCCGCGCAACCATGTGCCGGGCCTTCTGGCCCATGACGAGGCCTATCGGACGGCGGTGGGCGTGGATGCGAACGGTGCCAGCACCTCGGACGGGGCGGATGTGAGCACCTATGCCCATATGTTCGGCTGCTGGGAGACGCTTTACATCGTCAAAGCGGCGATGGAGGCCTCGGGCTATGCCGGTCCGGCCGACCGGGCCAAGCTGATCGAGGCGACCGAGGCGATGTCGATTATCCCCGAAAGCATGGAACATCCCCAAGGCGCCAAAGTGTTCAACGGCAAGACCCATCAGGTCTTCGGGCACCAGTATATCAGCCGGGTCGAAGGCGGAAAGCTGGTGCACGCGCATACCACCTCGATTGCCGACACGTTCTATCCCGACGCGGTGGATTACACGACCCGGCCGTTCTGAGGGCCTGCCGGCTCGCCGGTCTCGACCGTCGCACCATGGGTGCGCCGGTTCAGACGCGCTCATCTGTGGTCGGATCGGTAGGCGCTATGGCGAGAAGTGTTGGAGCCTACCCGGCAAGGCGCCCTCGCGATACGGCGTTGGACCAAGGCTGCATGCACCCACGATCATCGGGCGCCGTCCTTTGGACATCGCGGTGCGGCGCGTGGGCCGCTCTCGCGGTTCGCGCCCGCAATATGTCCTTGGCGGCTGGGCGGGGGGCGGCTACGCTCAGGCACAGGATGGATTGTGGGGAGATGGGGGCGATGAACCGATCTGACCGACGGGCCGAGCGGCTCTGAAGCCTTGGAATTCGGCCCCCATCTTGTCCTGGCTCTGATCGAAGGCGCGGTGCAGGCTGCGGTTCTGGCGCTGACGGCAGTTGGGCTCAGCCTGGTCTTCGGCGTGATGCGGGTGGTCAATGTCGCCCATGGCGAGTTCTATATGCTGGGCGCGGTCCTGGCCTGGATGGTCTCGACCCAATTGGCCGGAGCCCCGGTCCTGGGCTTCGTTGCTGCCCTGGTGATCGCACCCCTGCTGGTCGGCAGCCTGGCGGCCCTGGCCGATCTGACCATTCTCAAACGGGTGGAGTATGACCCCGAGGCGACCATCGTCGCCACGATCGGGCTTCTTTATATCCTGCAACAGACGGTGCTGATGACCTATGGGCCCGAGGCCCGCCCCGTCGCCCCGCCGTTTAACGAACGGATCGCATTGCCCTGGATCGAGGCGGGCGAGGTGGTTTATCCATGGGGCTTCGGCACCACCAGCTACAAGCTTTTCGTGATTGTCGCGGCGGCGGCGATCCTCACCGCGCTCTGGCTGTTTCTCGCCCGCACGAAGGCAGGGTTGGTGATGCGGGCCACGCAGCTCGACCGCGAGATGGCCACCGCCTTCGGCATCCCGGTCGAGCGGGTCTATGCCGCCGTCTTCGGCCTGGGCGCAGGGCTGGCGGCCCTCGCCGCCGTTCTGATCGTGCCGATCCAGCAGGCGCATTATCTGATGGGGGCCGAGCCTCTGCTCCTCGCCTTTATCGTTGTGATCATTGGCGGGCTGGGCAGCCTGCGCGGCACGTTGCTGGCGGCGGTGCTGATCGGGCTGACCGATGGGGTCGTCTCGGTCTTCTTCTCGCCGACACTGGCCAAGATCCTCTCGACGCTGCTGGTTGCCATGGTCCTGGTGTTCCGCCCGCAAGGCCTGTTCGGGCGCGCCGCATGAGCCGGATCTGGGCGCTGCATGGCGGGCTGGCGCTGCTGCTTCTGGCGTTGCATTTCCTGCTGCCGCCCTATCACCACGGGGTGCTGGCCCGGGTCATGGTGCTGAGCGTCTTTGCCATGGGATACAATGTGATGTTCGGCTATGCGGGGCTGCTCTCGCTGGGCCATGCGCTGTTTTTCGCGGCGGGCATGTATGGGATGGGGCTCAGCGCCCAGCTCTGGGGCTGGGGCGGGGCCGCGGCACTGATCGCCGGGCTGGCGGCGGCGCTGGCCGTTTCGGCCGGAGCCGGTCTTTTGGCGCTGCGCACTTCCGGCGTGCAATTGATGATCGTCACGCTGATGTTCGCACAGGCGGGCTATCTCACGGTGCTCTATTTCGGCGAAGTCACCCGCGGCGACGAGGGTTTCGTGATCGCCGAGGCCACACGGGCGATCGCCGGGCTGGAGCTCAGCGCCGAGGGCCCGCGATATCTGATCGCGTGGGCGGCGTTCTCGCTGGCGCTCGGCCTCACGCTCTGGCTGGTCACCTCGCCCTTCGGCCATGTCCTGGTCGCGATCCGCGAGAATGAGGAGCGGACCAGGATGCTCGGCTATGACACCTGGCGCTATAAATTCGCGGCTTTCGTGATCTCGGGCGGCCTGGCCGGGGCGGCGGGGGCGCTCTATGGGCTGCTCTTCGGCTATGTCGGGGCCAGTTTCGCCGCTGTGCAATACTCGATCCTGCCATTGCTCTGGGTGCTGCTGGGCGGGGCGGGCACCGTGCTGGGGCCCTTCGTCGGCACGCTCTTCATGTTCTATCTGATCGATCTCTCCAGCGGGGTGACCACCGCCTATCTGATCGTGGTGGGCGTCGCGCTGGTCCTTCTGGTCCTGTTCGCCCGGGCCGGGATCATGGGAGAGATCAGGCAAAGGGCGGCGCGGTGGCTGCCATGATTCTCGAGACCGCCGGGCTCACCCGCCATTTTGGCGGTGTGACGGCGGTGCGCGATGTGGCGCTGAGCGTCCCTCCAGGTGAGATCCGCGCGCTGATCGGCCCCAATGGTGCGGGCAAATCCACTCTGGTGGGGCTGATCTCGGGCCGGGTCGCGGCGTCCTCGGGCCAGGTGCGGTTTCTGGGCGAGGATATCTCGCGCCTGCCCGCCCATGCGCGGATTGCGCGGGGCATGGCCTATACGTTCCAGATCACCTCGGTTTTCGCCCGGTTGACGCTGGCCGAGAACATCGCCCTGGCCCTGCGCGACCGCACCGGGACTGGGATCGAGAGGGCGCTCGACCGGGTGGGTCTGGCGGACCGGGCTTACGCTTTGGCGGGCGATCTTTCCTATGGCCATCAGCGGCTTTTGGAGATCGCCATGGGGCTGGCCCAATCCCCCAGGCTCTTGATCCTGGACGAGCCGACCCAGGGCCTGGCCGAGGCCGAGATCGCCCGGTTCAACGCCCTGATCCGCGCCATGGCGGGCGAGACTACGATTTTGCTGATCGAGCATAATATGGGCGTTGTGATGGAACTGGCCGACCGGATCACTGTGCTCAATCTCGGCGAGGTACTGGCCGAGGGGCCGCCTGCCGAGATCCGCGCCGACAGGGCTGTCCAGGCGGCCTATCTGGGGGCGAATTGATGCTGGAGGTCACCGGGCTCCAGGCGGGTTACGGCGATGCGGTGATCCTGCGCGACGTGGCGTTGCGCGCCGCGGCGGGCGAGATCACCTGCGTGCTCGGCCGAAATGGAGCGGGGAAGACCACGCTCTTGAAGGCGATCATGGGGCTTGTGCGGCCGAGCGCGGGCGAGGTCCGGCTGGATGGCGAAGTGATCTCGACCCTGCCCGCGCATCACGTTCCGGGGCGCCGGATCGGCTATGTGCCCCAGGGACGGCGGCTGTTTGGGGCGCTGAGCGTGGCCGAAAATCTCTCGGTCGCGTTGATGCACCGGCAAGGGGCCGAGACGGTGCGCCGCGAGATGCTCGAGCTGTTCCCACCCCTGGCGCCGAGGCTCGGCCAGCGGGCGGACACGCTCTCGGGTGGCGAACAGCAGATGCTCGCGACGGCCCGGGCGCTCTGCCTCGGCCCCCGGGTGCTGTTGCTCGACGAGCCGACCGAGGGGCTGCAGCCCAGCATGATCGCTCAGATCCGAGCGGTGTCGCTCAGAATGAAGGAAGAGGGCGTGGCGGTGGTCCTGGTCGAACAGAGGATCGATGCAATCCGCGACATGGCCGACCGCGCCCTGATCCTCGAAAACGGCCGCGCCGCTGTCACTCTGACCCGTGCCGAGATCGCAAAGACGCCGGAAATCCTGGAGCGGCATCTCGGCGTTTGAGCCCAGGGCTGAGACGGACCTTGGAGACGCCTGCGCCCCCATTCCAACACCTCACCCAACTGCGACGGGACTCAGACCGAAGCCGCCGATCGTGCGCCTGCCGGCCCCGCCATTCGTATAATTTAGCTGGTACTCCACCAGCCCCTGCGGCGCTTCCTTGAACTGATCACAGTCCGATCCCCGCCTGACTGCGACCGGGATCAAGCCGAAGGCGCCGGTCGCGGGGCCGCCCCCCCCCCCCGGCCGGGGCCAGGGCCCCCCCCGGCGGTGGCGGGGGGGGGCGGGGGGTTTGGGGTTTGAGAAAGTGGGGTGGAGGGAAGGGGCGCGGGGCCAAAAAACGGAAATCGGG
>JBCDKL010000153.1:0-7729 GCA_038746695.1 Pseudomonadota bacterium | reverse complement strand
TACGAGCACCGCAATCTCTATGGCGCCAACGAGACCTTCTCGGCGGAATTGGAAGGCGGGCTCGAGGTGCAGCGCCTGACCCTTGGCTATGTCGAACCGCAATGGCTGCGCGACGGGCAGGATTTTCTCGCCGGTTTCGAACTGGCCCGAGAGGAGGATGACGCGTTTGACGCCCTGACTGCCACCCTGACCGTCGGTGTCAACCGTCGTCTTTCCCCCCTTTGGACCGTGGGTGCGGGTGGCCTGCTCGAAGCGAGCCTGATCGACGACACGGATACCGGCGAAACCGAGAGCTTCCTCGCCGGTCTGCCGCTTTTCGCCGCCTATGACGGGTCCAACGATCTCCTGAACCCCACATCGGGCCAACGTTTCCGCGCCGATGTGACACCCTTCGCAGGGCTGTTCGACGACGAGGCGGTCGGCTTCACCTCGATCGATCTCACCGGCTCGACCTATTACGATGTGACGGACGAGGGCGCATGGGTGCTGGCCGCCCGCGGCCGGGTCGGCACGATTCTGTCAGAGGATCTCGACACAGTCCCGCAGACACGCCGCCTCTATGCCGGCGGAGGCGGGTCGGTCAGGGGCTTTGCCCAGCGCTTCGTCGGCCCGCTCGACGACAATAACGACCCGATCGGCGGACGCTCCGTGCTCGAGCTTGGCGGCGAGTTACGCGCCCGGTTCGGCGATCTCGGCGGGGTGATCTTCGTCGATTCGGGCTCGGTCTCGACCGAAAGCTTCCCGGATTTCGAGGAGGGCGTGCAGGTCGCCGCCGGTCTCGGCTTCCGCTTCTTCTCGCCAGCCGGCCCGATCCGGGTCGATGTCGCCTTCCCGGTGAACGGACGAGCGGCGGATGATACGTTCCAATTGTTCTTCTCGATCGGACAGGCCTTCTGATGCGCGCGCTTCTCGCTTTTACTCTGATCCTGGCGCTGGCAGTCCCGGCGGCTGCTCAGCTTTCCTTTCTCGGCATCAAGAATTCGATGGTTCAGTTTCTGCTAGACCAGCTCTCGACCGAGGGGGAATTCGAGATCAAGGCCGAACAGGTCGAGGAGCCGGAGGACGGCATCACGGCTCTCACCGGCCTCTCCATCGCAGATAGCGAGGGGGTCTGGTTCACCGCAGAAAGCTTCGATTTCCGCTGGTCGCCCAGCCGTTTGCTGCTTGGAGAGATCGAATTCCAGAACCTGGCCATGCGCGGGGTGCGCGTGCTTCGCCCCCCGGTCAGCAGCGTCGAACCCGCAACGGATGACACCGAGGAGGAGGAGCCGGGCGGCCTGACTTTCGACTGGCCGCGCAGCCCGCTGACCCTGCGGGTCGACCGGCTGGCCGCCGAGGATGTGGCCATCGCTGAACCCGTGTTCGGCCATGCCATCGCTTTCGATGCGGAAGGTGCAGCCCAGGATGAAGGCGACATCCAGGCGGTGCGGCTGGAGATCACCCGCCGCGATGCGGTCGAGGGCGTGATATCGCTCGATTACGAGCGGCGTTTCGACACCAACACTCTGCGTCTCAATCTCGATGCGCGCGAGGGTCCAGCGGGCCTGATCTCCGCCCTCAGCGGCCTGCCGGAGGATGCCGCCTCGAACGCCCGGATCGCGGCCGACGGCCCACCCGAGGATTGGCGCATGACATTGGCGGTGGCCCTGGCCGAAACCCTGGATATCGATGGCGAGGCCGCGATCTCTTATGCCGGGCCTTTGAGGGTGGATGCCCAAATCTCGGCCCGGCCCGGTCCGCAATTGGCCCCCGATCTCTCGGCTTTGCTGGGCGAGGCGGCGCGGCTGGAGGCGAAAGCCGAGGAAGGCCCGGACGGTGTGATCCTGATCGAGCGCGGTTTCGTTTCGGCCCCCGATCTCGACCTAACCGCTTCCGGCAGCTATGCCCGCAACACCGGAGCAGCGAATCTACGGGTGGATCTCGCGGCACGCAGCGGGCTGGCAGGTGCGGTGGAAGGGGTCGATTTTGATGGGCTCAGCTTCATTGGCACCGTGACCGGCGCGCCCGGGGCGATCGCCGCGGATGGAGATCTGACTCTGACCGGGCTCAAGACTGCCCCCGTCGATCTAGCAGAGGCCAGCCTGGCGGTCGATATCCGCCAATCCCCAGCCGCTTCTCCACCCCCCGAGACCTCGACAGATGCCACCACCGACGCATCCACCGAAGGCAGCGATCAGGCGCCGGTGGAGCAGCTGACCACCACAACCTTTTCCGTCGCGGGCAAGACCCTGGGCTTGAGGCTCGACCGGATCGGGCCGCAGGTGCTGGACACACCTGCGATCAACATCGCGGGCAGCCTGACCGGGCAGGAGCTGACCCTGGACATTGCCGAACTCACCTCTGGCATCCTCAATGTTGGTGTCGCTGGCAGGGCGGATCTGGAAGGGCCAGATGCCGCCGTGACCCTGAAGATCGATGCGCCGGAATTCCGTCCTGTGGCCGAGGCTTATGACATCGTCATGGAGGGTGGTTTGGCTGTGGAGAGTACGGCCACTCTGAGGAATGGCCGGCTGGATGCCCGCCAGACCACCCGCCTGTCCGCCTTCCGCCACGAGCTGGCCGAGGCTGAAGCGCTGACCATCACCGGGATCGTGTCGAATGAAGGCGAGGAGACCCTCTTCGATCTTGCCGCCGAAGCCACCGGACTGAGGCTCGATCAGGTCAGGCCGGAGCTTCTGGGCACGCTGCGCCACAGCTCGACCGGGAGAATCGAGGGCAATCATCTGACCCTCACCCGCTCATGGTCCAGGTCGAACCTTCTCGAGCTGGAGGCCGAGGGGGCGCTCGATCTCGAGACGCAACGGGGCGGCTTTACCTATGGCGCGAGGAGCGCCGAATTGTCGCCAATAACCGCGCTCTACGATGTCGCCCTTGGCGGGCGGGCTTCGGCCGAGGGTGAGATCACTCTGGAGGGCAGCACGGATCCACGGCTGGACGGCCGCTTCCGGCTGGACGGCACGGTGTTCGACGGGACGGAATATGGAGATCTGGCACTCGATCATGACATCACCCTAGGCGCGGCACCTGCCGGAGACCTCGCCCTCGCTGTGACCCGCAGCCCGTTCGGCGATATCGACCTCGCAACCCGGTTCCGTTGGGCAGCGCCAGTGCTCGAGCTGGCCGCGCTCCAACTCCAAGCGCTCGGCGCCCGGGCGGGCGGGGATGTGACGATGAATGCCGAGACACTGCTGGCCGAAGGTGCCGTGGACCTCGACATTCCATCACTGACCCCCTTGGGCCGGCTGGCAGGCACACCCCTGGCCGGTGCCCTGCGCGGCGATGTGAGGCTTGTTCCCCGCGGCACACAGCAAGCAGTCAACGCGCGCGTCACCGGGCGGCAACTGGCGACCGATGGGGCGCGCGTCGAACGTCTCGACCTGACCGCCGCGATCCGTGATGCACTGGGGCGGCCAAATCTCGACGTCACAATCGACGGCGCCAATATCGCCGCCGGTCCTCTTTCACTCGAGACCACAGGCATCACGCTACGCGGCGCGCTCCCAAATCTCGCGATCGCTCTCAAGGCCGCGGGGGAGTTCGAGGATGATCCGCTCACCCTGCAACTCGACGGCCAGGCCGACGCAGAGGGACCACGCTTTGGCGCCCGTCTCGCCACGCTCGATGTCGATCTGGGCGGCGAGAGCCTGGCGCTCAATGCCCCGCTCAACGTGACCGCGGAGGGACAGACAATCCGCGTCAGCGGCCTCGATCTCGCCTTGCCGCGAGGCGGGCGCTTGGCGGGAGACATTACCAAATCGGGCCAAAGGCTGATCGGAGATATCCTGCTCGAGGCGCTCGACGCCAGCCTTGCGCAACGTTTCGCCGACGCCCCGGTCCTGGCCGGAAGGATCGGCGCCGAGGGGCGGTTCGACACGGCCCGGTCGGCGGATCTGTCGCTCTCCGCCACTGGGCTGAGGTTCGACGGGGTGGAGGTCGAAGGCGATCTTGACCTGAGCACGACCCTGGCCTGGGACGGACGGCGCGCGGCTGTGGAGGGTGCAGTGACCGGCGGGTTCGGTGCCCCGCTCAGCTTTACCGGTGCCCTTCCGCTCCGCCCCGGCCTGGTGCCGAGCGTGCCGGGAAGCGGACCGGTCGAGGGGCGGGTGACCTGGGCGGGTGAGATCGGCAGCCTATGGGCCTTGGTGCCTGCGGCGGGGCATATTCTGACGGGAGAGATGGATATCGACCTCGCCCTCTCGGGCGATATCTCGGACCCGCAGCTCGGCGGGGCGGTGAAGCTCGCCGAGGGCGGCTATCAGAATCTCGATCTCGGCACCATCCTCACCGATCTGACGCTGGAAACCGAGGCCGAGCCGGGCGGCGCGCTCGGCTTTCTGCTCACCGCCCGCGACGGCGGCGAGGGGAGCCTGCGCAGCGAAGGCAAAGTCGCGCTGGACGCCTCGGGGATCGAGGTTGCCACCACAATAGATAGGGCCGTCCTAGTCCGCCGTGACGAAGCGACCGCCCGGATCGATGGTGCCCTCAGCGTCGGCGGGCCGCTGGATGCCCTGGCCGTCGATGGAGATATCGTCCTAGAGACAGTCGAAGTTCGCCTGATCTCAAACGCCTCGGCAAACATTGTGGACTTGGGCGAAGTGATCATCAAGGGCCAGGAGATGCCGGAGGACGAGGCGGGCGAGAGCAATGTTTCGCTCAGGCTCGACATCTCCTCGCCGGGCCGGGTCTTCGTGCGCGGGCGTGGACTCGACAGCACCTGGGGCGTCGATCTGAAGGTGCGCGGCACGGCGTCCGATCCGCGCGTCACCGGCAGGGTCGAGCGGGTCCGGGGCCGGCTCGACCTCATCGGCAAAGCGTTTGATCTGGCCACCGGGCGGGTGGATTTCGACGGCGGCAAGGAGATCGACCCACGCCTGGATATCGTTTTCGAACGCGAAACCTCGGACCTGACCGGCCGGATCAATATCGCGGGCCGAGCGTCGGATCCGCAGCTCAGCTTCACGTCGACCCCCAGCCTGCCCGAGGACGAAGTGCTGCCGCGCACGCTGTTCGGCAAGTCCAGCCAAGCACTGACGGGCAGCCAGGCGATCCAGCTGGCCCTCGGCATCGCGACGCTGATGGATGGCGGTGGGGGAACGCTGGATCAGGTGCGGGGCGCCGTGGGTCTCGACCAACTCCGCGTCGAACAGGACGAAGATGGCAACGCGGCACTGGCGGCAGGCAAGGAGGTCGCCGAAGGCGTCTTCGTCGGCGCCAAACAGGGACTGACCGGCGGCGAAAGCAAGGTGATCGTCGAAATCGACGTCTTCGAAGACATCTCGATCGATGCCGAGGTCGGCCAGGAGAGCGGCTCCTCGGTCGGGATCAAATGGAAGAAGGATTTCTGAGCCAGCCAACTCCCGATGGAGATGGGGCTCGCGGCAAGATCAGGAACCCAAGCGCTTCAGAGGCCGAGAGCACCGTCGGGCTCGATGATGACTTAGCCCATGAATGACTATTGATCGGCGAAGTGTGTTTGGCCGCTTTCTCGAGAAACACCCCGATTTTCGCAGATCACGCATCTAGAGAAGCAGGTTTCGACGCTTCACCAATGATCGCTGGCCGTCAATTGTTCGGGAACGACTGCACCTACACGTGACGCCTTGTATCGTGCGGCGCGGGTCACTGCTGCCGTTCGGCCGGCTCATGTCCCAGCGCGCCTCGAGTATTGTGACTCTGGAGGTCGAAAAGGCCGATTCACCTGCAAGCCGAGACTGGAGCCGCCCTGAACTCCAGCACCCCTCCGGCTTTCGCAATGATCGTTTCGACGGTGATGCGGGTTACATCGGTTGCAACAAGAATACCAATTACCTGGATTGCGCCCCGGAAATGGTTCGGTTGGCGGCTGCAATTGGCTATGGGCTCGGCTACTCTGATTACTGTCGTCGCGTGTCCTTGCGACCTGACTTGAGTATCTCGGCCTACGACTAAGAGCTATCCTCACATGTCAGACTTGATGGAAATCCGCGAAAAACCCATGATGCGGCAGCGCCTGGCCGAGGCGACCCGCGCGGCGCATGAAGCGCTTCATCTGCATCCCTTGCTCTCGAAGCTGACCGCGCCCGCGATCACCTTGGCCGAATACCTCGCCTGTCTCGAGGTCAACCGGTGCTTCTATCGCGAGATCGAGCGTTCGCGCCGCGACTGCGATGCGCATCCACAGTTGTCGCTCGCCCAGGAGTGCGACGCCCTGGATGCGGATTTGAGAACGCATGAGCCTTGCAGATTCCGAGCCGAGCTTCGGTCGCTCGACCTCGCCGAACTGCTCGGCGCGCTCTATGTCGCACATGGCGCCCGGTTCGGGCGTTCGATGATCGCTCGGATGCTGCAGGGTCTGCCGCAGGAACGGCCGATGGCGTTTTTCGGCCAGAGATCTCAGCCGGATCAATGGCGCGATCTGCTGACAAGGCTGGACGATGCCGCCGACCAGCCCGGTGCGGAACGCCGGATGATCGCTGGCGCCGAGACAGCCTTTGTCTTCATGGCAGACCTGGCAGACGAAGCCGAAACAGTCGCCCACCCGGCCGTCTGATCACCGCGCCCGCCGCTCGATCCAGTTCAGCGCGCCGACCGCCATAGCGGCGTTGGAATGACCGGCCCCAGCCAAGACCCGCAAGCGCCATTGCGTCGGCACACTCAGCTCTCGTGCGCGCGCTTCGGCCATCGCGATACAATACTCAGCTCGCGACAGGCGACTGAGCCCCTGGGCATCGGCCCCGCGATCGCGACGGAGCGCGTGATGCGCGCGGTCGGTATCCTTAGCGCCGATCAGCAGGGTCAGGCGGCGGCTAAGGGCGGATACGAGATCGACCTCGCGCGGCGCGCCGTTCACTCCGTAAGGGAATACTGCATCCAGACTTGGCGCCGTGTACCACCCGGCATTGGCAGCGATCATCTCAGTCGCGTCGACCGGTGCCTGCGAGAACAGCGCATATCGCATTAGAAGCTGCGCCCCAGCGGAATGGCCGAACAGGTCAACCACCGCCCCCGGATGGCGCGCATGCGCGAAGGTTCTGATCTCGTCCAGGGTTTCGAACAGCCAGGTCTCGGGCGGGGTTGGCCGGTCCGCCAGATTTAGCATTCCCGCGAGATTGTACCCGCGCCAGCCCGGAAAGCGCACTGAATCGAATTCCGGCACCAGCGCCTGAATCGGACGGTCTGCGATGGCTCGGCCCCATTGGCCACAATATTTCGCGGCATCGCGCTCGCGGCCATGGAGCACGATCACCACCCGCTCCACCGCGCGCAGGCTGGGTTGCGAGACATGCATCGCGATCGGCCCGCGCCCGATGAATAGGGTCTCGACCCGCGTTCCATGCCCATGGGCCAGGTACCCGGGCGGCAGGGAGGACAAGCTCGCCATAACAGCGAGCAGCCTGCGTTTGCTCCAAAGCGCTGTCAACTCACCTGGCGCAGCGGGACCGGCCCATCAGGGGAAGCCTGGATTTCAGCGAGGCGATAGCGGGCCTGGCGGCGCTCTAAACGATGGCTGGTGGAGATCGGCGACATGCTGCCATGGACGCTGATCAAGACGGTCGCGGACAAACGGCTGGCGACCCGACTTAGCGCCAGTCTGGCGGCAGTGTCGATCTCGAAGATCGGATCGTCGAGGATCAGGATGCCCGGCTCGCTCACCACCGCCCGGGCAAGTCTGATCCTGGCGGCGCTCGAGGCGGGCAGACCGCGCCCAGCCTCCGGGATCTGGGTGGCGAGGGCTGTGGCAGGATCGAGG
>JBCDKL010000152.1:0-7769 GCA_038746695.1 Pseudomonadota bacterium | reverse complement strand
GGCTGCGATCGCCGCCAACCCGATAGATTGCCACCCACTCCCCCACTCAAGCGCGCTCTGCTTACAACATCCCGAAAGCCCCACGACTTCTGCTTCAAAAGCCGTCGCGCTGCGCCGTATCTCGCCGATTTGACCTGTCGAAATACGAAGCCGCTTCGTTACATCGCTCCAATCGACGAGCCAAAGAACCACCTCGGCGCTGTCGTAGAGGCCACGGACAATATCAGCCTCGATTATCGCTGTTGATTGGAGGGCGCCGGTCACGGCGTGGCTGTCGGTGCTGAGACCAGTGGAGCGTTCCACTATCCCGGCCTCCAACCCCGAGCCTGCGGTGAAGACCACACCCTCGAAAGTCAGATCCCTGTCATGATCGGTGAAACCCATCACGACGCCATCACTCCTAGTTAGCCTCCAACATCGCGCCAGGGTCGTGACCCCGCTCGCCAGATCCTGAGCTAGTCCATTTGGAAGTTTACGCATCAGACACGGATCTCCAGGATCGGCACCGAGGGGATCTCGCCCGCCTCAAATGCCGAGAGATTAACCTCGATTATGTCGCTGTCGAACCGGGCTGGAACATCGAACTCGAATCCGGCGGTAACGATCGCGTCCTGCGCTGGTGGTGTGGTCAAAGTGACCCTACCGGTGGTGGCATCGAGGACGAAATCAGTGTTCTCGGTCAAGGCGATGCCATCAACTGCCACCTGCACTGTTCCGGCTACAGGCTTGGCAATTTCGCGACGCACTTCATGTCCACCGCTTGCATAGGTTTTGCTGAGTTGGAAGGCGACCGTTACACCGTCTCCGGTGCCGATCTCCTGATCATTAACGCCGATCTCCGCGGAAGGTGTGCCGGAACGGCAATCCAGCCAATCCTTCCAGCGGAACCCATACAACCGTCCCCGGCGGGCCTCGAAGAACTGGATTATCCGGTCGAGATCGTCGAGTGTCTGCACACCCAACCCGGCATCCCAGCGACGTCGTGCCTGAGCCCAAGGGGCGTTGCGCTCCTCGAACCCGTTTGCGAGCGTCACGATCTCGGTGCGGCGCTCTACAGCGCCCGACGAACCAAACGAGATTGCTGCCGGAAATCTGATTTCATGGAAACTCATAGCCGCCCCTTCTGCTTAAAGCCTGGTCGACCCGCGCTGTACGGCTCGTGCCAACTGAGCCGCCACCTGCCCGCGAGATCGCTCGAATCCAGCCAGATCCGGGGTCGAGATGTTCACAACAACCTGAGTGCCTCCCCCGCCGCCAGCGGCTGCGACGCCCAGCCGACCATCGGCGCCGCGGCGCAGCGGCATGATTGCCTCCGGTCCAGCCTCGCCCATCAACCCAGTGCCGTTACGCATCGGAAACAGTGTTGGGCTCGAAACGATCCCGCCGGATGCGAAAGCTCTGACATTTCCAGACGTGAACGCTCCGCCCTTTGCAAAGCCCAAAGCACCGGCAAGCGAGCCCGTCAACGATCCGGTCAGCGAAGCCAACCCGCCGCCAATCGCATTCTGCACCGGACGCAGAGCCGCATCGAAGGCCCGCCCAGCGACATCGCGCGCCAAGCCCTTGAACACATCCGACAGCTTGCCGCCCCCGAAAATCGCTTTGTCGAGAGCGGACCGCAGCGACGAACCGAGCGAGCGGGCAAGCCGCTGAGTCTCACCGTCCATCTCGCGCATTTGCCCGGTTGCAGCCTCGAGTTCGGCCCGGAAACCAGCGGCTAGATCTTGCATATCGCCAAGAGCCGCGCCCAAGTCGGGGCTGAATCCAGCTGATCCATCGGTCCGCATCACTTACTCCTTCTCGTCGGGATAGGCTTCCATCAGCGCCTCAAGCGTGCTTCGCCCGATGGGCCGTCCGCCTATCGGCAGATGTCCGGCGCCTTCCAATGCACGACGAAGCTCTACCGGTGTCATCGCCCAGAACTGATCAGGCCCTAGGCCGAGCAGCCCAAGGCCGAGCCGCATAAGCCCGGGCCAATCCAAACTCTGCTGGGTCATTCCGACCTAAAAGCCGCCGCGATCAGCGCAAGCCCTGCGCGCATCGCACCCACCGCGCCGCCCTCGATCTGACCGGATGCGACATCGGCTTCTGCAACCTGGCTGCCTGCGCCTTTCAGACCAGCCGACAACAAGGCAATTAACTCGGCACTAGATACCCGCCCTTGCTCGAACTTCTCTGCGAGTGCCACCAGGCTCTCGGTCTCGAGCCGTGCCTCGAGCTCCGCCAACGCGCCCAGGGTAAGGCGCATCGCATGAGCCTGGCCGTCGAGCACCAAAGCGACTTCACCGCGGGCCGGATTTACCATCACGCGGCCTCGGCAAAGGCCAGGGCACCGGCGGAAACCATGGCGACTTCAAAAGTCGCCTCACCATCGTGATTGCCTGCATACTCAAGACTGGTGAGTTGGAAGCGACCGCTGACCGTGCCGAAATCCGGGATTACAATCTCGAACTCCGGCAGTCCCTGATCGAAGAACACTCGACGAAAAGCGGCATCCGAAGCAGCATCCTTGAAGATGCCCGACCCCGAGATCGACGCCGAGCGCAGCCCCGCCCCACGCAGCAGTTCGCGCCAGGCACCCGGGCTCTCGGCGGTTGTCACATCTACCGTATCCGCATTGAAGGACAGGCGCGAGGCACGCAACCCCGCCACGGTCACGAAGCTGCCGCCGCCGGTCTCATCCAGCTTCAACAGCAAGTCCTTGCCTCTCTGGGCCGCCATGTCCGCTCTCCTCTGAGTGTTGATATCAGAGCGGAACACCGCTCAGCGGCGCCCGCACCTCGACCGTCTGCGCAAGCAGATGGGCGAGGGAATGTCGTATGCGCCGTCAAGGCGCGTTCTGTTTGACTAGCTGTCTTCCAATGCCAGCCGGAAGCGCAGATCGATCCGCCTGAGCGCGTCGTTCTCGGCCCTCGCCGTACGCGCATCCAAAAAGCGAGTTTGGATCACCCGCCCCCGCGCAGGCGCAAGCGCTGCGCTCAGCATCAGATCCGAGATCAAACCAGCCGCCCGCTTCGCCTCGGCAAAGCCGCGCCGAGGCGCGTGGACCGAGATTAATACGGTATGGACCGCGCCCGCATCGCTTGAGGTTGCCCAGTCCTCGGCCAACTCGTCACCGATGGTGACGTAGAGCCCATCTTCCGCCGCGTCTGAGACTTGCTGCGGGGCGGCGTCATAGATCCCCGAAACCAGAGCGGCCAGCTTCTGATCACCGTCGAGGACCTCGAAAACCGCCTCCTGCAGCGGCCATGCGAGCGCATAAGTCACTGGAAAGGACCTTCTTCACAGAACAGACGGAGATAGACCGCCTCGCCATCTTCCTCGGTCACACCACGGATCGCAAAGACTCGGTCTCCCCGGCGCAGCCGCTGAGCCGGTTGCGGTCGCTGCGGCGAGCCGATTGGCGCATTGCGCACCGTGATCCTGTGCGTGATTGTCGAAGTCTCGCGCCCGCCAGAGAACCGCTCCCCGCCAGAACGAGGGTCGAGCGCACCCCAAAGCGTGCCGAGCGGGGTCCAGATCGTCTGATACCCGCCGCCACCATCTGGGTTCTGCGTCGGTTGCTCCAGCACGAATTCATGGGTCAGTCTCGGAGCATTCATCTCACTCTCCCTCACGCGTCTCTGGCCCGGGTCAGATCCGGATCGCCCGGTGCGGGGCGATCAGCGCCTCGATTCCAGGCTGCATCGCCACCGACTCGTTAGTGCCGCGATTGCTGTAAAGATGCGCCGTCAAGATGAGCACAGCTTGGCGCAGCTCCCCAGGCACATCCGCCGGCATCTCGCCATAGCCAGCATCGAAGTGCAGGACGGCTTCGCCATTCATTGGGACAGATGGCAGTGGCAGCCCACCCGACGAGGAGACAATCTGCCGGCTCCTCCCCGGACTGACCGAAAGCGTTACCGACGGGCTCTCGACCATCTCGCCGCCGACCGAGAAGCTGAGTGAACCGATCGCCGCTACCGGCCCGATCGGCAGGGTCAACTGCCCATGCCGGTCCCATGAACCAACCCGCAGTTCGAAACCGCGCTCGATCAGCGCCTGGCCGAGCCGATGCTCGACCGCCTGCACGGCATTGTCGAGATAGAAGGCAATTAGCCCGTCTTCGGCATCGGCATCAGCGAAACCATGGCTGAGCCGCATATGCGCTTTCACCTCGGCAAGCGAGACCGGCGTGTTCTCCGGGGGATCGATCTGGTTCAAGATCATCCTGCTATCTCCCACGCATTAATGCCCGTCCATGACGGGCAGAATGTCCGGGCCGGATGAAATCCAGCCCGGATCACATTTCAGCTTCAGCTTGCGCTGAAACGCAGCGTCTTGATCGCAGCGTAATCGGTGACATCGCCACCGACCCGCTTGGTGGCAAAGAACAGAACATTCGGTCGGGCCGAAAACGGATCGCGCAGCAAGCGGATATCCGGCCGCTCGGCAATCGTATAGCCATGGCCAAAATCGCCAAAAGCGATCGCGTGACTGCCCGAAGAGATATCGGGCATGTCTTCGACGATCTGCACCGGATAACCGATCAACCGTGAGGGCTGATCCACGGACAGCCCCTCGATCCAAAGGAACCGGCCCTGGCTATCCTTCATCTTGCGCACTTCACCCGCGGTCTTCGAATTCATCACGAAAGCCGCATTGGCCCGGTAATCGGCACCGAGGGAATAGATCAGCTCGACCAGCGCATCACCCGGATTGTTCGGATCGAAATCCCCCGAATTGCCACTGGCGACATAACCGATGTTGCCCCAGCTCCAGCCTGCATTAGCAACCATCGGCTTAGTCAAGAACCCTACCGGTTTGTTGACGCCATCACCGTTCACGAAAGCGTCTGATTCGGCCCGCAAGAACCGATCGGCAATACGCTCTGCCAACCAGGTTTCGATATCAAAGGCCGCGTCGTCCAGGATGCGTTGCGAAGCAGCCGGAGAGGCCGAGAGCTCGTGCAGCGGAATGGTGATCCGGTCGATCACCGGCGCCGGGGTCTCTCCAGAACTCGCACCCTCGGCGACCCAGTCAAAGCCCATATCGCCGTGATCCACCAGCGCGTCATAGGCCGAGCTTTCCACATTCACCACTTTGGCAAGGCCCCGCAGCGACGCGCCCGAGCGCAGCACATGCTCGACCATTTCAGCGGTTTGCGGCGCGATCAGGAACCCGCCATCGGCCACCGAGGTCAGACCCTTCTGCTCCAGACCGAGCGATTTCATCGGGTCTTCATCGCCCTTGCGGATATAGGACGCCATTGCCTTCTGATGCGGCTGGCGCTCGTTGGCGGCTGTCTCCAGCATCGGCCGGCGGGCTGATTTCTGATCCAGCCGCTCGATCCTCGTGCTCATCTCGTTCATGCGCTTGCTCACATCATCCTTGAAAGATTTGAAACCGCTCAGAAAGTCTTGAGCCGCCGCCTTGGCCTCCGGGCTGACGGCGGATTGGGTCGACAACATGATACCCGTCTCCTGCTAGTTTGGGGGTCGGCTGGCCCATTCCCGGGCCGGTGAGGGGGCCTCAGACGCTTAACGCTTCAGCCAGGGCCAGCTCCATGACATCCGAAGGCTCGACGGCCCCCAGCATGGCGCGGGCAGTGGGAAGCATCGGGAACGTGACCAGCGATACCTCCCACAAATCGATCTCATGAAGATTGCGCCCACCCGTCTCCGGATTGGGCTCGGCGCGTATAGTGCGATATCCGATTGAGAGCCCGTCGATCGCTCCGGCCTCCAACAATGCCAGAGCATCCGTTCCATGGCTCACCTTTGCCAGGATCTCGCCTGTGACCAACAAGCCCCTGCCATCCTCCGCAACCTCGGACCAGACGCCGATGGGACAGGTCGGGTCATGCTGCCAGAGAAACTTCACCTTCCGCCCGGCTCGGGCCAATGCCGCGAGCGAGGCCGCGAAGGCGCCCGGCATCACCACATCGCCGTTCTGATCGGCCTCGCCGAACAGACTGGCATAACCGTGGATCCGCCCATCGGTCACCTCAGCCAGATCACCCATGGCCACGAATTTCGTCTCCAGCCCGAAGGCCGGATTCTGCACCATCTGCCTCATCTCAATCCCCTCGAAGTAAAGCTCCCATCCCGGCGGCCAGGCGCCGGGGCGGCGGAGCGGGGTTGGCGGGTGGGAGCGACGCTGCCGCGGCGCATGGCCGCCAGCTGCAGCGCCGCCTTCACCCAGCTTTCGGACCGAACCCGAGCAACGCCCGCTTCTCGTCCTCGGTTAGAAAATCGGCCTCCGCCACCCGGCTCCACAGCGCGTCGCGCTCGGCACTCAAGGCTGGGACCGCATCCAAATCCGGCTCAAGACGCAAGCGCTGCCCTGCCGCCTCGCCGATCCATCCGGCCAGCGCCCCAGCCGTCTTTTTCACCAGCGGCAGAACCGTTTGGCGATAAAATGCCCGGTTCGCCTCGGCATAGTTCGCATAAGTGTTGTCGCCAGGGATCCCCAGCAGCATGGGTGGCACACCAAAGGCCATGCAGATCTCCCGAGCCGCCGAATTCTTGGTCTCGAGAAACTCCATATCAGAGGGCGAATACCCCATCGGCCGCCAGTCCAATCCGCCTTCCAGCAGCATCGGCCGCCCGGCATTCCTGGCCCCCTGGTGATTGTCCTCGATCTCGCGAGCCAAGCGTTGATACTGCTCCTCACTCATCGAGGCCCCATCTTTCGCCCCGAAAACGATCGCGCCCGAAGGCCGGGCCGCATTGTCCAGCAAGGCCTTGGTCCAACGCGCTGCCGCGTTATGCACATCCAATGAGGCGGCGGCGGCAGCGAGAGGGCTCATCCCGTAATGATCGTCCAGAGGATGGAACGCTTTCAGATGCAGGATCGGCCGGCACCCCTCCTCCATCTCCCAGCGATGTCTGGCATTGCCGACCCGATACTCATAGGCCGCCGGCCAGCCATCCTCGCCCGGCACTACCGAAATCCGGTCGGGCCTTAGGGCATGCAGCTCGCGCGGCATACCCATGACATCCGCCGCCGCCGCCTCCAGATAGGCATTCCCCGCAAGGAGTAGAAACCCGTAAATCTGTTCCAGAAACCCGCGCCCATCCTGGCCCGGATTGGGCTGGGCGAGCAGGCCGAGCACCGGATGCGTCTCCATCCGCTTCCCGTCCTCGGTCAGAACCAAGGGAATCGCACCGGCCGCCTCGGCCACCATCCGCACCGAGCGGAACGCGATTACATTGCACTCATAACCCGAACGCGTCAGCGAGACCTGATCGCGCGGGCTCCAGACCGCCCGCCCGGTGCCGTGAAATGCCATCACCGGCCCCGCTGCCGAGGCCTTCGCCTCCGCCGGAGCCGCCGCCTTGGAAAACAATTTCAATGCCATTGGCTCCTCCATTCGGACCGATGCGCCCCCATCCGCCACAGGCGTCCCTCCCCCGGATCCGGGGGAGGCCAGGAGGGGGCTGAGGCACCGCGCATGCGCGGCACGCGCATTCCGCTTAGGCCAGACGTTTCACAGCGAGCGCACTCCAGGCCGCCAGGCCGGCGCCTCGTTCACGATCAGATCGGTCACTGCCCAAACCAGTGCATCCAGCCGGTCCGGGCTCTTCGCCGCTTTGTCGCGGCCTGTGAACTGCACCATCTGGTCCTCAAGCTGAGGGAAGCAGCCCACGTGATGAACCCGTCCCTGTTCATAAAGGGCCGCCACCGGCTCGGCACGCAGACGTTTGCCTTCAGTGGCGCGTACCCCGCGAAAGGCGATATTCGGATCGACCTGCCGGATCACGCTCTCGACCATATTGCCGCCCTGG
>JBCDKL010000151.1:0-7784 GCA_038746695.1 Pseudomonadota bacterium | reverse complement strand
GCCTATCAGGCGAAGCCCGAGATGCCCGCCCGCGATCCGCTGCGCGAAAAGATCGATCCTCGCGGCAAGGGCAAACCCGCGGATGTCGAGAAAAACCGCAAGACCATGATGCGGAAACACTCCCGCCGCGCCCGCAAGCGAGTGGCCAAGGACAAGCGCGGCAATGGTCTGTTCCTTACCGGCTTTCTTTTGGTCGTTATCGTGGCCTCGGTGATGACGGCCCTCTATTTACTCGGCGACGAGATCATCGCGGCGAGCCCGGAGAGCGAGCGGGCCATCACCGACTACCGCGCTCGGATCGACGAGTTGCGCGTCTCGGTGGCGGGGATGATCGACCAGGCGCGGGAATTCTTCGCGGAGCTGCTTGGTTCGGACGGCTGAAGGTCTTTCCCTTCCTCGGACTGCACAGCTTTACGTGGCTGAAGCGCCTTAACAGCGCTTGAGAGACGCCAAGGGCTTTTAGAACTTTTCGAGAAGCCGGTCGAAATAGTCGAGTTCAATCTCCGGGCGCTCAGGCTCTGCCGAGCGGCGGCGAAGCTCTTCCAGGATCTCCCGGGCGCGGTCGATCGCCGAGCGGTCGGGCACGTCCACATCCGTGCCAGCGGTCGACCCATTGGCGCCAAGCGGGCGGTCGAATGGATCAGTCTCGGCCCGGTCGCGGGCATCGCCCGGCTGATCACCGCGGCCCTGCGCGCCAACATCGCCCTGACCGTTCTGCATCGCTTCTGCCAAGGCCTGGGCGCCTTCGTTCAACCGGTCGAGCGCCTCCATCTGATCCTGCACAGCTTCACCGTTCTGACCCTGCTCCAGCGCATCACGCGCATTGCCCATGGCGCGACCTGCCTCGTCGAGCGCTTGGCCCGCGCCCTCGCCGCCGGGGATCTGACCGGCCAGCTCTTCCAGCGCGCGGCGCAGCGCCTCCTGCTGATCGGCGAGGCTGCCATCCTGACCCATGCCGGGTTGCTGCTGGCCGCCCTGGCCATTGCCGCCCTGTTGCTGGCCTTGGCCGGGGGATTGGCCTGGGCCCTGACCCTGCCGTTGCTGGCCCGGCTGCTGTCCAGGCTGTTGGCCTTGCTCACCGCGCTGGCCTTCACCACCCTGCTGGCCCTGTTGCTGCTGGCGGCGCTGCTGGCGCAGATCGTCGAAAGTCCGATCGGCCAGGTCGCGCTGGCGCTGTATCATCTCCTGGAGCTGTTGCAGGCTTTGCTGCCCCTGACCCTGCTGGCCCGCCTGCTGTTGCCCGGCCTGGAGATTCTCCATCATCCGGCTGAGCTGATTGAGCAGGTCGCGGGCCTGATCGCGCATCCCGCTTTCGGCCTGACGCTGCAACTCGTTCAGCATCTCTTGCAGGTCCTGGCTGGACATCTGGTTCTGCGGTTGCGGTCCCTGCTGTTGGGCTTGCGGGTTTTCCTGCGCCTGGCGGGCCAATTCCTGGAGATATTGGTTCATCGCCTCGCGGAGCTGGTCGATGGCGCGCGCGATCTCCTCATCCGTGCCATTCTCGAGCGCCTCGCGCAGAGCCTGCTCGGCGGCGCGTAGGTTGGCCAGAGCCTCACTCAAATCGCCGCCATCCAGCGTGATCGCAATGTCCCAGAGGAGATCCACGGTCTCAGGCGCCGCCTCCGCCACGCGGTCCTCGATGATGGCATTGGCGAGACGCCGGACCAGCATCCGGGTTCCGAGATAAGCTCCGTGCTTATCGCCAAAGATCTCGTCGGGATTGCGCGTGACCGCCTGGATCACGTCGAGCACCCGCGGCGCCTGATCAAAATCGAGCGCGAGATCGCGGCGCTGCTCGATCAGCGCCTTGGCTAGCGGATGAGAGAAATTGCGCCCGGGCAATTCCAGCCGGGTCACCTCGGAGACACCGATCTGACCCGCACCATCCTCGGCCTTCAGGATCAGCTCGACCTGCGAGCCCGCCCAGGGATGCTCGATGAAATCCTGGATCACACTGTCGGTGACCACGGTGCCGTCGCGCCGGATCGGCAATGGCAGTGCGAAGGTGATCGGCTCGAGATCCAGGCCTTTATCGGTGATCCCGCCCTCAGGGGTGATCTCGGCCCAGGCGGAGACGACGCCGTAATCGTCGCTCGCCTCGAATTCCAACTCCAAGGCGCGCGTCAGTGTGGTTTTCGGGGCGCCGACCAGCGAGATCTGGGGCGTTTCGTCGGGGATCACATCGATCTGCCATTCGGCGAGCAGTGTCTCGCCATCGAGAACACGCACGAGGCCGGAGCCGGTCAGCTCGGTCACTGCTTCGGCCAGACCACCGCCCAGCGTGGTGAAACCGCCGGTGCTGGCAAGACCCGAGCCTTGAAGCCCGGGTTCGCCGGTCAGATCGGTGATCCTGACGGTCAATTCGGAGCCGAACGGGAGGAAAAGCGTCTCGCCCTGGTCTCGGGCGGTCAGATAGATCGTGTCGCGACCGGTGTAAGAGGGCGGTGTCACCCAGGCCTCGGCCACCGGTTGGCGCGCGGCAGGGGCGGCGGCGGCCGGTACCAGCGGGGCCGGTTGCCCGCTGGCGAGCAAACGGTCCTGCCAGCCCTCGCCCGCGCCGATCATGGCTGCAACCAGCAGCGCGGGTGCGAACAGCCGCAAGCTCCAGCGGTCGAGGCTCGAGAGGCGTAGATCCGGCGGGCTGGCCCGCAGCGCCTCCGCAGCCCTGGCAGCGCGCAACTGATGGGCGCGCCAGATCGCCTCGGCCTCCCTGGTGTTGCGTCCCGCGGCCAGGCTGTCGGCCATAGTGGCGAGCGGCCGGCCCGGCATCTCGGCATCGAGCCGCGCTTCGGCCTCGGCCCGCACCGGGACACGGAAGCGCCAAAAGCCATAGGCCAGCGCCGCGATCAGAGCCAGGAAACCGAGCGCCAGAAGGATCCGGTGCCCCAACGGCCCCGCGAGATCGAAGGCGCTCAAAAGCCCCGCCGCGAGCCAAAGGCAGATCACCGTCAGCGCGGGCCAGAGCGCCGCTGTCAGCCGTTCGGCCCAGAGCGCGCGTCCCGAGGACCGCACTTTCCTCCGCAATCGCCGGCTATGGCCGCGGACCTGACCCTGAAAGCTGAAACGGCTCATGCATGATCCCTTTCGTGGGGTCCTCGCCCGCAGGCGCCTCAGGCCTGTTCCGCCATCATCGGCGGATCAGGTTAACCATTCGGGAACCGTATCACGGCCCAGCATCTCCTGATATGTGGGGCGCGCACGGATCACAGCAAACTGATCCTGTCGCACCATGACCTCCGGGATCAAGGGGCGCGAGTTGTATTCCGAGCTCATCACCGCGCCATACGCTCCCGCAGAGCGGAAAGCCACCAGTTCACCGGCGCTGACCGGGGGCATTTCGCGGGCTTGAGCGAATGTATCGCCAGTCTCACAAACCGGGCCGACGATATCGACCGGGCCGAGCGGAGCGCCTGGCGCGGGCTCGACAACCGGGATCACATCATGCCAAGCGTCATACATCGCCGGACGGATTAGGTCGTTCATCGCCGCATCGAGGATCAGGAATACCCGCCCTTCCTCTTTACGATAGATGACCTGCGAGACCAAAAGGCCCGCATTTCCCGAGATCAAGCGGCCCGGTTCGATCTCTATCTCACAGCCGAGATGGCCGACCGTGCGCCGGATGACCTCGCCGTAATCGAAGGGCAGCGGCGGCGCCTCGTTGGAGGCTTGATAGGGGATGCCCAGCCCACCGCCGAGATCGAGCCTGCGGATCTGATGCCCCTCGGCGCGGAGGTGCTCGGTCAGTTCGGCAACCTTCAGGAAGGCGGCCTCATAGGGCGCCAGTTCGGTGAGTTGGCTGCCGATATGGACATCGACACCGACGACCTCGATCCCCTCCATCACGGCCGCGCGGGCATAGAGCGCAGGCGCCCGGTCGATCCCGACGCCGAACTTGTTCTCAGCCTTGCCGGTCGAGATCTTCGCATGGGTGCGGGCATCGACATCCGGATTCACCCGGAGCGAGATCGGCGCCCTCGCGCCCATGGCACGGGCGACGGCATCCAGCCTTTCGAGCTCCGGCTCGCTTTCCACATTGAACTGACGGATCCCGATTGCGAGGGCCGCACGCATTTCGGCCTCGGTCTTGCCGACGCCCGAGAAGACGATCTTGTCGGGCGACACGCCTGCGGCCAGGGCGCGGTGCATTTCGCCCTCGGACACCACATCCGCCCCCGCGCCCATCTTCGCCAGGGTTTTGATCACGGCGAGGTTGGAATTCGCCTTCATCGCATAGCAGATCACATGCTCCATCCCTGCCAAAGCCTCATCGAACACCCGGTAATGGCGCTCCAACGTGGCGGTGGAGTAGACATAGAATGGCGTGCCAACCGCGGCCGCGATCTCGGCCAAAGGCACATCTTCGGCATGAAGCCGCCCGCTGCGATAGGTGAAATGGTCCATCAGTCCCGCTGCCTCAGCCGGAGAAAAAGATAAAAGGGCAGCCCGAAGGCGACCCCAAACAGCATCGTCAAAGGCACACAGATCAACCCGTTCGGATCGCGCCGAGCCCGGCATTCCACGACTATGAACACCAGCGTCGCCATCGTCACGATAAAGACCGTGCTAGACAGCCCCGCGCTAAGCGCATTCGCCGTCATCGCGCCCGCCATCGCCCTCAGCTCGAACCCATGTTCCAGGAGCCAGAGAGTATAGCGGCGCACCGGAAAGGCCAGCCCCAGCAGCGCCAGCGCCAGATAGATCCAGCGCGCGCGGCTGGCGCGGCGTTGGGGGAGGATCGCTGCCCTCACTCCGCTACCGGCTCCTCTTGGTCTTGGGCGGGGCTTTCGACTGCCGGGCCGTCTGGCGCGGGCGGTTTCGGATCGCCCCGCTTGCCGCAAGCGGACAGGGTGGAGACTGCCAGAACCGCGAGTATGATGCGCAACGCGTAGCCCATCAGCCGCCCTCCCCGGAAAGTACCGCTTGCCATCTTGCGACCTCGGCCCGGACATTCGCGGGCGCGGTGCCGCCCATACTGGTGCGGCTGGCGGTCGAGGCCTCGACGCTCAGCACGTCATAGACCGCATCGGTGATCCGCGGCTCGATACCCTGCATAGTGGATAGTGGCAGATCGGCCAGATCCGCGCCTGCCTCTTCCGCAGATTTGACGATCCGCCCGGTCACGTGATGCGCCTCTCGGAATGGCAGATCCAGCACACGGACCAGCCAATCGGCGAGATCCGTCGCAGTCGCGAACCCCGCCCCTGCCGCCGCCCGCATCTCCGGCGCGTTCGGGACCATGTCGCGCACCATCCCTTGCATCGCCGCCAGCGAGAGGGCCAGCGCATCGGCGGCGTCGAACAGAGGCTCCTTATCCTCCTGCATATCCTTCGAGAAAGTCAGCGGCAGGCCTTTCATGACCGTGGTCAGTGCGACCGAGGCCCCCATGATCCGCCCTACCTTCGCGCGGATCAGCTCCGCCGCGTCCGGGTTCTTTTTCTGCGGCATGATCGAGGAACCGGTGGTGAACCCGTCGGACAGCGTAACGAACCGGAATTGCGCCGAGGACCAGATCACCAGCTCCTCGCTGAGCCGGCTCAGATGGGTCGCGCAGATTGTGGCCGCCGATAGGAACTCCATCACAAAATCCCGATCCGAGACCGAGTCCATCGAGTTCCGGGTCGGGCGGAAGAAGCCCAAAGCCTCCGCTGTGCTCTCGCGGTCGATGGCGAACGAGGTCCCGGCCAGGGCGGCAGCCCCCAGCGGGCATTCGTTCAACCTAGCGCGAGCGTCGAGAAACCGCCCCCGGTCGCGGTCGAACATCTCGGCATAGGCCAACATGTGATGGCCCCAGGTGACCGGTTGGGCGGCCTGGAGATGGGTGAAACCCGGCATCACCATATCGGCCCCAGCTTCCGCCTGCGCCACCAGGGCAGAAATCAAGGCGGTGAGACCCGCCACCGTCTCGTCAATGGTTTTGCGGACCCAAAGACGGCAATCTGTCGCCACCTGATCGTTCCGCGACCGCCCGGTGTGCAACCGCCCCGCAGGATCTCCGATGATCTCGCGCAAACGGGCTTCGACATTCATATGGATGTCTTCCAGGGCGGCGGAGAAGACAAATTCGCCGCGCGCAATCTCGCCTTCTATCTGCACCAGCCCTGCATCGATGGCGCGTTGATCCTGCTCGGAGATGATTCCTGTCGCCGCCAGCATCGCGGCATGGGCCCTGCTTCCGGCGATATCCTCGGCGGCAAAGCGCCGGTCGAAGCCGATCGAGGCGTTGATCGCCTCCATCACCGCGTCGGGCCCGGCGGCGAAGCGTCCTCCCCACATCGTGTTCGCACCTGCACCAGCCGGGGGCTGATTTTCGGCCGCGGAATTGCTATCTGTCATTCCGAGTTCCACTGGTTTGCCCGAGAGATACGGATGCTGACGAAAACCGCCAAATTCCTCGCCCCTGTCGCTGTTCTCGCCGTCTTTATCGCAGGAGCCCTGCTGATGCCAACAGGGCAGCGGGAGGAAAGCGTTGCCGTTGCAGGAGGCGGAGGAGCGACCGCAGGCACCGCGGATGCCGATCTTTGCGCCGCGATCGAGCCTCTGAAGGGCGATCACATGGCAAAGCTGATCTGCCATGAGACCGCCTTCAACCCGATGGGCGCGAGCTTCACCGACGCGGATGACCAGCCGATGAGCGTGGCCGATCTGTCAGGCAAGATCGTCCTGATGAACTTTTGGGCCACTTGGTGCCCGCCTTGCCGGGCCGAGATGCCCTCGATCGACCGGCTTGCCGGGGCCGTGGCGGGCGACGATATCGCGGTGATGGCAGTGTCGACCGACCGCGGCGGGCGCGACAAGATCGACCGGTTCTTCGAAGAGATTGAGGTCGAATACCTCGCGATCTATCGCGACAAGAAATCCGAACTGGCCCGCGATGCCGGAGCGATGGGGCTTCCGATCACCATCATCCTAGACCGCCAGGGACGCGAAATCGCCCGATTGATTGGCGAAGCTGAGTGGGACAGCCCAGAAGCGAAAGAGATTCTGACGGCACTGGCGGGGCTAACGTCCTAACAGAGCTCAAGTTGCTCTGAGCGCTGTAGAATAGACTATGTGCGCGGGAGCCGGCTGCGAACCGGATTCTAGGGCAGTCGTGGTCCCTAGCGGCCAGAACTCACGTATTGGTGGAGAGTGTCCAGGATCGAGACACTGTAAGTCGCTAGCTGCGCGCCGTTCGAGGTTATTCCGACATCCAGCGTCAGCGTCCGAGCACCATCCGCCTCAACAGCCCATCGCGCTTGACGAATTGATGCCGCAGAGCCACCGCCACATGGCCGAGGATCAGCGCGGTGAGCGCGATCCCGCAAACGTAATGCATGGTCGAGAACAGATCCTCCAACGCCTGCGTCCCCGGCACGATCGGATCCGGCATCTCGAACCATCCGAAAACCATGTTCTTGATCCCGTAGCTGTCCTGCAAAGGAGATGCCGATGCTGTCAGCCAACCGGTCAGCGGCATGGCGATGACCAGCAGATAGAGCGCCAGATGCCCTGCCTTTGCGGCCAATCGCTCGATCGCCGGCATCCCTTCGGGCAGCGCCGGAGACGGGTTCGCCAATCGCCAGCCAATCCGCAGCACGCCCAGAACAAAAGCCACGAACCCCCAACTCTTATGGGTCTGGAACAGGCCGAACTGCGCGTAGACGTCATCGACGAAATTGGTCATGTAGACCCCAAGGCCGAGCAGAAACAGGATCAGTCCGGCACTCGCCCAATGGATCAGCCGGGCGGGCCAGCCCCATCCCATGCGGGTGTTGAACATCACAGCCTCCTCACTGTGCCCT